>JARLFX010000039.1 GCA_031296355.1 Acidobacteriaceae bacterium
AGCAGCAAGCACAAGAAGAAGAAGGGCATCAACAAGCTGAACCCCTTCTAAACGCGAGAGCGCACCAGGCTGTGCGCGATATCGCTCCACCTGAATCAACCGCGGCAGGCGGCCAATGCCTGCCGCTTTTTACGTAAGGCACAAAAAGCTCATGCCCCAGGAACTATCAAAATCCTACGATCCTACAGCCATTGAGGAGCGCTGGGCCCAATACTGGGTCAACGAGCAGCTCTTCCATACCACTGCGCCTGAAGCAGGCGCTGCCCGCTTTACCCAGCTACTGCCGCCGCCCAACGTAACCGGCCGCCTGCACATGGGCCACATGCTGAACCAGACGGAGATGGACATTCTGACCCGCTGGCACCGCATGCGCGGCGAGACGGCGCTGTGGGTTCCGGGAACGGACCATGCCGGCATTGCCACGCAGATGATGGTGGAGCGGCAGTTGGCAGGTGAAGGCAAGAAGCGGCAGGATATGGGCCGCGAGGCCTTTGTGGAGCGCGTGTGGGAGTGGAAGCGCCACTACGGCGGCGCCATCCTGGACCAGATGAAGCGGCTGGGCGCGAGCGTGGACTGGTCGCGCGAATACTTCACCATGGACGAGAACCTCTCCGGCGCCGTGCGCGAGAGCTTCGTGCGGCTGTATGAGCAGGGGCTGATCTATCGCGGCGTGTATATCGTGAACTGGTGTCCGCGCTGCCAGACGGCGATCAGCGATCTTGAGGTCGTCCACGAAGAGCAGCAGGGCAAGCTGTATGAGATTCGGTATGACGCAGCCGACGGCGATGGCTCCATTGTGGTGGCGACGACGCGACCGGAGACGATGCTGGGCGACGTTGCGGTTGCGGTGAATCCGACGGACGAGCGCTATGCGAAGTTCCACGGCAGGATGCTGAGGCTGCCGCTGACGGGCCGTGAGATTCCCGTGGTGACGGACGAGTGGGCGAACCCGGAGTTTGGCACGGGCGCGGTGAAGGTAACACCGGCGCACGATCCGAATGACTTTGCCATCGGCCAGCGGCACAATCTGCCGAGCATCAACGTGATGGACGAAAGCGCCCACATCAACGAAGTGGGCGGCGTCTACGCCGGACTCGAACGCTTCCATGCACGGACGAAGATTCTGGAAGATCTCGAGGCACTGGGGCTGCTGGTTGCAATCAAAGACCATGCGAACTCTGTGGGCAAGTGCGACCGCTGCAAGACGATCGTGGAGCCGCGGCTGAGCAAACAGTGGTTCATGGCGGTGAATAAGACGCCGAAGCGCGGCGGCAATTCGATTGCGGCAGACGCGATCCGCGCCGTGGAAGAGGGTCACGTCCGGTTCACGCCGGAGCAGTATCGCAAGACCTATGACGAGTGGATGAAGAACATCCATGACTGGTGCATCTCGCGGCAGTTGTGGTGGGGCCATCGCATTCCGGCGTGGCACTGCGCAAAGTGCCCGGAAGTGACTGTGGCGCGCGAGACCCCGACTGCATGCAGCGGGTGCGGCGCAACCGAGCTGACACAGGAGACGGACGTGCTGGATACGTGGTTCTCCAGCGGGCTGCTTCCCTTCACCGTCTTCGGCTGGCCGAAGCAGACCACGGATCTGGCGGCTTTCTATCCCACGGATGTGTTGGTCACGGGTTTTGACATCCTGTTTTTCTGGGTGGCGCGCATGATCATGCTGGGATCGCACTTCATGCTCGACATGCCGATGCCGGATGGCTCGGCCCGGACACTGAAGGATGCAGTGCCGTTCCGCGAGGTCTACATTCATGCGCTGGTGCGCGACGCCGACCGGCAGAAGATGTCAAAGACCAAGGGCAATGTGATCGACCCCATCGACATCATCGGGCGCTTCGGCACGGATGCAGTGCGGTTCACGCTGGCGAGCATGGCTTCGCCGGGTACAGACATTGCGTTCAGCGAAGCACGTACCGAGGGCAGCCGCGCCTTCGCCAACAAGATCTGGAACTCGGCACGATTCGTCTTCATGCAGGTGGAGCGCGCGAAGGAAGCCGGCATCACGGTAGATTTGAGCACGCTGGCTCCGGCGCTGAATCCGACAACGGACGCACCGATCGAGGCACAGTGGATCGTCTCGCGGCTGGCGGCGACTGCCGCGGATGTGCACCGCGCGCTGGGCGAGTACCGCTTTGATGAGGCGGCGGCGTTCGTCTACCAGTTCTTCTGGGGCGAGCTATGCGACTGGTACCTGGAGATCGTAAAGCTGCGGCTGAACTTTGACGACGCGGCGAAAAAAGGCGAGACGGAAGCGGCGCTGCGTACGCTGATCGCGGTGTTTGAAGCAGCTCTGCGCATGCTATCGCCGTTCATGCCGTTCATCACAGAAGAGATATGGCAGGCGCTGTACGACGGCAAGCCGCCGGCGAAGTCTATCGCGCGCACGGCGTATCCGCAGGCTGCACAGATGACTAACAATCCCGAAGCGGTAGCTGCAATGGAGACACTGCAGCAGCTCATCGTGACGGTGCGTGGGCTGCGCAAAGATCTGGCGGTGCCGGAGAAGGAAGCCGCGCCAATCGAGATCTACTCTGACATGGGCGCGGATGTACTCGCATTGGAAAATGCGATCATGCTCGCGCGGCTGGCGCGCGTCTCCGTGGTAGAGATCGCGGAGGCTCCGTTACATGGAACCAATGCGCGCAGTACCGCGGGCTTTGACGTGGCCGTGACCTACGAACGGCAGATCGATGTGGCCGCGGAGCGCGAACGGCTCAGCAAGGATCTGGCGAAGTACGAAAAGGGGCTGCAGGGCGCGGAACGGCAACTGGGCAATGAAGCATTTCTGGCGAAGGCTCCGCAGAACGTAGTGGATGGGCTGAAGAAGCAACAGGCGGAAACCAAGCTGCTCTACGACAAGACCAGGGCTGCGCTGAAAGGCCTGCCTTTCGAATAAATTACATGGAAGTGCTACAGAATCTTCTGTAGCGCTTCCACTTCCTTACGACTGCCAACGACGAACGGCGTGCGCTGGTGAATCCCCTTGGGCTGGATATCCAGCACGCGGCCCTTGCCTGCAATGGCGAGGCCGCCTGCCTGCTCGGCAATGAACGCCAGCGGATTCGCTTCATACAGCAGACGCAGCTTGCCACCGGGCTGTTTGGCCGTGGGCGGATAGAGGAAGATTCCGCCCTTCAGCAATGTGCGGTGGAAGTCTGCGACGAGCGAACCGATATAGCGCGAACTGTAGGTGCGGTCCAGACCGCCGGTGCGCAGCAGGGTAAGGTAATCGCGGTACTCTTGCGGAAAGCTCTCAGCATTCGCTTCATTCACGGAATAGTAGGGGCCAGACTCCGGCATGCGCATATTGGAGTTACTGAGCACGAAGGCCCCGATGGTGTGGTCCAGCGTAAAGCCGTAGACGCCATTGCCAGCCGTGTAGACCAGAACGGTAGATGGACCATAGACAACATAACCAGCAGCCACCTGCTCCGTACCGGGCTGCAGGATGGCGGCCTTGAGATCGTCGGGCGTGCCTTTGCAGCCGAACGGGCGGCGAAAGATGGAAAAGATGGTGCCGACGTTCACATTGACGTCGATGTTGGATGAACCGTCCAACGGGTCGAAGACGATGATGTAGCGGCCCGTCTCGCCATCGCGATCAAAGATCACGGGCTCTTCATTCTCTTCGGAGACGAGCGCGGCAACGCTGTCTCGCACGCCGAGGCAGTGCAATAGCGCCTGGTTGGCGTACACGTCTAGCTTCTGCTGGGTTTCGCCCTGCACGTTTTCCTGGCCGAGCGAGCCGAGTACGTCCAGCAGGCCAGCCTGACGGATCTTCGCTTCCACCATTTTGGCGGCGAGCGTGATCCCGGAGAGGAGCCAGGAAAAGGTTCCGGTCGCGTCAGAGCGCTTACGCTGCTCTTCCAGGATGTGTTGTTGGACGGTGACAATCATTGGTTGCATTAGGGCGACAATATCATCCGCAGCAAACGGCTGCCAACGGGGACGGTCGCATATCGCACAGTGTTTTTACTGGAGCCTCCGCTGGGTTTACGATGAAAGAGCACTTAGCCCAAAAGGACAAACCCATGGAGTGGAAGAGTCGGCGGATACAGAGCATTCTGGAAGCAGCGCTGCTGGAAGACAAGGCCACGCATGATGTGACCACGGCGCTGACCATCGATCCCAAGCTGCGCGCCAGCGCGACGATAATCGCCAAGGAAGACTGCATCCTGGCAGGCGTAGGCTGCATTCCGGCGTTTCTGGACCTCTTCGCGAAGATGGACGCAAAACCCGGGAGCAGGCATCAGGTGATCAGCCATCCGGAGATTTTCGACGGCGTGCGCATCAAGAAGGGGCAGTCCATCGCTGTGATCCGGGCGAATGCGCGCACCATCCTTTCGTGCGAGCGCGTGATCCTGAACCTGCTGCAGCGCATGTGCGGAATCGCCACGCTGACCAACCAGTATGTGAAGGCTGTGGCCACAACAAAGACGAAGATTCTGGATACGCGCAAGACGATTCCCGGCCTGCGCACGCTGGACAAGTATGCTGTGTGTTGCGGCGGCGGGGTAAACCACCGGCTTGACCTGCAGGATGGCATCCTGATCAAGAACAACCACATTGCGCTGGGCGGCGGATTGCCCAAGGCGCTGGCTGCTGCGCTGGACGGGCGCAAACCGGGGCAGACCGTGCAGGTGGAAGTGCGTTCGCAGGTGGAGCTGGACCAGGCGCTGGCGGGCGGAGCAGAGAGCATTCTGCTGGACAACATGACGCCCCACCAGACGAAAAAGGCGGTGAAGCAGATCCGCAAGCAATCGCCGAAGATCAAGATTGAATCTTCCGGCAACATGAATCTGAAGACGGTGCGCAAGTACGCGCTGGCCGGCGTGGACTTCATCTCCGTTGGCGCACTGACGCACTCCACCACCGCCGTCGATCTGAGCATGAAGATCGTGGCTGAACGCTGACCATGGCGCTCTATGACCTGGCCGCGCTGAACGATGCGGTGCGCGGCACCATGCTGCACGGGCACCTCCATCACTTCCCTGTCATCGGCTCTACCAATGCGGCGGCGCTGGAAGCGGCACAGGCGGGGGCTCCGGCTGGCTCAGCATATTTTGCGGAGCAGCAGACCGCAGGCCGCGGGCGCGGCGGACACACGTGGCATTCACCCGCAGGTGCAGGTCTGTATGCGAGCGTGCTGCTGCGTCCGGCCATCTCGCCCACCGCAGCGCTGAAGATATCACTCGTTACCGGGTTAGCGGCACAGGCGGCAATCGCTACAGTGAGCGGATTGCAGGCAGACATTCGCTGGCCCAACGACCTGATGCTCGATGGCAAGAAGTGCGGCGGCATTCTGGTGGAGACGGCGGCAGGCGGCGATGGCGAACGCTTTCGCCATGTGGTGATCGGCGTGGGCATCAACGTCAATCACGATGCCTTCCCGGAAGAGCTACGCCACCTCGCTACATCACTCCGCATTGAGACGGGCAGGCCCCAGCACATACAGGGATTGCTGGCTGCTCTGCTGCGCAATATTGTGCAGGAAGTCGCTGATCTGGAAGCAGGCAGCGAGATCCTGGAGCGGTTTGCGGCAGCCTCGTCGTGGGTGCGGGGCAAGCGCGTCCACGTGGAGGATGCGGGCGGATATACTGGTACTACGAACGGCCTGGACGCGCATGGTTTTCTACGCATCCGGACGGGAGGCGGCTCGGAGCGGCTGGTGTTATCCGGCGGAGTCCGCGAAATCAATTGAAAGAAAGACGAGGCAGGAAGGCGCTATGCTACTGGCACTCGATGTAGGCAACACCAACACCGTTCTTGCGCTGTACAAAACAGGTCCCGATACTCCAACGGAGCTTATCGCGGACTGGCGCATCACCACATCCCACATTCAAACAACGGACGAATACGGCATGCTCTTCCGCGACCTGTTCGCGCTGCGGAAGATGACGATCGATGTAGTCGACGCCATCATCATCTCCTCCGTCGTTCCGCCGATCGACTCTGCGCTGCGCCAGGTGTGCGAGCGCTACTTCAAGATCAAGCCGCTCTTTGTGGAGCCGGGCGTGAAGACCGGGCTGCCGGTGCTGGTGGACAATCCATCGGAGGTTGGCGCGGACCGCATTGTGAATTGCGTGGCTGCGTTTGAGCGCTTTGGCGGCCCATGCATCGTGGTGGATATGGGCACGGCCACGACCTTCGACGTGATCTCGAAGAAGGGTGAATTCATCGGCGGCGCCATTGCGCCGGGCCTCGGCATCGCAGCCGAGGCGCTGTTTGAGCACGCCGCCCGACTGCCCCGCGTAGACGTGAAGCGGCCAGCGAAAATTATTGGCACATCGACTACAGACAATATCCAGATCGGTCTGTATTACGGCTACATCGGCCTGGTGGATGGCATTCTGGAGCGGCTGATCGCAGAGCTGGGCCAGGAGACGAAGTTGGTGGCCACGGGCGGAATGTCGCGCCTGATCGCCAGCGGATCAAAGTACCTGCATGAAGTGGATTCCATGCTGACGCTGACCGGCCTGCGCATCATCTACGAGCGCAACGCCGACCGCGCACGCAAACGTACTGCCACAGCGCCGCCACTACCGGCGCACGCGTAAAATCTCAACACAAGAGACGAGCGCAAACGCATTGCAGAATTATTTCAACTACTTTACCGAGATCGAAGAGCGGTTCATGCAGCGGCGCGGACAGCTCCAGTTGCTGACCACGCTGGACTGGGCGCTGATCGAGGCATGGCGCGAGGCCGGCGTGCCGCTGGCGGCAGCCCTGCGCGGCATTGACTCCGCCTTCGACAAGTACGATGTGCGGGCACAGCGCGCCAAGAGCAAGCTGCGCAAAGTGAATTCCCTGGCTTGGTGCGCGCAGGAAGTGATGGCTGCCGCCGAACAACTGGCGGAAGCTGCCATCGGCTCTGCTCCGGCGAAGGAAGCGCAGCCCAGCGGATTTGAGGCTGAGCCTGTTGCGAAGTTTCTGGAAGACAATGCATCGACGCTGGAAAGTGCCGCGCTGCCACCGCCTGCTGATACGGTGCTGCGCGAGACGGCAGCGCGGCTGCGCACTCTGGCGGAAGAGCTGCGCGCCGCCCCGGCAACTCCGCTGGAAGACCTGGACCGCAATCTGACCGTGCTGGAAGAAAAGATCTTTGCCGCCCTGCTGACGGCAGCGCCGGAGCAGGAGCTGGTGCAACTTCGCGAGCAGGCGGCGCGCGAACTGGCGCCGTATCGCAGCCGCATGCAGGCCGTGCAGATTCGCCAGATCGAACAACAATTTCTGCACAAGCGGCTAATGGAATCTCGCAAACTGCCCCGCCTGAGCCTGTTCTACATGAGCCACGCATGAAAAATTCCCACGAGCACATTTCGCAGAGCGAGCCGCTCACACTTCGCATTGAGAAAGCGGTGTACGGTGGCGCTGGACTGGCTCGACTGCCAGACGGCAAGGCCGTCCTGGTGCCTCTCACTCTGACAGGCGAACTGGTGGAAGCGCGCGTTCACGAAAACAAACGCGGCGTCGCGCAGGGGGAAGCGGTAACAATACTGGAAACTGCCCCAGAGCGCACTGCCGCGAAGTGCCTGCACTTTGGCGTGTGCGGCGGATGCAGCTATCAGCATGCAACCTATCCGGCGCAGCTCGCAATGAAGCGCGATATTCTGAGCGAAACGATGGTGCGCGCGGGTGTAACGCCGCCAGATATCACCTTGCATAGCGCAGAACCGTGGGCGTATCGAAACCGCATCCGCATGCACTTTGTGCGCGAGAATGGCGGGCTGCGGCTGGGTTACAAACAGCGCCGCTCGCATACCGCATTTGCCGTGAAGGAGTGCCCTATCACCGCGCCGTTGCTGCTGCGCGCGGCAGATGCGCTGTGCCATGCATGCGCGAACGCAGTGTGGACAGACGATGCCATCGAGGCGGAGTTTTTCTGCGATGCAGCCGAGAGCTCACTGCAGATTGCAATCCTGCTGAAACCGAATGTACCTGCCGGGGAATTTTCTGTGGCGATGGCAGCGCTGCAGAAGGCGATTCCGGAGCTGGCTGGAGCTGGAATCTACGAGCAGGCGGGCGATCCGACGGCTCCGCCGCGCGAGCTGGCGCGATGGGGCGCAGATGCGCTGACCTGCAACGTCGCTGCACATGCATACCGCGTAACCCGCGGTGCGTTCTTCCAGGTCAACCGCTTTCTGGCGGCAGAACTAATCGAGCTCGCAGTGCAGGGGCGCAGCGGTGCGCTGGTATGGGATCTCTATGCCGGGGTGGGATTGTTTTCGCTGGCGCTGGCAGAGAACTTTGCGCGGGTGGTGGCAGTGGAGGTCGCGGTGCCGGCGGTGTGCGACCTGCAGCATAACCTGGCCCTGGCCGGCGAACAGCATCGCGCGATTGAGAACACCACGCTGGACTTTCTGCGCCGCACGGCGGCACCCTCCAGCAAGAAGCCTCCGCAACTGATTGTGCTGGATCCGCCGCGCGCCGGGCTGGGCAAAGCCGTGTGCGAATTGCTGGCGCAAGTGGGCGCAGAGGAGATGGTGTATGTCTCCTGCGACCCGGTCACACTCTCACGCGATCTCGCGGTGCTGATAGAATCCGGCTACCGCGTGCATACGATGCACATGGTCGATCTATTTCCGCATACCTTTCACCTGGAAACAGTGACGGTGCTGCGCAAAAACTGAATCGCATCCCCGGCGAACAAGCGAAACGAAGGTTCATGCCAGATTCCGCCGGGATCCACAGCGATGCACCAACGACCGCAGGACACATCCTGCGCAAGACCCGCCACACCCACGCGGTAGCGCCCATCAGCCTGTCGCACATGCCTGCCATGCTGGCCGCTGCCAGCTTCGCGCTGGGCATTCTGCTCTCGCTGCGGGTATGGCATCCGCCCATCATTCTGCTGATTGCAACGCTCCTCTGCGCTGCGCTGACGTGGCTCGCATGGCGGCGCGCACTGCGTATGGCGTGGATGCCGGTGGCGGCTGTGTGGCTCTGCGCAGGAATATGGTGCACGGAGCTGCAACCCATGCCCGCACCGCAGACCGAGTTGCTGCACTATGCCGACGGCTTGAGCCGCAGCGTCTCTGGCGTGGTGATGCGCAGCGGACGCCCGCTGGCACAGCCGCATGGCTACGCGCAGACCGGCATGGAGACCACGGACATCGCCGTGGATGCAGTCGAAGATATACAACCGGACACCACTCGCATGCAGCCGGTCACGGGCGGCGTGCGCATCACCGTGTTTGACGGCAACAGCGAGCGAGAGCGGCATACGGGTGCGCCCGAAGCCGACTTCACTCCTACAACCTATGAAACCGGAGATGAGAGCATGGCAAATGATGCTGCGCTGCCAGTGCTGCACTGCGGCGACCGCATCATCGCGCCCCTGCAGATGAAAGTTCCACCGCGCTTCTACGATCCCGGGGTATGGAACTACGCGGGCTACCTGCTGACCCAGGGCATCGGCACGCACGCCAGTCTGGCCGCGGGAAAGGTGCGGATATTCCCTGCCAAGCATGCATCGCTGCACTGCCGCGTGATGGCAGCGCAACAGTGGGCGGGGGAGAAGATGTTCGCCTACCAGGCATCGGCCGCGAATCTGCGGCTCCCTTCACAGATGCGGCTGACGGCGGAAGACGCCGGCATGCTGAATGCCATGCTCTTCGGCGATCGTTCACGGCTGGACCGCACGCTGCGCACTGGCTTTGAACGCACCGGCTCATTCCACCTCTTCGTGGTCTCAGGATTGCATCTCGGCGTCATTGCCGGGCTGCTCTTTCTCATACTGAAACGGCTTCGAGTTCCACTTCTTGCGAATACACTCATCACGCTCTCGCTGGCTCTGGGATATGCCATGCTGACCGGATGGGGGGTGCCCGTGCAACGGGCGCTGGGGATGGCGGCGGTCTTCTTTGCAGCGCGGTTGCTGTGGCGCGAACGCAATGTGATGAATGCGCTGGGCGTGGCGGCGCTCGCCGTGCTGGCGCTGGCTCCGCGGAGCCTGTTTGACGCCAGCTTCCAGATGACCTTTCTCGCGCTGCTCTCCATTGGCGGTATTGCGGTGCCGCTGGGCGAGCGCAGCTTTGTGCCGTATGCACGCGGGGCGCGGCAGATTGACGCTGTGGAGCTGGACGTGACCCTACCGCCCCGGGTAGCACAGTTCCGGGTGATGCTGCGGCTGCTGGGACTGCATCTACAGCCGGTACTGGGCAGACGAGCGCGACGTCTGCCTGCCCTGCTGGCGCGGCTCTGCTTCTGGGCGGCGGAGCTCTGCCTGATCGGCATGGTGGCGGAGTTCCTGATGATTCTGCCAATGGCGGTCTACTTTCACCGCGCCACGGTGCTGGCCATTCCGGCGAACCTGGTCAGCATTCCACTGGTGAGCGTTGTGGTGCCTGCGGGGATGCTGACATTTTTATTCGCGCTGGTACATCCTGCGCTGGGATGCCTGCCGGGAACAGCAACGGCGGCGATGCTGCATGGCATCACCTTCGTGATTGGCCATGTGAGCCGCGTTGCTGTGGCGGATCTGCGCATGCCTTCGCCGGGGCCGGTAGTCATTACCGCGGCGTGTCTGCTGTGGGTGTTCGCGATATGGGCGGTGCGTCGGAGACGTGCGTGGCTGCTGGCCGGTTTAGCCGCGCTACCGCTGGCCGCAGTGCTGCTGCTTTGGCCGTGGCCAGCGTATACGACACAAGACGTACTGGAGATTACGACCATCGACGTGGGGCAGGGGGATTCACTGCTGGTGGTGTCGCCTCAGGGGCACACGCTGCTGGTGGATGCGGGCGGGCCCATCGGCGGGCCATTTGCGCAGAGCAGCGTGGATATCGGCGAAGAGGTGGTGTCGCCGTACCTCTGGTCGCGGCGCATCCGGCGGCTGGATGCGGTGGCGCTGACGCATGCGCACAGCGACCACATCGGCGGCATGGCTTCTGTACTGCGCAACTTCAGGCCACGCGAGCTATGGGTCGGCATCAACCCGATGACACCGGCGTACCGCGCGCTGCTGGATGAGGCGGCGGCGCTGCATGTGACGGTGCGGCAGTTCGCGGCGGGAGACAGCTTCGCGTTCGACGGCACGCAGGTAGAGGTCCTGGCGCCGCAGCGCGACTACCAGCCAGTCGAGAAGGCCATGAACAACGACTCGCTGGTGCTGGACATCCATTATGGCCGCGCCAATGCTCTGCTGGAGGGCGACGCGGAGGCGCCCAGCGAGCGGGCGATGCTGGCGGCGGGCAGAGTGCACCTGGTGACGCTGCTGAAGGTGGGACACCACGGCAGCCGCAGCTCCAGCATTGCGGAGTTTCTGGCAGCGACGCGGCCGCAGGAGGCGGTGATCTCCTGCGGGCGGCATAATCCATTCGGGCATCCGCGCATAGAAGTTCTTGATGAGTTCGCAAACTCGCATACGCCGCTTTACCGCACGGATATGATGGGGCTATCCACATTTCTGCTGGACAGCGGGGGGAGAATCCGCGCCGGCAGCTATGCATCTAATCCACAGTAGCGAGTGAATGGAGGCAGCATGGACGCAGTAGCGAACAACGGAAACAACCTCAGCACAATGAAGCCGGAGTTGACCGAAGACCAGAAACTGCGCCGCCTGCACATGATGATGAACATGGTGATGCAGGTGATCGCACAGGATGGCAGCCTCTCCATCGACGACGCCAGCCAGATGGTGGCAGACAGCCGCATTGCTGCGCTTGCACTCTTTCCGGACAAGGAACTGGCGTACGACCTGATCTACAAGCCACGGTTCCAGCGGCTGATGCGGGAACGGTTCCGGCTGCACTAAGCCGGGGGCGCATTACAAATGATTTAGACCTTCCGGATTACCCTAATCCGGCTCAGAGACATGAACCACCCTCAAAAGACCAAAGGGGTGTTGACAACTGGGGCAGCGCCCACTTCGACCAAAGCTCCATCTGGAAACCTCAGTTTCCCAGTCCGATGCATCCGCGAATGTAAACACGGGTGACAAACCTCCACATTGGCATTCAAGCGTCACTGCGCGAGCATTAGCTTTGAGAATCTCATTGGGAACTAGCGATCGCCTGTTACCACTTTCATAGCCTGAGACCTGTTTGCAATGAGGACATGAAACCAGGACTGGCCTGAAGCGTACCGGCGAAACGGTTGGATTGCCAGTGGCAAACTCAAGCGTTTGGATATTGAGAAAAAAGCTCTTGGAACAACGCGTGTGCTTACATTCGACTTCAATCGGAACTGAGAGTGAGGGCATAATCTGTTCTCTTTTCTGGGTGCAGGCACTTGACTCTAGGCCCGTTTCCAGCTTGATAGAGTATCAAACTGGCTTTGCCTCTCACTGGTCAACGTGACAGGCAGGCGGGTGATTCACCCGCCTGGGCTCTTTACCTGTCATCTCAGACCGCATACCTATACCCAAAACCCGAAGTTACCGCGAAGACAATCGCGGAAAACCCGAAGAAACCGGTAAGAAACCCAACTTCCGGCCCATCATCCCCGCGCAAAACCCTAAGCCGAGAGATTGTCCATCAAAAACCGTGCGCTAACCGCGCATTCACCGTGCTGGCACCGCAGAGGGAAAAAGCCTGAAAGCAGATTCTTCGCTACGCTCAGAATGACAATCTGATCGAGGCCATGCTACTTGTTTTCAATGGATTGCAGGTGGAACGTAATGCTTCCCCAGAAGAGAAAGGCGCGCATCTGGACGGGGATGTGGCGGGGATCGTCTGTGTACCAGATCATGATGTTGCCGCGGTTCTTCACCACGCCGTTGTCTGCCGTGGGCTGGACGCGGATGGTCTGATAGGTGCCGGCGGGGGTCTTGATCTCTTCGCGGCCTAGCACCTTCATGGTGACGGGGACGGTACGGAGAGCGTCGCCCAGGGGGAAGGCGATGCTCTGCCCCTGGCCGAAGCTCTGCGAGCCGGCGTAGAAGATGGCGGAGAGTGAATCGGTGACGCAGGCGGGGATGGGCGTCTCGGTATGCTTCGAGGTTCCCTTCACCATGTTCTTTTCGGTCTGGGTCTGCTTGCCGGTGGCGTAGTTGAACTGGAGATCGCTGTTGATCTTGCGGCGGCCTTCGACGATCTGCTTGTTGAAGCTGATGGAGCAGCCGGTGCGGGTGTCAAAGACGGACTGGAAGCGGTCTTCGACGGGAAAGAGCATGTTGACCGCGCCGATGGTATCGGCTGTGGCTGTGACCTTCTCCTGCGTGCCCTGGTTCTCCAGATGGAAGACCGCCGTGCCGGCGGAGAAGACGCGCCAGTCTACGGAGAAGGTGAGCGTCTGGTGTGCGGGAAAGACATAGCCGGAGGGCGGAGGCGTGAGCGTAGGCAGTTGCTGTGCGTGGGCGGCAAAGGCGGGCAGCAGGGCCATGCAGGCGGCTAGCGCATGGCGGGACCATCGGATATTGAATACATTGCAATTCAAATGGCTTAGTCCCGGCTCCTGTTACGCAAATGCACCCGTCAATTAGCGGGCGGCGAAGAACATCCGTAGGGCAAGCGCGGCATACAGCGCGGCAACCCCCATAAGAGCATTGTACTCGCGGTGACGCAGGTAAAGCGCGCTGGAGAAGGCACCGGATTCGGCCTGCGGGGCGCGCGCGGGGGTGAGGCGCGGGAGCAGCCGGGGCACACGGGCGGCATAATCCGCAAACGCTGGAAAGGCGCCACGCAGAAACTCTTCTTCAGAGAAGATGGTGGGCAGGTAAATGGTGAAGAAGAGCGCGGCGAAGATGACGAGAATCTCCCAGCGGCGGGAGGCGGCGGCGAAGCCGAAGGCCATGAGCATAGAGCCGAGATAGAGCGGGTTGCGGGTGTAGGCGTAGGGGCCGGTGACGGCGAGCTCAGAGTTCTTTTTGACGTAGCCGGAGGCATAGGCGCGCAGCCAGAGGCCGGGGAGGACGAGAAGCAGGCTCCAGAGCAGCGTGGTGCGGGTGGGGTTGGCGCGCCAGAGATAGAGGGCGGCGAAGGCGAAGCCCAGCGGCACACGGATGCGGCGCGCGATGCGCTGCCAGGATGTCTTCTTGCCAGTTGCTGAATTCATTCGCTCTCAGGGGCTGCGGCTTGCAGTAGTTCCATCGCCGAGTGTATTACGTCTGCGACCGGAATGCTCAGCAGACCAGCCTCAGTTTGCTGGATGCGACTATGGCTGGTAACGGACTGGGGGTTGCGCAGGACGCGGGCAAGGGGGGTAAATGGGCCGTTGCGCGCGGGGTCAGTAGGGCCGTAGATGCCCACGGCAGGGGTGCCGAGAGCGGCGGCCAGGTGGAGGGGCCCGGTGTCTCCGCCGATGCAGAGCGCGGCGCGGCGGAGCAGAGCGGCGAGACGAGGCAGATCGGAGACAGCGATCTGCGCCGCTCCGCTGGAGGCGGCGACGACCTGCAGGGCGAGATCATTGTCTGCGGTGGCGGCGGCAACCAGTGTGGTGTAGCCGCGGGCTTTGAGCGCGGCAGCCAGCGCACCATAGCGCTCGGGAGGCCAGCGTTTGGCTCCCCAGCCACCGCCGACGGAGAAGACGACGAGGCGGGTGGGTTCGGGCAAGGATGATAGAAGCGCATTGCACCAGGCTTCGGCGGTGGCGTCGGGGAGCAGGACGGGATCGACCGGCGCGAGAGCGTGGCCGGTTGCGCCACCCAGAATCTCGCAGGCCTGCTGCACTACATGCGGCTGGGAGAGGGGAATCTTCTGCGAGTAGAGCAGGGCGGCAAGGGATTCGCGGGGCTGGGATGATCCGGCAAAGACGCTGGCACCGGCGAGACGGCCGACGACGGCGGAACGGATGGTTCCCTGCAGATCGACGGCGATATCGTAGTGTGCGGCGCGAAGCTGGCGGCGCAGGGAGAGGATGCTGCGCGCGGTGGCGGCGCTGACGGGCTGCGCCTTCCATTCGCGCACCGGAACCAGATGAATGCGGTTGACCAGCGGCGCTCCGGCAGGGGTGCTGGCGGCGAGGAGCGAGGCCCAGCGGGGCTCGATGGCCCAGCCGATATGTGCGGCGGGGAGACGCTGGCGCAGTGCAGCAACCGCAGGCAGGGCGTGCAACACATCGCCCATGGCGCCGATGCGCACGATGAGAATGCGCGGCGCGGCGGCGGCTGGCGGGGTGGGTGGCATGGGTACAATCTTCTCACGCGGGTGGGGCGCGGCGGCGGGGAGATGGGCGGGAGCGTCGCCGCTACGCGACGATGTCCCACACATCCCGCGAAGGGGCTGCGTGATGTATGGGGCACCCGAATCCAGTGGTGAGGCTGGATGCATGGGTATCCGCTTGAGAAAACTCAGGTCTCAGAAGCGAGACCTGGGGCACCCGGATTTGTGGCGGGACGAGAAGCTACCGTGGGGATTTTTTGTCGAGCAGGGCGAGCAACTGCGCGGCGGCGGGTTCGTCCTGAATAGTGGTGACCAGCTCGGCGATCAGCACGGGGGCATGCTGGGTGAGGGTGAAGAGCAGCACGGACTCCAGCTTGCAGGCATCTTTTGCCGTGGTGACAAAGCTGGTCGCACGCTGCGCAATGGCGCGGGCAGCGAGGGATTGCAGGTCGCGGGCGGTGTACATGTGGTGGTCTTGCGCGGCGGCCATGGTGACTGGCTTGCAGCCGGCGGCGCGGAGGGATTCCAAAAAGGCTTCGGGGCGCGCCAGGGCGCAGAAGGCGAGGGGGCGCGAGGGCACTTCGGTGGGCACGCCTTCCATGGTGGTGAAGCGCAGGGAGCGTTGCACGCGCCAGAAGATGGGATTGCGCCGGGGACCCAGGAGGTGGCGGACGCGGGCTTCGAGCGCGGCATCTTCGGCACGCAGCACGATGATGTCTGCGCGGCGGAGGGCGGAGAGGGGCTCACGCAGATTGCCGGCGGGAAGCAGGTGATCGTTGAAGTCGGCCTGCAGGAGGAGAACGATCTCGACCTGACGCGCGAGCTTGCGGTGCTGCATGCCATCGTCAAGCAGGTGCAGCGACTTCCCTGCCGGGGTTTGCGATTCGGCCAGCAGACCGGCGCGATAACGGCTGGCCCCGACAAAGACGGGCAGGCCAGCGCGCGCAAGCAGCATGGGCTCATCCCCGAATTCAGCGGCGGAGCCAAGAGGATTGACCCTGGTGACGGCTGTGCCGGTGCGGCCGTAGCCGCGGGTGAGCACGTCAGCGTGCCAACCTGCGGCCGCCAGCAGTTTGCTGAGTGCGAGAACGAAGGGCGTCTTGCCTGCGCCGCCGGTGGAGAGATTGCCAACGCTGATGACCGGCCACGCAAGCTGCTTCGGACGCAGCAGGCCGGTGGCGTAGAGCGCATTCTTCGCGGCAACCGCCGCGGCGTAGAGCGGCACAAGGGGCAGGAGTGCGCGGCGCGGGGTCATGGTTTGCTCCGCTGCAGCAGGGGGAGGAGAGCATCGACGGTGCGCTCGGTGGCTCCGGCTTCTGAGAGGAAGACGCGCTGGCCGGCTTCGCCCAGTGCAGCGGCGCGCGGCGGATCAGTGAGCAGAGCAAGCAGCGTGGAGCAGAGGGTCTGGTGCGAGACAATTTCAATGGCATCGGCGATGCGCATGGAGGCGATGATGCCGCGGAAGTTTTCAAACGACTCGCCCATGACGACGGGGACGGCGAACTGAGCGGGCTCCAGCGGATTGTGACCGCCGGCGGGGACGAGGCTGCCGCCGACGAAGGCTGCGTCGGCGAGGGAGTAGATGGAGGCGAGCTCGCCGACTGAATCGAGCAGGAAGACGCTGGCGGGCGCGATGGGCTGTGACGACCACTGCGAGCGCTGCACGAATGGGATACCGCGCTGCGCGAGCAACTGCGCGACGGCGGCGAAGCGTTCGGGGTGACGCGGGGCGAGGATGCAGACCAGGCCGGGCACGGCGTCGGTGAGCGTGGGGAGGCAATCGAGCACGGCGGCTTCTTCGCCATCGAGGGTGCTGCCGCAGACGAGGATTTTTGCGCCGGGAGCGAGCTGGGCGCGGAGTTCGTCTGCGAGAAGGCCGTGGGCTTCGGCGGGACGCACATCGAACTTGAGATTGCCGAGTTCGCGAACGCGTTTGGGCGGTGCGCCGATGGCGCGGAGGCGGTCGGCGTCTTCTTCGCTCTGCGCGCAGAAGAGGGTGACGCGCTGCAAGAGGGGTCGCCAGAGAGCGCGCAGACGGCGGTAGCGCGGCAGCGAACGATCGGAGATGCGGGCGTTGACGACGGCGACGGGGATCTTGCGGCGCGCGCACTGTAGGAGAAGGTTGGGCCAGAATTCGGTCTCGACGAGGATGAGGAGCTCGGGGGCGAGCGCGGTGAGGTAGCGGCGGACGATCCAGGCAAAATCCAGCGGGTAGTAGAAGACGCGGTCCGCGCCGAAGCGTTGCCGGGCCAGTGACTGACCGGTGCGGGTGGTGGTGGAGATGCAGATGAGGTGGCCGGGCAGCGCATCTTCCAACTCGGCGACGAGGCGGGCGGCGGCGATGATCTCGCCGACGGAGACGGCGTGGAGCCAGATGACGCAGCGGCCACGGGCGGCGCGGCGCAGGGCCGGGGGCACCATGCCGAGGCGCTGCGACAGGCCTTCGCGGTACTTGCCCGTGGTGAGCATGCGGAAGAGCCAGAAGGGCGAGCCCAACGCGAGAGCCAATGCAAGCGCGAAGCTATAAAAAATCCAGAGGCTCACCCGGCTCCTTTCGCGGCTGTCTGCCTTTACGAGCAATCTTAAGTCAGAGGATAATCGTACAGCGATGAAGCGACCAATTGCATTTCTGTTCTGCGCAATGCTGCTCGGCGGCGCGGCGATAGCGGCGAAGCATCCACCCAAAGCGCTGCCGGCTTCAGCCTATGCGGCGAACGATGCGCATCCGCAGGAGGGTGTGACCATAGCGGCTGATCCGTTTGACACTCCGGAGAAGGCTGATTTTCTGCGGGTCAATTATCTGCAGAACGATTTAATCCTGGTGCGCATCATCATCACCAACGCGGGCGACCGGCCCATCCATCTGGATGATGTTCGCATGCAGTTTATCTCTGCAGCGAACGACCGCATTCCGGCAGCGACGCCGGAAGAGGTGGAGCGGCGCATGAGCGATGTGCGTGACCCGACGCACAAGGTGCTGAAGTCGCCAATCCCGCTGCCGCAGCGCGCGCCGAAGATCAAAAAAGTGGAAGAGGACATGAACGAATTCGGCTTCAGCGCATTGACGGTGGAGCCGCATACGACGCAGGCAGGATTCCTGTGGTACGACGTGAGCGATCTGCCGAAGCCGGCGCTGCGGAGCGCGCAGATCTACGTGAAGATGGTGAAGGATGCGGAGGGGAAGGATCTGTTCCCGTTTGTGATTCCGTTTCAGGGGAAGTAGCGGCGGCGCTCCGGGGCTAAAGCCCTTTTTATGGACGCGGCTTGCCGTGCGGGCTGAAGCCCGCACTCCCCCGGCTGAAGCCGGGGGCTTAATCCAGAAAGGCAAAGCGAGAAGCAGATTCTTCGCTACGCTCAGAATGACAATGTTGGGAATTAGTTTGTGAGGCCGGAAGATTCGTGGCTTAGAGATATTTGCGCGCCCGTTCGGCTTCGCTCAGGGCAGGCTCCGCGCGGCCGTCGCGTTGCGACGCTTCCCACATCTCCGCGATAAAACTGCGTAGATATGGGGCACCCAGATTGGTAGCTGAATCCCGGTATCATGGAGGGATGCTTTGTTTACGTGCTGCTGTGCCTGCCGATGTGCCCCAGATGCTTGCGTATGTGCGCGAGCTTGCCGAATTTGAACGCGAACCGGAGGCGGTGACTGCCACGGAGGGCGATCTGCTGCGCGACGGGTTTGGGGAGCATGCTGCCTTTGGCTGCGTGATGGCGGAGTGGGCGGGCGAGCCGGCGGGGTTTGCACTGTACTTTCACAACTACTCGACGTGGAAGGGACGCAGCGGCATTCACGTGGAAGATATTTTTGTGCGGACGGCGTTTCGCGGGCGCGGGATTGGCAAGGCGCTGCTGCTGCATGTGGCGGGGATTGCCCACGCGGAAAACAGCGGGCGGCTGCAGTGGGATGTGCTGGAGTGGAATAAGCCGGCGGTGGGTTTCTACGAGAAGATGGGCGCAACGATGCTGACGGAGTGGCGGATTATGCGGGTGGATGGCGACAAGCTGCCGGGGATGATTGAGGCGGCGAAGTGAGCGCACGCGTGCGGGTGATTGGCGGAGGATTGGCGGGGCCGGAGGCGGCTCTGCAGGCGGCGCGGCTGGGCTGCGATGTGGACCTGTACGAGATGCGTCCGCTGCGCTCGACCGAGGCGCACCAGACGAGCGATTTCGCGGAGCTGGTCTGCTCGAATTCACTGAAATCGGAGAGCGAGAATACGGCGCCGTGGGTGCTGAAGCAGGAGATGCGGCGGGCGGGGTCGCTGCTGCTGCAGGCGGCGGATGCGAGCGCGGTTCCGGCGGGGCATGCGCTGGCGGTGGACCGCGTGGTGTTTTCGCGGCTGGTGGCGGAGATGATTGCGGCGGAGCCACGGATCACCGTGCATCGCGAAGAAGTAACGCGGCTGGATGAGACGGCGGAGGGCATCACAATACTGGCGAGCGGGCCGCTGACGTCTTCGCCGCTGGCGGCGGAGATTCAACGGCTGACGGGCGCGGAGCACCTGGCGTTCTATGACTCGATCAGCCCGATCGTGGAGACGGGCAGCATCAACATGGACCGCGTGTACTATGCCGCGCGGTGGGACAAGGGCACGGCGGACTACATCAACTGCCCGTTCAACCGGGAGGAGTACGACACGTTTCTGGACGCGCTGATCGCGGCGGAGAATGTGGAGGAAAAAGACTGGGAGAAGGTGAAGTACTTCGAGGGGTGCCTGCCGATCGAAGAGACGGCGCGGCGCGGGCGCGACACGCTGCGCTTTGGGCCGATGAAGCCGGTTGGGCTGCGCGATCCGCGGACGGGGCAGACGCCGTATGCGGTGGTGCAGCTGCGGTGCGAGAATCTGCGGGCGGATAGCTACAACCTGGTGGGATTTCAAAACCACCTGAAGTTTGGTGAGCAGGCGCGGGTGCTGCGGCTGATTCCGGGGCTGGAGAACGCGGTGTTCCTGCGCTATGGGCAGATCCATCGCAACACGTATATCAACGCGCCGACGCTGCTGACGGAGACGCTGCAGTTGAAGGCGCATCCCAGCATGATGGTGGCGGGGCAGCTTTCGGGCGTGGAGGGCTATACGGAGTCCATCGCTTCGGGGCTGCTGGCGGGGCGGTATGCGGCGGCGCTGGTGCAGGGGCGCGTGCCGGTGGCTGCTCCGAGGGAGTGCGCGCTGGGATCGCTGACGCACTACATTACGCATACGGAAGCGAAGACGTTTCAGCCGGCGAATATGACGTTTGACCTGCTGCCGCCAATGGATGTGGAGATGCGGAAGAAGACGCGAGACAAGAAGGAGCGGCACCGCATCCAGTGCGAACGGGCGCTGGCGGCGTTTGATGCTTGGCTAGGTGGAGTGAGCATGGTCATTGGGGACTTTGTTTAGTCGACGCGGAATTTACTTTCATCTGCAACAGCATTGCGGTACTCTTGGCGGCATCCCCGAAGAGTGTGTTTGAGGTGAACGATGAGAGTTCTTTCTGCCACTGAAGCTATTGGACCCGCGTGGGAGCGGACACGCGCACTGCTGTTTGAGAATTTTTCCTTTTCGAGATTCCTGAAGCTCTGTGCAGTAGGCGTCCTGGCAATAGCAGGGATGATGTTCAGTTATAGCGTCAATTACTCCAAGCCCGCGGGTACGGAGAGTACACCCGGGGCATTTATTTTCCTGCTTGGATTCTTAGTGTCCGCATTCATCTTTTTTGTAATCGAATTGATCCTCTTCTACTGCGGGTCACGAATGGAGTTCGTGCTCTTTGAAATGATTGCGACGGGCAACACGGTGATTGCACCAATGTGGAGGCGCTATGGCCGACATACCTGGAAGTGGATCGGCTTTAAAATACTGCTCATGGTCGTTGGCTTATTGACGTGCCTGGCATGTATCGCACCGCTCTTTCTTAGCCTGTTTCGACATCCGCACATGGAACACGTGGGAGCTCTCACATTTCTCAAGATATTCCTGCCTATTTTTATAGCCATCATGCTGCTCTGTCTGGTGCTGTATCTTGCATGGGACTTTGTGTTGCCGATTATGGCACTGGAAGGACCGATTGTATTTCGCAGCGTCAGGAAAGCATTGGAAATATTCGGAGAGGCACCCGGTGCATTTTGGGGGTACGTATTCATGCGCCTAATGCTCGGAATTGCGACGGGAATCAGCTTCCTAGTGGCATGGATACTTGCAATCGTGGCGGGCGCTATTCCACTGGCGATCATAGGGCTCTTAGCCTATTTCAGCCTGCATCATGCCGGAACGTCCGGAGTTGTAGTGCTCACAATGCTCTATGTATTGCTTGCCGTCGTGGGCTTTGCGTATTTGATTTTGAGCTACATCGTGATGGGTGGAATGATGGCCATCTTCATGCAGAGCTATGCGGCTTACTTTTACGGCGGCAGGTATCAGCCGCTGGGCGATCTGCTGGAGCCACCGATTGCGCCGGTGGCGCCGTACGAGGCTGCTCCGCCAGTGGATGATGTGCCGCCGATGTTTCCACCGCCGGAGACGGTGGGGTAAAGGCCCAGGGCTAAAGCCCCTTGTTTGGGCACGGATGATTCAGGGACCTGAAGGCCCCTGCTCCCTCCGAAAGACACAAGCAGATTTTTCGCTGCGCTGACGAATGACAGAATAGGCGCAAGAAACGACAGACATGGTGACTCGTGCAGCGGAAGCTTTTGGCGGCTTGGGTGATGCGGAAACTCTCGGGATCCTTCGCGCAAATGCGCGCTCAGGATGACACTTTCTCAATTGTTGCTGAGGTTAGACATGGGCGGGAGCGGTCGCGCTCTGCGCGATAACCCACACATCGCATAAAGCCGCGATGTATGGGGCACCCGCCTTTGGCTTGTGACGCGAACGACAGAGGCCACCAGCGGAACGGTGGCCAGATTGGCCTGTTGAGATTCTTCCCCTTCGCTTCGCTCAAGGGTCAGAATGACAATGTTGAAAGGTTGAAGCTCAAAGTAACAGCGCACTGAATTTGATGCTCATCCGCTGAGAGCTATCTGGTGCGCTCGGCTAGGGTGACTTTTTTGCGGGCGCGGACTTTGAACCAGATGGGGGAGCCGATGAAGCCGAAGCTGTCGCGGATCTGGTTCGCCAAGAAACGCTCGAAGGCGAAGTGCAGCTTCACCTCTTTGTCTGTAAAGAGGACAAAGGTGGGCGGGGCGACGGCGGCCTGCGTCATGTAGAAGATGCGGACACGCTTGTTCATGGGTACGCTTGCGCGCTGGAAATCGACCTTCTCCAGGAACTTATTCATCTGGCCGGTGGAGACGCGCTTGCGGCGTTCGCGGGAGACGAGCTCGGTCTTGGCGAAGACCTGGTCGATGTTCTTCTTCTCCAGTGCGGAGATGAAGACCAGGGGTGCGTATTCGAGATACTTCAGAGCGTCGCGGACCTGCTGCTCGTAGATCTTTTTGTCGAGCGGGTCTTTGCCGTCGGTGCGGTTGGTGGTGACGGCGTCCCACTTGTTGACCACGATGATGACGGAGCGGCCGCTCTCGTGCGCGTAGCCGCCGATGTTGGCGTCGAGTGCGGTGACGCCTTCGGTGGCGTCGATGATGAGGAGGGAGACGTCTGCCGCTTCAAGGTGCTTGCGCGCCATGACGACGGAGAGCTTCTCTGCCATGAGCTTGGTCTTGCCCTTGCGGCGGATGCCGGCGGTATCGACGAAGCGGTAGATGTGGCCCTTGCGCTCGACGATCTCGTCGACGGCATCGCGGGTGGTGCCG
>JARLFX010000313.1 GCA_031296355.1 Acidobacteriaceae bacterium
CCGCGAACGGCAAGTGCCAGAAGCACGCCGCATAGGGCTCCGAGCAGGGCGAGCAGCCGCCAGGGGAACTGCAGATACTGCAGCTCCGGCAGGCGCCAGGCGAAGAGGCTGGCACGGGTGAGGGCGAAGCCGAGCGCCATCACCGCGGCTCCGAGGACGGCGATGAGACGGCGGTCTGCGCGGATGCGGCGTTGCCACGCCACCAGCAGGAAGACGAGGGCGACGGTCATCATGAGCAGCGCGAGGTTCGATGCCGTCCAGAGAACGCGGTCGTGAAGGAAATCGGGCGTGTGGTGGAAGAGGGTATTGTCTTGTGGACGCATGCCGGGCGGGATGGCAAATTCCATGTGGATCCAGTGACGTTCCCAGACGACCGGCAGCAGATAGAACGCGGCAAGACCAAGCCCAAGCAGAACGCCGCTGGCCGCAGGCAACAGCAGAGGAAACATGGCGGCGAAGCGGCGGCCGGAGTAGGCGGTGCGAAAGACGATGAGGAGTCGCAGCAGAAGCAGAAGGGCGAAGAGGTAGAAGCTCATCAGCGCGGAGGGCACGTTGGTGAGAGAGACGAGAGCGATAGCGACGGCGACGCGGCGGATGGAGATGGTTTCGCGTAGCACGGCGAGCAGAAGTAGCGGCATCCACGCAGCGGCAAGCAGCTCGCCATAGGCGCAGCGTTCGTAGGCGACGAAGAGCATGTAGGGATTGGCGAGGTAGAAGACCGCGGCGACCAGCGCGCTGTGAGGGGTGGTCCATTCTGAGGCCAGACGGCGCATGCTGAATCCGCAGGCGGTAAGCGCGACAAAGGTGAACGCCGCCGGGACGAGCCGGAGGGGAAGCACCAGAGAGAAGAGGCCGCCGAGGAGCCAGGAGAGCGGTGGATAGAAGACGAAGCGGGGTTCGCCCGCGCCCCATGCGGGAGTGAACGCCCAGCGTGGCCATAGGATTCCGTGCCACCATTGCTCGCTGACTTCGAGCCAGTTGGTCAGGTGGAAGTCGAGGTCGTGGCCGCAGGAGGCGCCACGCAGCAGGAGCGGCAGGATCACGACAAAGGCGGCGAGCAGAATGATGCTGCTGTCGCGGAGGGTAGTGTCGCCGGACTGTACGTTACTGGATGCCATGAATTCTTATTGCGGCAGCAGGGTAAGGGTGTGTGTGGCTCCCTGGGCTACAGCCGTGCTGCTAAATGGAAGCTGGAACGTAATGCCGTTGTACCACGCCTGCCATTGGTCATGGAACCAGGGACTGAGGACGTTACCTGATTCGCCATTGACGATGTTGAGGGTGGAGTGATCGAGGTTGGAGAGGTCAGCGGTGAAACGCTCTGAGGGACCGAAGGTGCGCTTGGTCTGTTTGACCGTGGTGGCGTCGCCACTCTGTGGCAAGGAGCCGGTGCCGACAGGCAGATGGACGATGGAACGCAGCAGGGGAATGGTGCCAAAGAGCGGGTGCTCGATCTCAACGCGGTGGATCTTGCCGTAGGGCCAGTGCGAGAGGTCGGCTGGGGCATGTCCCATGCGCAGGCCATTGGCGACGGCGGCGGTGAGCAGGTCGTTCCACGTGGCAAATTGCGTGGGCAACCAGCGTGCGGGCTGGTGGTCTACCATTTCTTCCTGCACAAAGCTCATCTCTCCCCAGTGATAGAGCCGCCACTCTTCGCCATCGGGCTTGCCGAGGCGGGGTTGAAGCAGCATGGGCCAGAGTGCGAGCTTCGCCGCATCCACAATGGCGGCGGCGGGCGAGGCGATATCGAGGTTGCCGTTCCATGCGCGCAGCAGGTCAGCCGCCTGGCGGAGTTGCGGCGATGCAGAGGGGGTGTGATCGATGGCATAGGCAAAGCGCTGCGCCATCTCCTGGTCTACATCGGAATGGATGTCATTCTGTAGCGCCAGCATGTCTGCTGGCGTGAGTTTGGTGGAGTCTTCCAGGACGCGCCAGATGCGCTCGTTGCGGTAGGGCGCTTCCCAATCGAGCGTGATGCTGTAGGGGTAGCCGTCGGGCGAGACGCGTGAATTGGCTGTGGCCAGTATGCCGCCGGGGGGATCAAAGACCTGAGGCAGCTGATCGAAGGGGATGTAACCGGCCCACTCAAAGCTGCCAGCTTCGGTCGCGACGTGGATGGGCGTTGCGCTCAGGCCGCTGGGATGATCCACGCTGCCGCGCAGAGGAATGCGGCCGGTGGCGTGGTAGCCGATGTGTCCGGCGGTATCGGCGTAGATGGCGTTTTGCGCAGGCGCGCCGAAGTGGGCGATGGCGGCGCAGAACTCCTGCCAGTTGGCGGCGGTGTTGATGGGGAGGAAGGGAAGATCGACGGTGCCGGGATCGTAGATGCTCCAGCGCAGGCTGAGATCGCGCTGCTCATGCGGCAACATGGGCGAGATGATGGGGCCATGATTGGTGGCGAGCACATCGAGCGTGCGGTTGCGGCCACCGCGGACGGCGATGAGTTCGGGATGATGCTGCAGGGGGTGCCAGGCGCCGTCGGCGGATTGGTATTCCTGGTGGTTGCGGGTGTGCTCGATGTAGATGTCCTGCACGTCGCCGCCGAGGTTGGTGAATCCCCAGGCGATGTTTTCGTTGTGGCCGGAGATGACGAAGGGCATGCCGGGCAGGGTGACGCCGGTGACATGCAGTGGCATGGATGAGGATGTGGTCTCCAGCTCTGCCATGTACCAGATGCCCGGCAGGGTGTGCGCGAGGTGCATGTCGTTGGCGAGCAGCGGCAGGCCGCTGATGGTGTGCGCTCCGGAGACGGCCCACTCATTGGAGCCGGCACGGCAGCCGTCGCAGGCAAAGCGCGAGCTGCTGAGGGCGAGGGTTTTTTGCAGGGCGAGAAGATCGGCGACATGGGCGGGGTCCAGCGGCGGCGGCTTGCGCAGCTCGGTCTGCGATTCATCGAGCGGCACGTCGGGAATGTTGAGCTGCGGAGCGGTCAGATCCATCACCGGGCGGGCGGGGGGATGATCGCGCCAGGAGCCGACGGGGTAGAGGTCGGCGAGCAGCTCCGGAGGCAGCTTGGCGGCGAGCTGCTCGCGCTGCAGCTTGATGGGAAAGCCGGTGGAGAGGTCCTGCACCATGGCCAGGCCGACGAGGATGGAATCGCGCGGCTGCCAGGGGCGCGGGGTGTAACGCAGCACGCGAAATTCCGCAGGCAGGTTTGCAGAGCTGGCGGCGATGAGCGCATTGACGCCGCGAGCGTAGTCGTTCAGGTAGCGAAGTTCGTCTGGGGGAAGCTGGGTGACGACGGCGTCCGCGGTGTTGCGGAGCTGTTCCAGGCGCTGGCCTTCGTCGTGAGCCACCATGCTGGGGCCAAGAATTTCGGCGAGCTCGCCGGCAGCGTGGCGGCGGAGCATGTCCATCTGCCAGAGGCGGTCTTGTGCGGTGACGTAGCCCTGGGCGAAGGCGAGATCGTCAACCGAAGCGGCGCGGATGTGCGGCATGCCGTGGGCATCGCGGATGATGAGGACGGGCGCGCCGAGGCCGGCGACGTGCAGAGCGCCGTCAATCTGCGGAAGCGAGGCGCGCATGGCGTGGCGGATATAGATGCGGGCGCCATAGAAGCAGATAGAGAGCAGGATGAAAAGCAGAACAGCGGCGCGCAGGGTGAACTGCATGGCGCGAGAGATGGGTTGCGGGGGAGTGAGTTGTTCCGATGGCTGTGTGGGGGCGGCGGTGTCCATGTGGGATTGAGTGTCCAGGGGAAGAAGATGCCCCAGTAAGAAGTTTAGGGCATTTTGCAACTGATGTAACGATTTGCTGCGACACTTGCAACACAGATTCCTCCGCTACGCTGCGGAATGACAAATAAGCGGTGGGATGTTCGCTTGACATGCGGGGGCGGTACGGCAATGCTTAGAGATTCGGCGACAGAAATTTTCCGGGGGGCAGGCGAGTGAACGTCAGGGTGTTTTATCACGACAGGTGTTTCGACGGAGCGTGCTCTGCGTCGATCTTTACGCGGTTTCATCGCGAATGCATTGGCACGGCTACGAGCTTCGATTACGTGGGGCTGGCGCACCGCGCGGGCGGGCTATTCAACGACGTGGAGTACTCCGAGGGCGAGAACGCCATTGTGGACTTCAAGTATTCGAATTCGCCCAGTGTGACGTGGTGGTTTGATCATCACCAGAGCGCGTTTCTGAATGAGGAAGACCGGGCGCAGTTTCTGGCGGGGCAGGCGGATGGTTCGCAGGAGATGCGGAAGTTCTTCGATCCGAACTACACGTCTTGCACCAGCTTTATTGCGTACATTGCGCGCACGCGGTTTGGATTCGATACCGCGCCGCTGCTGGAACTGCTGCACTGGGCGGACATTGTGGACGGCGCGAAGTACGAGAGCGCGGAGGCTGCTGTCGGCATGCTGGAGCCGGCGATGAAGCTGACGCTGGTGATCGAGTCGGCTGCGGATTCGCTGTTTGGGCAGAGATTGATTCCGCTGCTGACGGCGATGCCGTTGCAGGAGGTGCTGGACCAGAAGTTTGTGCAGGAGGCGCTGGGGCCGCAGCTGGAGAAGCATCGCGCCAGCATCGAACTGATCCGGCAGCGGGCAGTGTGCGAGCAGGGCACGATCTTCTTCGACATCACCGACCAGCCGACGGAGGGGTACAACAAGTTCATTCCGTACTACCTGATTCCGGAGGCGAATTACACGGTGGGGCTGAGCAAGTCGAGCTTCCGGGTGAAGATCGGCGTGGGGACGAATCCGTGGACGAAGGTGCCGGTGAGCAAGCTGGTGAATATTGCCGCGATCTGCGAACGGTATGGCGGCGGCGGTCATGCGCGCGTGGGCGCGATCAGCTTTCCGCCGGACAAGGAAGATGATGCGCGGAAGGCGGCGGCGGAGGTTGTGGCGGAGTTGAGAGCTGCGGAGTAGGGATTGCTACAGGTAAATCCTGCGAAGGTTCGCTTCCTGCCCCTGCGAACAAAATGCCGTTCACAGGGGACCCCGTTCGCGAATGCCCACCTTAGCCGCGATAAGGCTGCGGCGAAGATGGGGCACCCAGAGTTGGGGTGGCATGAAAACCCAGGTCTCAAATGCGAGACCTGGGGCACCCAGTGTGGTGGCTGCCTTTAGAGCTTCATCTTCGCGAAGGGCGCGAGCTTGGTGATGTCGTTGAAGATGACGAAGACGGCGAAGAGGATGATGACGATGAAGGCCGCCTGGTAGATACGTTCCTTCCAGACCTGGCTGATATCGCGGCGGATGATTGATTCCACGGCGAGGAACAGGATCATGCCGCCATCGAGTATGGGGAAGGGCAGAAGGTTGAAGATGCCGAGGTTCAGGCTGATGGATGCCATGAGCTGCAGCACAATCCAGATGCCCATGCGCGAGGCGAGTTCTACTTGCTGCCAGATGCCGACCGGGCCGCTGAGATTCTTGACCGAGACTTTGCCGCCGAAGAGACGGCGCAGGGCGGTGACAATCAGCTTGGAGTCGTGCCAGTTGGATTTCCAGGATTCGTGTGCCGCGGCGCGGAAGGGGAGCTTCTCCACGTAGGTGGGCGCGGGGACGGCACGGAAGCCGAGGCGGTATTGCTTGACGCCGTCGCCGGCATCCGAGATCTGCGGGGTGAGATGAATAGCGAGCGGCTGGCCATCGCGCAGTACGACGACAGTGGCTGGCTTGCCTCCCTGATCCTGCATGTAGGCGAGCAGCGCCTGTACGCTGTGCAGAGGAAGACCATCAATCGAGACGATGGCATCGTTCGGCTGCATGCCGGCCTGGGCAGCGGGCATGCCTGATTCCAGTTGCATCACCTGGACGGGCGTGTTCTGTAGCACGGGGAGGAAGCCCATGTCGTCCATGTTGAAGTCGTCCTGAATGCCATCGGACTTCACCACGATGTTGCTATCGACGCGCTGGCCGTTGTGCAGGTAGGAGAAGGCGACGGTCTGCTTCAGGTTGAGCAGAGAGCGCTCGAAGACGTCGCGCCAGGTGGGATTCTCCACCGTGTCAAAACGCACGATGGTATCGCCGGCGTGCATGCCGAGTTCGGCGGCGGGTGATTTTGCAACGACCCAATCCACTACGGCGGGATGGGTGAGGTACTCCTGCACTTCGTGATGGCACATGGAGACGCCGAGCACGATGACGAAGGCGAGGATGAAGTTGCTGATGGGGCCGGCAAGCGCAACCAGCACACGCTGCCAGCGGGGATGGGCGTTGAAGTCGCCGGGATCGGTGGCCTGCTCGCCGGGATTGTCGCCGGACATCTTGACGTAGCCGCCGAGGGGCAGAGCGCTGACGCGGTAATCCGTATCGCCGCGGCGGAAGCCGAAGAGCCGCTTGCCGAAGCCGATGGAGAATGTCTCCACGCGGATGCGGCAGAGCTTGGCGACGGCGAAGTGGCCGAACTCATGTACCAGCACCATGATGCCGAGGATGATGATGAAATACAGAATGCTGGGCAGGTGAGTCATGGGGAGTCGCAGTGTCCTTGGGTTAAGTCAGAATTTAGTGTGCTGCAATCTCGCGGGCGAGTTGCCGGGCTTCGGCGTCTGCCTGCAAAACGCCGGCAATGGTGGTTGGATGTCCCGCGGGCGTTCGCGCCAGCACAGCTTCGATTGTACGCGCGATGCCGTGGAAGGAGATGCGGCCTTCGAGGAAGGCGGCGACGGCGATCTCATCGGCTGCGTTGAGTGCAACGCAGGCGGTGCCGCCCGTCTCTGCGGCTTCGTAGGCGAGGCGCAGGCAGGGGAATTTGGCAAGATCGGGCTGGGAGAAGTCCAGCTGGCCCAGGGATTTCATGTCAAAGGTTAGACTCGACGCCACGCGCTCCGGATAGCTGAGTGCATAGAGAATCGGCAGGCGCATATCGGTGACGGAGATCTGGGCGAGGATGCTGCCGTCGATGTACTCCACCAGCGAGTGCACGGTGGATTGCGGATGCACGGTGACCTGGACGCGGCTGGCGGGAAGATCGAAGAGGCGGCAGGCTTCAATGACTTCAAAGCCCTTGTTCATCATGGTGGCGGAGTCGATGGTGATGCGCTGGCCCATCTTCCATGTGGGATGGTTGAGCGCCTGGGCGACGGTGATTTTGTCAAAGTCGGCCATCGGCAGGTTGCGGAAGGGGCCGCCGGAGGCGGTGAGCCAGACCTGCTTGACTTCATTCTGCGCGCCGCCGCGCATGCACTGGTGGACGGCGTTGTGTTCGCTGTCAATGGGCAGCAGGGCGACGTTGTGCGCGCGGGCGGCGGCGATGATGATCTCGCCTGCGGTGACGAGGCACTCTTTATTGGCGAGGCCGATGGTCTTGCCCGCGCAGACGGCGGCGTAGGTGGCTTCGAGCCCGGCGACGCCGACGATGGCGCTGACGACGAAGTTTACTTCGGGAAGCGTGGCAACCTGCACGGTTCCGGCGGTGCCGTAGACGACTTCGGTGCCGGTGATGTCCGCCGCAACGAGGCGGGTGCGGAGCTTGGTTGCCAGTTCTTCGGTGGCGAGGGAGATGAGCTTCGGTCGCCACGTCTGGCACTGGGCGAAGGCGGCGTCGATATTGCGGCCTGCGGCGAGCGAGGCGACGCGGTAGCGGTCAGGATAGCTCTGGCAGATGCTGAGGGTGCTGTTGCCGATGGAGCCGGTGGAACCAAGGATTGCGATTGTCTTCAACGTATTAAAAACCGCCCAGATAGGATTTTACTTCCAGCGCGTACCAAAGTACGGGAGCAGCGAGCAGGAGCGCGTCAATGCGATCGAGCATGCCGCCGTGGCCGGGGAGAATGTTGCCGGAGTCTTTTACGCCCGCGCCGCGCTTGACGGCGGATTCAATGAGGTCGCCAACCTGCGCCGCGATGTTCACGATGACGGCGAGCACGGCCAGCCACCAGACCGGCTGCTGGAAGCTGAGGATGGTGTTGCCGGAGTAGGCGTTGAACCAGTTGCCGCCCAGCACCAGCGCGAGGGCGAAGAAGACGGAGCCAACGACGGAAGCGATGGCGCCTTCCCAGGTCTTGTTGGGGCTGAGGGTGGGCGCGAGCTTGTGGCGGCCAAAGTTTTTGCCGATGTAGAGGGCGGCGATGTCTCCGCTCCACACCACGACGAAGAGAAAGAGCACCATGGGCGGGCCCAGCTCTTTGCGCATCTGCGGCAGAAGGGCGAGTGGGTAGGCGATCCAGAGCAGGCCGAAGATGCCGTCTGCCGCGGTGGGCAGCACGCGCTCAGAGGGTGCGGTAAAGCTGGCCCACGCCAGCAGGATGAGCGCCAGCAGGGTGACGATGGTCATCTGGTGCGACGGCGGCAGCCAGAAGATCAGCACGCCGGCGGGAATGATGAACCACGCAGGCACACGCGCGTCGCGGGCGTTGGCCAGGCTGACGTATTCAAATAACGCGAGGGCAGCGACCAGGGCGGCGACGGCGGCAAGCGCCTGGTACGGCGCTTTGAAGAGCACCAGCACGACGACGACGATGAGCACGATGGCGGTAAGGATGCGTTGCATGGGCAACTATCAGGATACTGGAGTCGCGCGCGGAGGGCGAATCGAGATTTTTATCTGAGGCGAACTCTACCTCGCGATTGAGAGTTTTAAGGCGTTTGGCTTCTTAGTTGTGATGTCGTGAACATGAAAGTCCTGTTCTTCTCCAGTGATGTCATCCTTGAATGAAACGTGATTAGGGGTCCACTTGAGTGACTCTATTGTTTCCAGATTAACTCCCTCTATCAATAGCGAGCGTGGTTCTCTTTCACTCCACATGATACTTCCGTCCGCCCCTGTTTTCCCGGGGAAGTATTGCGCAGGAAGTCTCAGTATGTTTGTGCAGCTAAGTGTTATTGTGTCGTCTGCAGGATTCAATATGTAGTAGGCCGTCAGCGTAATTTGCTTTGTCGTCCACCGTGCGAAATCAGACAAATCCTCGGCTTGTTCATATCCTGTACCTGTAACTTCAAAGAGAGATCGATCAGTATTTAATGGTCTGATTAGACCTCTAATCTCTAATCTATCTAGCGCATCAAACCATTCGGCTCTTGCACGCGGATTTCGTGATTCGAGTAGCTGTTTGTTATTGGTAAATAGATGCTCGCCGCCAATAAATTGTCTATACGAAATTTGTCCATATTGATCATTTGCTGCGTTCACAATGAGCTCGACCTCTTTGGGCTTTAGGTCTTCTTTGACTCCAAAGGGGAAAACCTGTCTTATCTGTGCACGTTTCGATGGTCCAATTCGTATATCGGACGGCAAGGGTGGTGTCCCAATCGGAGGAGCAGTTTGGTGTTGGTGTAATGTCCGCAATAGGTCTTGATATTCTTCTTTTGAATATGGAGTTTCCCTCAGGTCGGCACCGCGTTTATCCTCGAGCCATCTAGGGAGTGATGTATTCCAATTGCCGGCTCGAAGAATTGGAATGAATTTGTTTTTCAAGATATTTTTCGCAATTTCCGAAGTGATAATCATCGCCTCATAACCGACGCCGTCTTTTCGGGTATTTGCTTTATCAGCGTATTCAGGTGTGCAAATAATGATGACAAAGTCACTCGATGTTATGGATTCCTCCATAAATGCAGTCTTGCTCCCGCCATGGGGCAAATTCCATTTATCGAGAATTACGTTTGAGCCATCATTGCGCAGCGTTGTTGCGAAGTTTAGGACCCATTCACGATGCGCGTTGGAATCCCATGAATAGGATATGAATATGCGAGGGGAGCTATTGGGGTCTAACAAGGAACTCATTGCTGTACGATTCCTTCGTTATTAAACTTTAGCGCAGAGCGGGGCTGGCGAGGGATTCGTCGTTGGGCAGTTTCTCGTCGCTGCCGCCTTCGCCGAGGCCGCCGAAGCGGCGTTCGCGCTGCTGGTAGTTCTGGATGGCTTCGAGCAGGTGAATGCCGCGGAAGTCTGGCCAGTAGCGGTCGGTGACGAAGATCTCGGAGTAGGCGATCTGCCAGAGCAGGAAGTTGCTGATGCGCTGCTCGCCGCTGGTGCGGATGATGAGGTCGGGGTCGGGCATGTGGCCGGTGTAGAGGGCGGCGTTCAGGTCACACTCGTCCACTTCGGCGAGAAGCTCCTGCACGGGGCGGCCTGTGGCCTGGGCCTGCTGCAGCAGACGCGACATCACGTTGCGCATGGCGTCCACAATCTCTGAGCGGGAGCCGTAGTTGAGCGCGAGGGTGAGGGTGGTGCCGGTATTCTTCGCGGTAGCTTCCTGCGCCCACTGCATGGTCTCCTGCACGTCAGCGGGCAGCTCGGCGGTGCGGCCAACGTAGGCGACGCGGATGTTGTTGTCGTTCATGCGCTTCACGTTGCCGGTGAGGTAGCTGCGCAGAAGCTTCATGAGGAAGCTGACCTCGGACTTCGGACGGCGGAGATTGTTTTCCAGCGAGAAGGCGTAGAGCGTGAGCCAGGGGAGGTTGATGCGCGAGGCGGTTTCGACAACGTACTGCACTGATTCTGCGCCCTGCTGGTGGCCGAGAAAGCGCTTGAGTGCGCGGCGACCGGCCCAGCGGCCATTGCCGTCCATGATGATGGCTACGTGCTGGGGAATACGGGCGGGATCGAGCGTCAGGTAGAGCCGCTGCTCTTCAGCGGAAAGCTCCTGCCAGCGCTGGGAAAGGGCACCGGTATGGGATGGAGTAGGCTGCACAGTACCCTCAGAGCGGCCCCTGCACAAAAGCGTCGCAGATTCGCCGTAGTAGTGATTCTACGCCCAACGTCTGTGCGGAGAACAGAGAGCTGAACGGCTACGGACGAATCGGCGATGAGGCTCTGCCCTGCGTTCCCAAAGCGGGAGAGCGCGGGAACGCTAACATAGAACGGCGCCCGGACGGTGCGACGCCGGGAGAGCTAGGCGGTACGAACGCGGCGGCCAGCGGCCAGTTCGCGGACGTGATTGATGAAGATGGAGCGCTGCACGGAATCGAGCTGCGCCGCATATCCGGCAATCTCGGCCAGGAAGGGATCGGCCATCAGGATGGCGGTCTCGTCCTTCTGCCGGGAGGTGGAGTCGCGGAGCAACGCCGAGATCTCAACCTGCAGTGCCGTAGCCAGCCGCTCCAGCGAGGAGAGAGTGGGCATAGCCTTGCCGTTTTCGATCTTGGAGATGTAGGTGCGCGGCACGCCCATGCGGCCGGCGAGCTGACGCTGGCTCAGATTGCGCATGTGGCGCAGATCGCGGACAGCCTGTGCGACTTGCAGACCGCTCTCTTCCTGTTTGTGAACGGGAACCAGCGCGATCGCAGCAGCGACAGGTTCGGGTTCCTCAATTTCCAGGGATTTGTGGCAGCGGCGGCAAAGCGAGTTCACTGTTCTGAACTGCACCAGGCTGCAGTGCTCGCAACGCAATACCTCCCGTGCTTCCATGGGAGCAATTGTTGTTGTGGCCATAATTTTTTTACGGAGGCCAGAGCGGGCATCCTATCCGCCGTCAATAACAAAACGGTGGATGTGCTTAGATTGACACCCCGTGCCTTATGAGTCAAGAGGAAACCGCATGATAACTAGCAGAAAGCCAAAGAAAACCGGTGTGGAACCAAAATGGTTACGAGGAATTAAGGTTTTGCAAAATCACTGGTAAGGATGCGTGTAATATTCTTCGCCGCGAAATTCGAATTTGCGCGCGCCACAGAGTTTTCCACATTGACGGCACGGCTGGCGTCTTCAATGACCAATACTTCGAAGCCTTCATTTCGCGCATCAAGAGCAGTTGCCGCAACACAGAAATCGTAGGCCAGACCAGCGACGAAGACGCGGGTTATGCCTGCAGCGCGGAGATGTTCGGCGAGACCGGTGGAGGTGGAGTGATCGTTGTCAGCGAAGGCGGAGTAGGAATCCACATGCGGCTGCTTGCCCTTGCGGACGGTGAGTTCGGCGTTGGGGATGTGCAGCGCTGGATGAAGTGCAGCGCCTGCGGTCTGCTGTACACAGTGATCGGGCCATAGGACTTGTTCGCCATTGGGCGTGGCGATGTGTTCGAAGACGCTGTGGCCGGGATGCGAGGAGGCGAAGGAGATGTGCCCGGCAGGGTGCCAGTCCTGCGTGAGGATGACGTGGGCGAAGCGCGGCGCGAGGGCGTTGATGGGCGCGATCACGGCGTCGCCATGGGCGACAGCTAGCGCGCCGCCAATTCCATCGTGAGGCGGGCAGAAATCATTCTGTGCATCGACGACGATCAAGGCATCTGTGGGCTGGACGACAATCGGCTGCATGGGTTCCATCGTAAACTGGAAGCATGGCTGAGACTCCTGAATTCAACGACGCGCACGTCCGCGTACGCTATGCCGAGACCGACCAGATGGGCGTGGTCTATCACTCCAACTACCTGATCTGGTTTGAAGTGGGGCGCGTGGAACTGCTGCGCTCGCTGGGCTTCGACTACAAGAAGTTTGAGACGGAGGACGGCTGCGCCATCGCTGTTGTGGAGGCGACGGCGCGGTATAAATCGCCGGCGCGGTACGACGATGTGCTGATCATCCGCACGCGGGTGAAGCTGGTGCGCGGGGTACTGATCAAGTTTGGTTATGAGGTGATTCGCGCGGCGGATGATGTGGTGCTGTGCGAGGGCGAAACGACGCATGTTGTGGTGGGGCCGGATATGAAGAAGCGCGACCTGCCGGAGAAGTATGCGGTGGCGATGCGGGCAATGATGCTCTAGACCGTCAGCGTGCGCGGCTTGGCGTGTTCGCGGATGAACTGGACGACGCTGTCCAGCGGCGTGCCGGGGCCGAAGATGGCGGCGACACCTTTTTCTTTGAGCGCGGGAATATCGGCCTGGGGGATGGTGCCGCCGAGGACGACGAGAATCTCTTCGGCGTGGGCCTCGCGCAGCAGGTCGAGAATGCGCGGGACGATCACGTTGTGCGCGCCGGAGAGGATGGAGAGGCCGATGCACTGCACGTCTTCCTGAATGGCGGCGTTGACGATCATCTCGGGCGTCTGGCGCAGGCCGGTGTAGATCACTTCCATGCCGGCGTCGCGCAGGGCGCGGGCGATGACCTTGGCGCCACGGTCGTGACCGTCAAGCCCGGGCTTGGCAACGAGAACGCGGATGGGGGAAGCAG
>JARLFX010000314.1 GCA_031296355.1 Acidobacteriaceae bacterium
AGGGGGAGAGCACAACGCAACAGTGCATGCGTTATGCAAGAGGGTGGGGGCTATTATTAGAGCACACACACAGTAACGCACGCTATGCTATGTGTGGCAGACAGTTACATCCCCATAGTATATGGCACGTCTTACTTCTCATCGAGTGCAGTAAGTGGTTAGTCGGTTAGCTTATGCCTTCTTCCACTGCATGATAGCCTTGTCCTGGCCTCCAATCGAGAACAGGTACTGGTCACCGAGGCCGAAACGCACCCTCACGACGTGCTCAGAGTGTCCTCTATACCACGGGTTAGCCAGACAGTAAATCATACTTGTAGGACTTCGCCTTGCTGCCCTTCAGGCACGGGTTCCTGTAGATGTTCAGCAGGCCCCAATCGTCGCCGGTGGCGATGAGCTTTCCGTCGGCCGACATGCAGACGCCATTCACGTGCGAGCCGTCAGTTCCGGGCGGGAAAACGCCCTGCACGCTCCAGCCAATCTTCGTGTACTGTGAGTTCCATTCCACATCCTTGGTGGCGCTGGCACCGCTGGTCATCTGGGTCATGGAGTCGATGTCGAAGAACAACAGCTCGTAAGCCTCGCAGTTGCTCCTGATGTACTTGCTGTCCTTGCTCCAGTCGATGGAGAGGATGGAGCTCTTGTGGGCGGTCAGCTTGCCCTTGGGAGTGTAGCTTGGCACCTGGAAGATCGTTATCACGTTGTCGTGTCCTCCCACCGCCAGATAGTTCCCGTTGGGAGAATAGCACATGAACTCGATCCACCGGTTGCAGACCTCGAGCTCGTGAATAGCCACGTCGAGCTTGTCGAGGGCGCGAATCTGGACGGAGCCGTAGTTGTTGGCGATGGCCACCTCGGAAGTCTTGGCGTTGTAGCAGATGGCACGCATGCACTGGCTGTCCGGGTACTTCGACATCGTGCTGGCACCCATCTTCCTGCGCTCGACCTTGGTCGTAAACTTGTATATGCCATTGTTCTTCCTGTCCTTAACGTTCCATCTCATGATCTTGTTGTCGTCGCACGTTGTGAGGATCTCGCCCTTCTCCTCAATGACATCGAGGCCCCATATTTCGCCCTCGTGGTGAGAGTGCATGACCTCGCTGGCAACCTTGCCGCCACTGACGATCGCAACGGTGCCGTTACGCAGGCCTGCCAGGATCGAGTCCCCGCGCTTGTCCAGAGCACGAGGGATGTCGTCCATCTTAATAGCATCGACCTTCTTGAGGTCCTCCCACACACAGAGCACACGGTCGGCGCCGCCGGTCAGCAGCTTCCCGTCAACCCAGTTAATCGAGTGGATCATTCCCGTGTGGGCAACGAACTCGCCCGCCTTTGAATTTCCCTTGAAGACATAGACCTTGCCGTTGGCTCCGCCGGCGTAGCAGGTGCCCTTGTCGTCGAAGGTGACGCAGCTGAAGGTCTGGGCTCCATGTCCCGTCCCCGCTCTGGGAGAGGGTGAGTTCTTGAAGTCCCAGAAGTTGATGTGCTTGCTCCCGCAGGTGGCGAAGATGTAAGAGCCCGGCTGCTTGCTCCACGCCATGTCGAACACCTCGGACGCGGTTCCTGGCTGGTTGAACACTAGTTTTCCCGCATCCACGTCCAGCACGTAGACCGTGCGCTTGTCGCTTCTGTCCACGAACGCGACATATTTCCCATCCACAGACCAGGAGCAGGAACTGATGCCGCGGGTGTTCTTTCCAAGCTTGGCGTAGGAGACATTAGACTTGACCTTGCAAGTCTCGGTGTCCCAGACGTAGAGGGTAGGCTGGGCGCCGACCTGTCCGGTGGCCGCAAACCGTCTGTCCGGGCTCAGCGACAGACAGATGATATCGTCGGTGTGCTGCATCCCGGGGCTGCCCTTCATGACCTGTCCGCCGCCGAAGAAGCTCTGGGTGTTCGTCCGCACATCCAGAACAACGCCCAGGGCTGCCACGTTGTACACCACCTTATCGTTCGCAGTGAAGAAGGCGTTCTGGCGACAATCGTAGGTCCTGAAGCCGTAGACGTACTCCAGCTTGTAGTTCTCCTCGGGCTCAGCGGCCACAGCAGGCGGGTGCTTTCCTGGCTCCACTAGGGCGCCCAGGAAGGGAAGGACCGCGCCGAACTTGTCGCCGGCGCCGACGTTCTCTTCAACGAAGAGGCCGTCGTCTTCCTTACGCTCGCCCACCTTCTCGCCTTTCATGACCGTCTTGAAGTCCTTGGTTTTCTTGTCGTAGACGATGTTCTCGCCGTTGAGTTCCCTCATTGCCTCGTCATCGCCGGGACCAGCTTCGCCTTCGACCTACAAAATCGCTCCTTGAAAAAGTACGTTGGTCTCGCCCGCAGCCTTCTGCTTAGTGTCCGGCTGGTCCGCCTATCGCAGGGTCGTTCCTGGCTCCCTTACTCTTTGAGTAGTGGATGATCCGCAACCCATTCTTCCTTTCTTGATATTATATTCCAGAGATTGGGGCGGATTAAATAGGGCGTATCCTGTAACGCATCAGGGAGCGGAGAGGGCAAAAGTTGCAGGAAGAGCGCCTTGGGCCAGGGAGGCGAAAGACTGTTCCCCCAATATCCCGCCCGTCGCCGAGCGCTGGCCTCTCTTTGAACTTCCGCTGTTAGGGTGGGCTCTCCAGCTGCCTTTTATAGGCTACGCATACGATAATTAACAACGCGTAAGATTTATTCCCCAATAACCCATTATAACGCCGCAATATACACCGCCAAGTTCGATGGGCATCATTATGGGTATGCTTATTTAAATAGACCACCACGGCACACGTTGCAAACGTCTGTCACCTCTCGGTGTCCCTTAGGGGTTTTGGGGTTTTGGGGTTTTGGGGTTTTGG
>JARLFX010000315.1 GCA_031296355.1 Acidobacteriaceae bacterium
AGGGCCGACGCATCTTAATTGTTATATGAGCGGGGATGGATAGCGGGTGAGATAGGGGGATGGACAGTCCCCTGGAGTATTTTGCAGAGTTGCGTGACCCACGGGTTGAGCGGACGCGGGAGCATTTGCTGGAAGAGATCCTACTGATGGTGCTGGCGGCGGTGTTGAGCGGAGCCGAAAGCTGGAATGAGATTGAGGGCTACGGCAAGGCCAAACAGGCGTGGTTCAAGGGTTTTCTCAGGTTACCGGGTGGCATTCCTTCGCACGACACCTTCAACCGGGTCATTTCGGCACTTGATCCGGCAGAGTTGGAAAATAGCTTCGTGGCGTGGGTGTCCTCGATTGCCAAACTGACGGCAGGCGAGGTTGTGGCCATCGATGGCAAGGCGCTGCGTGGCACCCGCGAGGCGGGCAAAGCGACTCTGGTCCACATGGTTTCGGCTTGGGCCAGCGCCAATAATCTGGTGCTGGCGCAACGCAAAGTCGATGCAAAATCCAATGAGATCACGGCCATCCCGAAGCTGCTTGCTGCGCTGGAATTGAGCGGAACCGTCCTGACCATTGATGCGATGGGCTGTTAGCGGGCGATTGCCGAGAAGATCGTCGGCAAAAAAGCCGACTATATTTTGGCGGTCAAGGAGAATCAGGGCCATCTGCTGGAAGAGATTCAGGACTCCTTTCAGATGCTGGCCACAGATGCTGTGCAAACAGAAATCGACTGCGCTCATGGGCGCGTTGAACGGCGGCGCTGCTCGGTGATCGCCGACCTGAGCCTGATCGAGAAGGCTGCGAAGTGGGGGTCTTTAAAGGGGTTGGTGCGCATCGAGAGCGAGCGCTACCACAAGGTCGCGGACAAGACCGAGCGAGAAATCCACTACTACATCACAAGCCTCAAGCCTGACGCCCGGCGGTTGAACCGGGCGTCAGGCAGCATTGGGGGATTGAAAACAAGCTGCGCTGGGCTCTCGATGTCAGCTTCAACGAAGACCTTGACCGCAAACCCCAGCAGAACTCGGCTCAGAACTTTTCTTTGCTCAATCGCATGGCCCTTAACCTGCTCAGGCAAGATAAAACCACGAAACTCGGCATAAAAGGCAAGAGACTCAAAGCTGGCTGGGACAACGAATACCTAATGCAATTACTGGCCATTTAAGATGCGTCGGCCCTG
>JARLFX010000316.1 GCA_031296355.1 Acidobacteriaceae bacterium
ACCGATCGCGGCATCGGCAACGGCATGAGCCTGCTCATCTTTGCTGGCATCGTCGCCGGCCTGCCCCGTGGCGTGGCCGAACTGGTCCAGAAGATTCAGACCGACGCCTGGGGCTCCATGTCCTTTCTGATCGTGCTCTTTCTGGTTGCAGGCATGGTCGCCGTTGTCGCCTTTATCGTCTTTGTCGAGCGCAGCGAGCGCCGCATCCCCATTCAGAGCGCGCGCCGTATCATCGGCCGTCGCATGATGGGCGGCCAGTCCAGCCATCTGCCCCTCAAGGTTAACTCCGGCGGCGTCATGCCGGTCATCTTTGCCAGCTCCATCCTCTCCGCCCCCATGCTTTTCGGCCAGGTGGAGTGGGTGCAGAACAGCAAATTTCTCCAGCCCATCATGCAGGCGCTTCAGCCTGGCTACCCCTGGTACGAACTGCTGGACATGCTCGGCATCATCTTCTTCGCCTATTTCTACGTGTCCATCATCATGAAGCCGGACGACATTGCGGACAACTTCCGCAAGTCGGGCTCCTTCATCCCCGGCATCCGCCCGGGCAAGCGTACCTCGGACTTCATTAACGACATCCTCACCCGCATTACGCTGGTGGGCGCGCTCTACCTTATCGTCATCTCGCTGGTGCCGACCTTCCTCATCTCCGGCATCCGCTTTGACAAGATTTGGCTCGTCGGTCGCGTCTTTGAGAACCTGCCGACTTGGGCGATTCACGGTATGGGGGTCAACTTCTACTTTGGCGGCACCTCGCTCCTCATCGTTGTGGGTGTGGCCATGGATACGGTTAACCAGATCGAATCGCAGCTGATCATGCGCCATTATGACGGCTTTTCCCCGCGCTCCGGTCGCATACGCGGAAGGAAAACCTGGTAATGTCTTCTTCTATTTCTGCTGTCGATCAGGGCCGGGAAGCGGGTCGAAAGACCGCTCCCGGCCCGATTCTTTTGTTGGGAGCGCCGGGTGTGGGCAAGGGAACTCAGGCCAAGGAACTGGTCAAGCTGTGGGGAATCCCCCAGATCTCGACCGGCGACCTGTTACGCGCCAATGTCTCCCAGGGCACAAAGCTGGGCCAGGTAGCCAAAGAGATCATGGGCCGTGGCGAATTGGTTCCCGATTCTCTCGTGAACGAAATGGTGGCCGTGCGTCTTCAGCAGCCCGATACTGCCAACGGCTACATCCTGGACGGGTTTCCGCGGACTCTGGGCCAGGCTGGCTGGCTCGATGGCCGCCTGGAAGCGCAGCCAAACACCCTCCCCGTGGTTGCTGTCAGCATCCAGGTGAACTATAATCAATTACTGCGCCGAATTACCGGGCGCCGGAACTGTCCCGTCTGCCAGACCATCTATAACGTCTACGTGAATCCCCCTAAGAAAGATGGATTCTGCGATATAGA
>JARLFX010000317.1 GCA_031296355.1 Acidobacteriaceae bacterium
GTCGTGCCTGTCGGGGTATCCTCCGCCGCGCCGTGAAACGCGGAAAGATCTTGCCCCCACCCTTAGCGCGCGCACTCATGGCGGTGGTGGCCTCGGAACAGACTTCGATGTCAACGGCGGCTTAATCCCAAGCACCGGCGACACTTCCCATTGCCTCAATGCCGGAGGCATGGGCAGACAGGATTTTGAAACCGAGACGCTGCTCGCGCACGCGCTCTCCGCAGATGGCTTTGACGCCAGCGAGGACGGCACCGGACGTGGCGTGCCACTGATCGCAGGAACACTGAGCACGCGGTATGGGGCCTCCTCCGGTCGGGACCTCTCCGATAGCTCCGCACTGCTGCCCCTTGCCTTCAACCTGCGTGGACGCAATGGCGGAGCCATGCCGGAACCGGCAGATGCTGCCAGCGTGCGTGCCGCTTCTGGCGGCAGTAGCAACAGCTATGTTGCGTTCTCCGCCAAAGACTATGGCGCGGATGCAGATGACATTGCGCCAACATTACGCGGTATGGGGCATGATGCCAGTCATGCCAACGGCGGCGGCCAGGTAGCCGTTGCTTTCAGCACCAACCAGCGTGGCGAAGTACGACAGCGCGAGGTGCATGGGAGCCTGAATGGTTCCCGCAGCGGCAAGCAGATCGATGGTGTGCTCCAGTCTGCTGACTCATCCCCGGATGCTTCGCCATCCGCATATACGCTTCACGGCAGCGATAAGACGGCTAATGCGGCGTCCTCCACCGACATCGCGGGCAGCCTTCGTACACGCGCGCCGGGCAGCATCGAGAACAGCTCGACAACTGCGGTGTTGCAGGAGCAAGCCGTCGCTTCTCCGTTGACCGCCTCCTATTCCAAACAGGCTGATAGCTCCGACACCAGTAACGGGCCACCGAATCTGTTGCACTCGCAGATGGCCGTGCGGCGCCTGACTTCGCGCGAATGCGAGCGCCTGCAAGGATTCCCCGATGATTACACCCTGGTCGAGTATCGCGGCAAGCTCGCTGCCGATGGGCCGCGCTACAAGGCTCTCGGCAATTCGATGGCAGTCCCGGTCATGCGATGGATCGGACAACGCATCGCGGCAGTCCACGAGATCGTCTCGCGGAGGTCCTCGTGAGCAGGCTGGTGCGAGAGCGAGCAATGCTGGTGCGAATCTCCCAACGAATGTGCAGAGACGGGTCCTTTCCTGCCCTCGCCGGCACGTCGCTGGGATCACGCAACTGGCCTTCGATTCCGTCGCCCCAATACAAGCTCTTCGCATGGCGGGATACGGAGGACGATGCGAAGCGCTGGGACGTGCGGTTCACCCACTCTCCGCTTTTGCAGCCGGAAGCATGGCAAGCGACAGGTCATGGTTCCTCCGCCGTGTGGCTGCATCGGCATCCTTATATAGGCGCCTTTCAGATAGATGTTTCCATAGAGCGCCAATTCTCCCGTATTTTCCCTGCTCACCCTCGGTCACTCGCTTCGGTGCTTATCCCGCGCCCGGCGGCACGGCACGGCTCTGCTTCGGCTTCGCCGCCCTTGCGGGTTTCGGCTTTCAGAAAATCTTTTCGGCAAAACTCCGCACAGAACGCGGACGAAAAGATTTTCCGAACCTTCCGAAAAAGACGCCGCTTGGCCTTGGGAGCGGGGCACACTCGCGTCGCTTCGCGCAAGAGTGTCCCGAGGATAATCCGGGCAAATACAACCAAGGAGAACTGACATGGCACTCTACGAAAACAAGATCACTTTGAAAGGCTACCTCGGTAAGGACGTCGAGAACATCGCAACCAGACAGCAGCGGACCTTTACGTTTCTGTCGCTGGCCACCAAGTCCGGCTTCAAGGACAAGCAGACGAACGTGTTGGTGTAGAGTGCCATGTGATTTTCTCCTTGTTTGTATTTGCCCGGATTGCCCTCGGGACACTCTTGCGCGAAGCGACGCGAGATCCCGGGGTCCCCAACACACGATTTGTGTGTGGTGGGGTGGGAGTGTGCCCCGCTCCCAAGGCCAAGCGGCGTCTTTTTCGGAAGGTTCAGAAAATCTTTTTGCGTTCGTTGCACAAAGATTTTTTGAAAGCCGAAACCCACAGGGCGGCGAAGCCGAAGCAGAGGCGCGCCGTGCCGCCGGGCGCGGGATAAGCACCGAGCGAGTGACCGAGGGTGAGCAGGGAAAATACGGGAGAATTGGCGCTCTATGGAAACACTTGTCTGAAGGGCGCCTATATAAGGATGCCGATGCAACTGCACAGCAGTGGAACCATAACCTGTCGCCTGCCATGCTTCCGGATGCAAAAGAAGATAGCGTGTGGACCGCGCGTTCCAGTGCTTCGCATCGTCCTCCGCGTCCCGCCATGCGAAGGGCCTCGACTGGGGCGACGAAATCGAAGGCCAGTTGCGCAGCCTCCGCGACGGGTTGGCGAGGGCAGGAATAGACCTGTCGCCGCGCGCTCGTTGGGAGGTACGCGCCAGCATTGCTCGCACACACACTTGCCTGCTCACGAGGACCTCCGCGAGACGATTTCGTGGACTGCCGCGA
>JARLFX010000318.1 GCA_031296355.1 Acidobacteriaceae bacterium
CTGGTACGCGGGTTGGAAAGTTTGCGCTCCAGATCGTCGAAGTCGATGTAGTACCGGCCGTCGCGCAGGACGAGGTCGCTTTCCAGCTTGGTGCGGCCGTTGTTGACAACCATATGATGGAAGGGATGGTAAACCGGGGTCTGGATGAGCACGGCATCGCCGGGGTGCGTGTAGGCCGAGATGGCGTAGACCAGTGCCGGCACGACCGCCGGGGTGTACTCCACCCACTCCTCTTCGATATCCCAGTTGAAACGTTTCCTCTGCCAACGCTTGACCGAAGCCGCAAAGTTGCTGCTGTTGAGGGGATAGCCGAAGGAGCCCTGCTGCGCCCGTTTGACCATGGCTTCAATAATGGGCCGAGGGCACTGGAAGTCGGTCTCGGCAATCCACATGGGGATGACGTCCTCCCCATAGGTATTCCATTTCTTACAGTCAGTCCCGCGTTTTGAAATAATTTCTTCGAAATTGTGTCTGTATCCATCGTGATTCATGTCGAACATTTCCTCACAAGCCGGCGGTTACGGACGGCGGCACAGTCTTCAGCGCTTTTTTGTATGGTAGGAGGCACATATCATCGTGTAAAATGTTCAAATTCGATGAAACAGGATCGATAAATTCGATGGATACGGGAGCCTTGGATGGATCAAAAAGACGGAATGATGTTGATGGCGATTGCCAGGGAGAAGAACATCACGCGCGCCGCCGAGCGCTTGTTCACCGCCCAGTCGGCGCTTTCATATCGTCTTCGTAATATAGAGCGGGAGTTCAACGCCTCGCTATTCGTGCGAACCCCCACAGGTGTCACGCTGACGGCCGAAGGGGAGTGCGTCCTGCGATACGTCAAGGAATCGGAGAAAAATCTACGCGAGGTCAAAGATCATATTCAGAATTTAAAGAATTCGATGGGCGGTAGCCTGAGACTCGCCGCGTCTTCTGTGTTTGCCTACTATGAACTTCCCGACATTTTGAAGAAATTTATCGAAATTTATCCAAATGTAGATATCTTTTTAAAGACCGCCATAAGCCATGACGTGTATCACATGCTTCAAAGAGATGAGAATTCCGTCGCCATCCTGCGCGGAGACCCCGTTTGGACGGAAGACAATCGCCTATTTTCCGAGGAGCCGATCTGCCTCGTATCCGCAATGCCACTCGATCTCAAGGAGCTGCCGCACCATCCGATGATCGTCAATCCGCGTTCCGCCGTGCAGGACATGGCGGAAGCCTGGTGGCGGCAGAACTTCGCTTCTCCTCCATATGTCGCCATCGAAGTGGACAGCATGGATATCTGCCGCCAGATGATCCTGCGCGGACTGGGATGGGGCATCCTGCCGGCCATCGGCCTCAAGGGCTACGACTCGCTGCATGTGAGGAATCTATCGTGGGCGGACGGACAGCCGCTCGTGCGCAGGACATGGGTGATGTGCCGCACCTCCTCGCTGAAGATGAAGGTGGTCAATGCCTTTATGGATTATGTCATCGGATACCGGACCGCGGTGTCACGCACAGAAAAGCACCCCAAGACGAAACCGGCGACGCCATCCCCATAGCGGTCGCGCGGTGGCTGTTGCCGATCTCGCCGCGGTCGAAGCGGGGTTCGAAGTGCGGTGCCTCGCTCCTGCCGGGGTCTCCGTCAAAATGGGCATGTCTCGCTAACTCGCCCGCCTCGGGGCGTGCCGCCGCAGGTTAGATTACCCCCATTCTCCTCTCATGGTAGGACGGAAGCCAGGTTGCGCCCCCATTCCCTGTTCGCCGCATCTAGCCGCAGCCATGCGCCCTGTTCGGGAAAACGGATTCCCTGTTCGCCAGCATAGGGAATTTGCGCGGCAGAAGACTGAAAAGACTGGGAAAATTCGGGATCACTGCTACCGATCCCGGCCCCCAAGCCCGAATTCCCTCTTCTTTTCCCTGTTAGCAGGGAATCCCCCGGCAGAGACCAGTTCGCCGTGGACTGTTCTCTCCGACAACTACCAAAACCACCAAATCTTGCAGTCTTATACAGCTAACTTTCCGTTTCATATTCACACTTCTCCCACATGTTTGCTCCCACAAACCGCCGGCCCGCCAAGGTTGCCTATCACCGTGAGCGTTGCGACGGCAGCGCGGGACCTGGGGAGCCATCCAGCCCCAAGATGACGCCCAAGGGGAACGACATTCCCACAACGGGGCGCCCTCCGGGGCCGGGCCGGCTTTGCTGAAGGTGCCCCCCTTCGGCGGCGACACCCCCGGCCCCCCCCCTCGCGGCCCCGGGATGGGACCCTTCTCGATAAACAGGGCGCTGGAGTTAACAACAACCCTTTAGCGGGTTCTTGAAGAAGGCTTTGAGAAGCCCCCCACGGGGTCGTGCGGGGGCGCCCGGGTGCGTGCGTTGCGCGCGCCGTCGCGTCGTCGAATGCGCTTCCTTGGGGCGGGCCGAGAGGTCCCGGACGCTGCTCCGGCGCCGCCACTTCTCCGCCGTCTTGGGGTTGATCCCGTAGCGGCCTGCCAAAACCCTCAGGCTCGCTTGACTATGCTGGATCGCTCGACGCACCGCCTCCGTCGTGCGGGCGCTCCCGTGCAGAACCTGGCCCATAGCGCGTCCTTCCTGTCCTCGCTCAGGATCTCACCATCAAAGCCTGGGACCAAACAACTAGGCCTTGAATTCGCTCGATAGACTGAAGCTCGTGTGGGATCCCGTGGGGGATTCGAATTCCTGTTACCGCCGTGAGGGCGCGTGGATCTGGGTTCGGCAAGGTGGCAGCACCCGCCCCGCGGCTACCGATTGCAAGGGCGCCAACTGCGTCGCAAGGGACCGGAGATTGTCGTTCGGTATAAGCGGGCCAAGGGCCTTGTGGCCCTTGGCGGTGGTCCAGGAGGCGGAGCCTCCTGGCAAGGGTCCGAGGGCAGCGCCCCCGTCCCGCCCTATCCGCCGACGATCGCGTTGGGGAAGACGGTGCCGGTGGTGCCGTCGGTGATGCCGAGGTCGGTGACGTGGGGGCCTGCGTTGCAGGCGAGCGAGGCGCCCATGGCGGCTTTGACGAC
>JARLFX010000319.1 GCA_031296355.1 Acidobacteriaceae bacterium
CGGCCCTCATCCGCTCCACCGCCCTGCGCTTGAACTCCGGCTTATACGTCTGTCGCTGCTTGCCCTGCTCCATCACCCAGTCCTCCATTCGCTGAGAACTGTCCCTTTTCATGCTGTCTCAAAAAAGGGGTTCACTCCACTGGAAAGGTGGAAAGGGGACGTCCTGGTGTGTCCCACTGGCGATTGCAGTCATTTGATCCATACGCGTGCCATACAGATTCCTGGTCGATTCGCCCGAGTGATCACCAGCTCATTGCGCCGGCCGCAGTCGCAAGCTCGGATTCACCTTCCGGGCTTGAACTCAGCTCTTCGGGCTGAGCCAGTTGGCCGCGCAGGACGCGTAGTCTTTCTGCAAATCCTTCATCCCCAAAGGGTTGTCCGGAATACGTGGCGCGCCGCAGGGCTCGGCAGTGCGACTCGTCCTCCGGTTCACTCAGCAATTGCAGCCAATTCGATACGCCGCCCTCGCGCCGCCAGAAATCCATATCAAGCAGCCGCTGCGGATCCTGACCAGCCATGTGGGCGCGCATGCTCGACCATTCGAACTCCTCGGCCTTCTCCACCATGCCGGCGCGGACCGGGTTCAGTTCCACATAGCGCAGCGCGGTCCAAAGGTGCGCCGGTCCCAGCGCGCACGAACTGAAGCGGTTCTGCCAAAGGTGGCCACAACGCGCCCGGCGAACATTGAAATACTGCGCGTAACGGCCATGCACGCGCTGCATCACCTCCGCCAATTGCACCCCTTCGGCAGGCACAGCGATCAGGTGTATGTGATTGCTCATCAAGCAGTAAGCCAAAACAGGCAGGTCTGCCAGGCGCGCCTGATCGCGCAGGAGGCCCAGGTAGACCAAGCGATCCATGCGGGTCCGAAAGACCAACTGGCGGTCGACACCGCGTTGGGTAATGTGATGCGCCACCCCTGGCGCCACGAATCGAGCGGAACGAGGCATTCTGATGATTCAGTACCCGGAAAGCCGAATAATTCTCACTCAAAAGGCCGGTGGGACACACCAGGACGTCCCCATTGCC
>JARLFX010000040.1 GCA_031296355.1 Acidobacteriaceae bacterium
CCCGAATCGAATCTCTTCGGCCTGGAGCCCAACTTCGGTTGCTGCACAGCCAATTTTCACCAGGGCTGGCCCAAGTTCGCCGCGAGCCTCTTCATGCTCTCCGGCGCGCAGGACTCAGACGCCCGTGATGGCTTGGTCGCAGCTGTCTACGCGCCCTGCGAAGTCAACATCCTGCTGCGCGGAACGCAGATTCACGTACTTGAAGAAACTTCCTACCCTTTCCACGGCACGGTCCGGCTCACCATCACCCCTGCATCGCCACTCAGCTTTCCGCTTCAGTTACGCATCCCGGCCTGGGCCGCTGGCGCCTCGATTGCGGTCAACGGCGAGGCGCAGCCTGCCCCCACCCCAGGCAGCTTCGCACACATTGAACGCACTTGGCACGCCGGCGACCGCGTTGAGATCGTCTTCCCCATGACTCCGCGCCTCTCCCGTGGGTTCCACGACTCCGTTACGATCGAACGCGGCCCGCTGGTCTTTTCCTATGGCATCGGCGAGAGCTGGGTAAAGTTGCGCAACCGCGGCATGACCGCCGACTGGCAAGTCTACCCAACAACGCCATGGAACTACGCATTGAACGTGGATGCCACGTCCTCCGCGACAAGCATATCTGTTACAGAAACTGAAGTTGGCCCGGTCCCGTTCTCCCGTCACGGCGTTCCCATCCGGCTCAACGTCAAGGCGCGCAAGCTCGACAAGTGGCGCGCCGTAGACGGCGTCGCCGATCCTATGCCGCAGAGCCCCGTAGTCAGCGATCAGCCAGAAGAAACTATCACACTCATACCCTATGCCGCTGCCAAGCTCCGGATCACGGCGTTTCCGCAATGCGAGAGTTAAGAACTGCCAAGTTAGTAGCGACATGGTGGCCTTTGCTTATTGGCGTATCCGCTTCCCCGTCGAGCTTGTGTCGGTTCTACGGAAAATATATTGGGCAAATGAATATTCGCAGGTGAAGGATATAACCCACAGCATGATTCAGCTGTGATTCCCGAAGTGAGTATTCAACGCAGCTTCACGACCGCGAACAGGAGGATAGCGATCAATCAATCGACGTGAGTTAATGACCCGCGCTGCTCTTGTTCAACAATCGCAAGGCCATTGCACATGGCCCATTTCTCGACTTGCGGACAGAGCATCTACTTCTCAAGGTAGAATCAGTACTTGCAATCGAGATTGCAAATCGGCCCAATCGGCTTGGCCAGCACTTGAAAGTCGGAGGTGTTCATTTGTGACCTCGGGCGATGAGGTGCCAGAGAGATCTGCTTACACTCACTATTTTGAGGCTCTGCCTCGCTAGAATACCGCCATGATGAAGGGAACTTGTGTTTGAGCTAGTGTCAAGAACATCTGAGGTGGAGAGCCGCCGTACTTCTAACATCTGTGCGCTAAGCAATACGATGATGGCCACAAACATATTGTGCGTCCGCCACTTTCTCCCCAAAATAGCAATTCTCCTGTTTCTCTTCTTAGCATCCATGAGGGTGAATGCACAGGATGATGTCACCACGCAGAACGGATCCAACGCCATAAACGGAGGCTGGATCACGGGCCCCGCGTCAAATCCTCTAAGCTTTCTCAACGGGCCGGCATACCGAACTTACGGTTCTAAAATGCCCTATGACCTCCCTGACCTTCGCCCTGCGAGCCAAATTGATTCAAAGCTTCCCCGTTGGATCAATCTTGAAGCAGAGGAGCGCTTGCGTCTTGAGGGTTATACGAACGGTAGTTTCAAACAAGAAAACGATGACTCCTATTGGCTCAACCGGATTCGATTTCAAATCGATCTCTATCTGAATCGATGGACCAGCCTGACCGCGCAGGTCCAGGACAGCCGACCCTTTTTGCAAAAACCGCCCATCGGCCCGCCAAACGAGAACCGCTGGGATCTAAAAGAGGCTTTTGTACAAGTTGGTGATCCGGAAAAGCACTGGATGAGCCTGCGCGTTGGCCGCCAGCTGATCAACTACAACAATACTTTGATTGCGAATTCAGAATGGCGCAATCAGGGGCGTTCTTACGACGCGGCGATAATCAATCTCCGTCACGACGGCTATCGACTGGGCATTTTCGCTGCCTCTGTTGTTGTTCCACAAGCATCCGGCATTAGCCCTCATCAGGAAGGAAACAACATTTATGGGCTCTACGGCGGCATCGAGAATATCGTCCCCAATTCTGTGTTGGAGCCCTTTGTCTTGTGGCGTGTTCAGCCCAGTGTCGCCGTCGAAACCACCTCTTCCACCAAGACCGGCAAGCAAAATATGAAGGTCTACGGTCTGCGTTTTAAGGCACGCACGGTCGAGACCCTCGATTACTCTGTTCAAGCCGTACTGGAAAACGGGGCCGATGGTCCAAATCCGATTCGGGCCTGGGGTGTAACCGGTGGGGCGGGATACCAATTCGATCCTGTCCCCTGGAGCCCGCGTTTATTCGCCCAATACGACTTTGCCTCGGGAGACAGCAATCCCACAGATGGCACTCATCGAACCTTCGACACAATCTACGCCACTGCTCATGATCGGTTTGGCATGCTGGATCTGTTCGGATGGCAAAACATCAAATCGTACCGGGCTGGCGCGACGGTTGTCCCTCGCCATCGCTGGACGGTGACATTGCAATACTTGAACTCCTGGCTCGCTGCCCCGAAGGACGCGGCCTACAGCAGCTCCGGCGGGTCGATCAGCCGTGACCTCGGTGGCCAATCCGGTACCCATCTCGGAGAGGAAGCGGATATCTATAGTTGGTATGAATTCAACAGGCACGTGAATATCGGTGCCGGCTTTGGTGCATTCGGTGCAGGAAGGTTCATTGAGATGAGTAAAATGATTCATTTTTGCTCGGGTCCCTACTTCACGATCAATTTTAAGGATGCTGGAAGAGCTGAGCGCCATTGACATCATCTGCACCTTACATTATGGTCCGTCGGAAATGAGAGTTCTTCGATAATATGACCCGCCTTGTGATCGGCCCTGGGAATCTTGGCCA
>JARLFX010000320.1 GCA_031296355.1 Acidobacteriaceae bacterium
CTATCTCTCGGTGCCGAAATCCTTCTTCGACGATGCGCGGACGGCTGGCCCGTTTGAGTTCATGATCGCGATTGGTTTCGCATTTGAGTATGTGTTCACTAATCTTCTCTTTGTACCGTTCATGTCCGGCGCTGCGTATAATGGCGACATGTCGACCGTCACCTTCGGCTTCTCCGCGCAGTCGGATGAGAGCCGTCACATGACGCTGGGCATCGAGGTCATCAAGTTCCTGCTGGAGCAGCATCCTGACAATCTGCCGATTGTGCAGAAATGGGTGGACAAATGGTTCTGGCGCGGCTTCCGGCTCTTGGGCCTGGTGGCGACGATGATGGATTATATGCTGCCGAAGAAGGTGATGTCCTGGAAAGAAGCCTGGGATATTTACTTTGTTGAAGCTGGCGGCTCGCTGTTCGAGGATCTGGCCCGCTATGGCTTGAAAATACCAAAATACACGGATATTGCGACCGAAGCGTGTGAACATATCTCCCATCAGAACTGGGCATTGCTCTATCAGCTTTGCCATGTCGCGGGTATTCATGCCTGGATGCCGGATAAAGAGCATCTTGACTGGCTCTCGGCAAAATATCCCAACACGTTTGATCAATACTATCGTCCGAAGTTCGAGCTTTGGGCGAAGATGGAGAAGGAGGATAAGCGCTTTTTCTTCATGGGGCTGCCGCAGCTTTGCAGCGTGTGCCAATTGCCGATGCTCTATACCGAGCCCGGCGATCCGAGCACGACCTGTTTCCGCGATACTCAGTTCAAGGGCACGCGCTATCACTTCTGCTCCGATGGATGCAAAGACATCTTCGATGATGAGCCTGAGAAGTATGTGCAAGCCTGGCTTCCGGTGAACCAGATATTCCAGGGCAATTGTGGCGGCGCCACGGTGCCGGACGTTCTGGAGTGGTATCACATTAATGTGGGTCATGATAACGGCGATTATGTAGGCTCAGACGACGAGAAGCTCTGGGAGTCCTGGAAAGAGACCAAAGCCCAGAAGGCCAGCTAAATTCTCGAGGCTGCGTCCGGTGTCAGGCCACCGGACGCACCTCAAAATTGTTTACCAAACTCCAAGGAATAAGAAAGATGGCTGTCCAAGCAATTACCGCAGACTATGAAAAGCACATTGAATATCGAGATGTTAAGGAACTCTACCACGGAAATCTGATTGTCTATGTTCATTGGGAAGAGCATATTTCGTTCGTATCGGCTTTTGCCCTGCCGCTGCCACCGGCAACGCCTTTTGGTGCGCTGACGGAGATTGTTGCCAGCGTCTATGGGCCGCACCCGGATTTTGCCAAGATCGATTGGAGCAAAGTGACCTGGATGATTGACGGCAAGGCGGCGACGCCGGACCTTGGCAAATCCATTGAAGAAAATGGTGTGGGCCATAAATCGTTGATCCGATTCTGGACGCCGGGTCTCGACGGTTTCAACGGCTCAAAAAACTAAAGTAAAAGACTAGGACTTCGCCTATGACACACCAACTCACCATCGAGCCCTTGGGCGCCAGCATTGACGTGGAGGATGGCCAAACCATCCTCGACGCCTGCCTGCGTGCGGGGATTTATCTGCCTTATGCCTGCGGGCATGGGCTGTGCGGCACCTGCAAGGTCGAGGTGCTCGAAGGTGAGGTGGATCACGCCGACGCCTCGCCCTTCGCGCTGATGGATTTTGAACGCGCCGAGGGCAAGACGCTGGCATGCAGCGCTAAAATGCTGTGCGATGTCACCATCGAAGCCGACATTGAAGAAGAGCCCGACCAGCGCCGCATCGCGGTGCAGGATTTTAACGCCAGTGTCGCCGGGCTGGAAAACTTTACCCGTGATGTGAAAGGCGTGCGCCTGGCGCTGGGGGGATCAAAAATTGATTTCCAGGCCGGGCAGTATGTGAACCTCACACTGCCGGGCGTGCATGGCACCCGCGCGTTCTCGATTTCCAATCCGCCGTCTGCGGACGGCTATGTGGATTTGCAGATCCGCCTCGTGCCCGGTGGGCAAGGCACCACGTATATCCATCAGGTTTTGAAACTTGGTGATCAGGTCGCCATGTCCGGCCCGTACGGGCATTTCTTCGTGCGTAAATCCAAGGGCGGCCCGCTGCTGTTCATGGCCGGCGGCACCGGGCTTTCCAGCCCGCGCTCGATGATCCTGGAACTGCTGGCCGAGGGCTACGCCGAGCCGATCACGCTGATCCACGGCGTGCGCACCCGCGCCGACTTTTACAGTGTGGAAGAGTTTGAAGCGCTCGTCGCCAAACATCCAAACTTCCGATATGTCCCGGCACTTTCCTCGGAACCTGAGGATAGCGGCTGGACCGGCGCGCGCGGTTTTGTGCATGACGTCGCCTGGGAACTTTACAATGGGCTGTTCGAAGGCTCGTCGGCATATCTGTGCGGCCCGCCATTGATGATCGACGCTTGCGTCAAGGGGCTGATGCGCGGGCGCTTGTTTGAGAAGCATATCTTCACCGAGCGCTTCCTCACCGCCAAGGACGGCAACGAGAAACCCAAGAGCCCGCTGTTTAAGAAGTTCTAGACCCAATGTCCGCTGAGTGATCGGCGGACATTGGGTCTAAAACTGCGGTACCGTTTCACGATGGACATCCCCCCAGGCAGCATCGTCTGACCGTTCAGGGAGGAAAGCCATTTTAGGAGAGAGGTGGCTGCGCAAATTCGAACACCGGCTTAAGTGAAATTTCTGCCTGACCTCGGCGATGATGCCGGAGAACAGGAGAGATGATGACGAAGCGTACCCGCCGGAACCATGCACCAGGCTTCAAGGCCAAGGTGGCGTTGGCTGCCCTGGGTTAATCCCGGCAAAGGTACGTAACGCGACATAGGATTTCAGTCGCCCCACCGAAGGCTATCGGGTTGTAAATCCGTCAGTTTGGCGATCGCTTCCTGGATATTTTCGAGGGCCTCGCTGAGGTCGGAGAGTTGATCCTCGATCTCGGTTGCCAGTTCAAACAGCGCCTGCGCGCGGCTGGTCATGCCGTTGTTGACGACGTCCATCGCCAGATCGTGCAGCTTGAGGATGTCGTTGCGGATTTCCGGGGGATTGTGGTGCTCCCGATCGTTCAGATGGCCACGCATTTTATCGAGTTCGTCGATCGCATGGATGAGCGAGAACGTATCGAA
>JARLFX010000321.1 GCA_031296355.1 Acidobacteriaceae bacterium
CGTCGAAGAGTCCCGCACCATGGAGACCCAGCTCGAAGTCGTCGAAGGCATGCAGTTTGACCGCGGCTACCTCTCGCCCTACTTCGTGACCGATGCCGAGCGCATGGAAGCCGCCCTCGAAGATCCCTACATCCTCATCTACGAGAAGAAGATCTCTTCGATGAAGGACCTCCTCCCCCTGCTCGAGCAGATTGCCCGCACCGCCAAGCCTCTCGTCATCATTGCAGAGGATGTGGACGGCGAAGCCCTCGCGACCCTCGTCGTGAACAAGCTCCGCGGCACGTTGAACGTCGCAGCCGTCAAGGCTCCCGGCTTCGGCGACCGTCGCAAGGCCATGTTGCAGGACATCGCAATCCTGACCGGCGGCAAGGCTATCACCGAAGACCTCGGCATCAAGCTTGAGGGTGTCAAGATCGAAGACCTCGGCACCGCCAAGCGCGTCACCATTGACAAAGACAACACCACCATCGTCGACGGCGGCGGTAAGGACGGCGACGTCGAAGGCCGCGTCAAGGAGATTCGTGCTCAGATCGACAAGACGACCTCTGACTACGACCGTGAGAAGCTGCAGGAGCGCCTGGCCAAACTGGTCGGCGGCGTTGCAGTCATCAAGGTCGGTGCCGCAACCGAGACCGAGATGAAGGAAAAGAAGGCTCGCGTTGAGGATGCCATGCACGCAACCCGTGCAGCAGTCGAGGAAGGCATTGTCCCCGGCGGCGGCGTCGCTCTCATCCGCTGCACCCCTGCGGTCGACGAGCTCATCAAGTCCCTCACGGGCGACGAGCAGATTGGCGCCAAGATCATCCGCCGCTCCATCGAAGAACCCCTGCGCATGATCGTCGGCAACGCCGGTGAAGAGGGTGCGGTCGTCATCAACCACATCCACGAGCACGGCAAGGACAAGCCGAACTACGGCTACAACGCCGGCACGGATCAGTACGAGGACCTGGTAAAAGCCGGCGTCATCGACCCGACGAAGGTCACGCGCACTGCATTGCAGAACGCAGCCTCCATCGCCGGCCTCATGCTCACCACCGAAGCTATGATCTCGGAGATCCCCGAGAAGAAGGAAGCAGCCGGCGGTGGTCACAACCACGGCGGCGGCGGCATGGAAGGCATGTACTAGGGCTGACCGTCCAGGTGGAATTCCGGGTGCCCCATCCTTTGCAGCTTGATCGCAAAGGGTGGGTTATTCGAGCGAAGCTCGAACCCGCTTTCATCTGACCAGATACGTTCGCTCAAGCAAAACAGAACGGCCCCGGATATCTCCGGGGCCGTTCTCATTTCACCCCCTGCATACTTCTTGTCATTCTGAGCGCAGCGAAGAATCTGCTGCTCGCCTCTGCTTTTGTATTTATTTGTCATCCCGCGGCGCAGGTTCCATAGTATGTGCTTCGCTCATTGCGCCCATGTTCGATCTTCTTGGCCAACCGGGAACCAGACCCAATCATCGGCTCCTCGATCAGGCGGTAGAGCAAGACCGACAATAAGGCGGTCGTTGTCAGCATGGCAATAAGCTGAATTACCTGCGTGTTAACTGAATCGGGGAAATAGAGGCACCGCAGATTTCACTTGCATCCGGGTGCGAGAGAATGTCGGGCCGCTCATCACTGCCCAATGTGGGGCCAAGCGGATACCTTAGCGCATACAAGAAGAGCACGCCCAGAGCGAGACATTTAACTTGTCCCTCAAAGCGATGTCCATGATGAACTATGAAGTATGTCGCTGGAGAGACGATAAAGGTCAGCCAAAGTAGGGTGGAGTTCAACCCCGGTATTGAGAGATTGCGGCTATTTGCATCTAAAGCGAGAAACACAAGCATCGCAAAGAGTGAATAGAGGTGTATCAGAGTCCCGTCGCCAGAAAACGCCGTGAAGTAGATGCAGGAGATCATGAGGAGTAACGATTGATTGAGTAGCGGCATCAGGCGAATGCGCACGCAATAGAGCACGATGCCGCCTACAACGACGCTGGCGTTATAAATGGCGAGCGGAAGCAAAAAACCAGTCCTGGCGTGCAGGTGAAGGATCATCATTGCGCCCTTGATCAGAGCGAAGAGAGAGTGGTCGATGCCATTCTCATAGGATCTCCAGCAGGCCATGTAGTTGATTTTGAAAGAGGTCAGTCCATAGGAAATGCCGAGCCATGCCTGTGGAATCGTAGGGCCAAGTATCCATAACGAGGCTATAGAAATGACAACAAAGGCTAACAATCCGAGAAAGAGTGGGCGCCATTTTTTCTGCGCCAGAAATATCCCCAGCAGAATAATGGGGAAAAACTTGAACGAGGCCGCTGCCCCAAATGCGATCGCGGCTGTGTTTTCCCGGCCTGTAGCCAATGACCAAAAACCTATCACAGTGGCAACCCACACAACGCACTCCATATTGCCACGGTCGACCAACAACAGTGCGGGCCAGGAAAAGAGCAGCAAGGTTAAAGAGAAACCTGCCGAAGTAAGCAGCGCAATGCCTCTCTTATGCAGCGCGCGTGCAAAGAATATGCACGGCACCACAGCGCAAAGCACATCGAAGAGTTCAAACGCAAGCGTAGGATGATGCGGAAAGCAATGGAAGAAGAATTCAAATAAATCAGCAAGTGGCGCCGGGTAATTAATGGGAAACCCTCGTGAAAAAAATTCCGGCTTATGCCAGTAAAGGTATTTGAATTGGAAGATCGTGAAATCAGAGAAGCGGTCACGTGAACTCGAGAATGGCCAATCTGCATAACCTGTTCGGTGAAGCAGTTTAGACACTACGAGATGAAAAATTATCGAAAGCCCTGTACTGCCAAGAATAAGCAGCCAGACACGTCGGAGAATTGTCGGGAGAGGACGCGTAGAGACCGGGGCTGAGGAGGAAATCTGCATGTTGTGTCCGCTAATGCTTCGTTGCATCCTGCGCGAAAAACGCCGGCGATCTCGAACTGCCTGACCTCGCTGGATCAATCACAGCTTCAAGGATCGTCAGCGGACGCGTACGCATCTGCCGATACATGCGTCCCAGGTACTCGCCGATAATGCCTAGCAACATGGCGTTGATGCTGATGGAAGCCAGGATAAGTGCGGCCAGGGTAGCAAATCCGGCCGGCCATTGAGAGTGGAAGATGATCTTCGCCAGGAGATAGCCGAACAAACCGCACAGGGTCAATACACTTGCGGCCAATCCAAAATAAGTGGAGATGCGCAGCGGCATGGTGGAATGATTGAGAATTCCATCGATTGCCAGTGACATTAGTTTTGAGAACGGAAATTTGCTCTCTCCGCGAGCGCGTGCTGCACGGCTGTACTCGATCCCAACCTGCGTAAACCCGAGTCCGGCAATCGTGCCGCGAAGATAGGGTTGCGCGTCGTCAAACGTGCGCAGCACTTCGATGATTCGCCTACTGACTAACCGGAAGTCCCCCGCGTCGACGGGAATAGGGTCTTCACTTAACCTGTCAATGAGCCGATAAAACGCGGATCGTGCAATATTGATGCCCCAGCTTTCCTTCCGCTTCACCCTCACCCCGTAGACAACGTCGGCCCCTGCCTGCCAATGCTGAAGAAATGTCGCAATCAGTTCCGGTGGGTCCTGCAGATCGCAATCCAGTTGGATCGCCGCGGCGCCGCGCGCCTGCGCATAGCCAGTCATAATGCTTCGCTGATAGCCAAAGTTGCGCGAAAAACGATAGACGCGAATGCGTGGATCGTTGACGGCAAGATCGCTTAGAAGTGCGAATGTGCGATCTGTACTGTGGTTATCCGTAAAGACAAACTCAAATCGAAACTGGCCGGCAAGAGGTGCGATGCATGCCGTCACTGCCGTATAGAACGGCTGGATGTTGGCTTCTTCATTGAGCACGGGCACAATAATGGAGACCAACGGAAGGCCATTCGTCTCTTGAACGGGCGATGAGTCCATATCAATCCACTTCCGCGGGTGAGAGATTTCGCTCCCTGAGATATTCAGCCACTGTCGTATCTATACGGATTTTTGCATGCCAACCCGGCAGCAGTGGGCCCTGCCATGGTTGAAATATCTGGCCTTCCCAATAAACGATTGCCCCCCAATCCAGGTGCAGGTTCATGCTCGCGTGGGTATTGAAGGATTCAATCAGCTCGCGCAAGGTAATGGTTCTCTCGGAACGAATTGCGTATGCACCTCCAAGCTCCGTCCCTGACTCCATCAGCTCGGCTGCATGAATGAATGCCTCCACCACATCATCTACGTGAACCAGTTCGATAAACTGGCGCCCCTCGGAAAGAGAAATTCTTGCGCCATGTGGCGCATGCAGAATCTTCGTCCAGAGTTTCGGGCGGGGATCATCAAACCCAAACGTGTCAAATAGAATCAAAGTCGTGGAGCGAATCCCCCTGAACTTCTCGTAAAAACGCATCAGGTCCATGAAGGCCTGCTTGGTAGCCGCATAGAACGTGTTCGGCGAGTAGCTGGCTTCCTCAGAAAATTGCCAGTACGAACCGCTGTTAACCAGCAGCGGAGGCTTGCTGCACAATGTCGCTCCGCGCAGCAACGCGGTACCGGCGGTGAGATTGCACGCGATCATCTCTGCGGTAGACGCCATGTCAGTGGGCTCTACATGAACTCCCGCCAGATGGAAGATGACATCCGGCCGCACTCGGGCAACCATCGCCTCTATTTCCGCATAGTCATCAGCTAAAACGTGGATATTCGCTGGCGCCAGTATGGTATCGAGTCGGTCGCGATTCCGGTGCGCTAGCGCATGGACTTCGATTCCGGTGCGCAGCAAGCGCCTAACCAGAACCGAGCCAATATACCCGTTACCACCAGTGACTAACGCTTTACGCATAGAAGTGAAGGTGATTCCACATCTATATAATACGCAACCTATTCAAATTGCTATAGATAAAAGACGTTGGTGGTTGGATGCTCCATCAGCAGGCAATCATCCCTCGTTTTAAATTTTGTCATCCCGCAGTACATCGAAAGAGCCAGCGGTTCACTGACAGCCTTGTCTCCCCACGCACCTGCGGCTACCCCACTCACCCTAATAGCACTCCATCAGCGCACCACAGTTATCCCCACGCTCACCATCAAGTTACCCGCGAATTCCATACCTCCCACCAGAAAATCCACCTCAAAACGCTGCAAAAATGCTGAAAACGACGGACAAAAATCGCTTTGGCGTACTTTCTCCCGTAACTTGATAAACTGGAAATAAGCCTTGATCCGGCTCCCGCCTTCCTGAACCCGCAACCATATTTAAAGGATCAATATTTACCCGCAAACATCTTATTTTCAAATATTTAGCGGAAGCGCCACCGCCTAATGACCTGCAAACAAGATATTTGCAGAATTGAGGGGGGAGGGGGGTATCATCATCTCGCACCCCAATCCCTATCCGCTTAAGGACGTTGACCGCCATGGACGAGCCCCTTCCCATCCCGCCCGCAGCCGCCCCGCAGCCGTCCTCAACCGACGCGCAATTGTCCCCAACTGACGCGCCGTCAGCCCCAATCATTACCACGCCAAATCCGACGAAAAATGTCTTTTTCGGCCCAAAAGGCCTCCGCGCAGGCTGGGGAATGCTCCTTTTCGCCGCCATCTTCATCGGCATTGCGCAGACGGTTGGCCGCATCGTTCATCACCTGCGCCATCTTCCGCCCAACGCGCATTCGCCCGTCACTATTCACGGCATGCTCATCAGCGAGACGTTCGCCGTCCTCTTCGTCTTCCTCGCCACGTACATCATGTCGCGCATTGAGAAGCGGCCATTCACCAGCTACGGCCTCGCTGGAACGCGCCGACTGCCGCTCTTCTTCACCGGCCTCTTCTGGGGATTCGCCTTTATCAGCCTGCTTGTCGGCACGCTGCACGTTACCCACTTCATCACCTTCGATGCAGGCCACGCCTCGCTGCATGCCGCGCTGAAGTATGGCGCGGTCTGGGCCGCCATCTTCGTGCTCGTGGGCTTCTTTGAGGAGATGCTGCTCCGCGGCTACCTGCAGTGGACGCTGTGGCGCGGTATAGGCTTCTGGTGGGCCGCGCTCATCCTTTCCATAGCCTTCGGTGCCATCCACGGCAAGAACCCCGGAGAATCGCCCGTAGGCCTCTTCTCCGCCGGTGCCGTCGGCCTCGTCTTCTGCCTCGCCATCTGGTACACCCGCTCCCTTTGGTGGGCCATCGGCGCCCACGCCGCCTGGGATTGGGGCCAGACGTTCGTCTACGGCGCCTCTGACAGCGGCCTCCCCGCCAAGGGCAGCTTCCTCGTATCCCACCCCCAAGGCAAGCTCTGGCTCAGCGGCGGCGCCACCGGCCCCGAGGGCAGCATCTTCATCCTGCCTACCCTGGCCGTCATGGCCGTAGTCATCTACCTCACCCTGCGCTCACACCCAACTGTGGATTGATGCGCACCTGCGGTGACAGTTCCTTACAGAAACTTTCACCGTAGAATTACGTCTAACGATAAAGACCCTGTATTTATGCGCCTTGTGCACGTTCGCATCCTGAGTATTCTTGTTCTGCTCGCAGCCCTCCCCTCACTGGCTTATTCCCAGCTCAATGCGCCGACCCCGCAGACGGGCAGCATCAACGGCACCGTCACCGATACAGAAGACGATCCGCTGGCCAACGCCGCCATCGAGATCCAGGGCGACACCCCGGCCAACCGCCGCACCACCACGACTAACGCCAACGGCTTTTTCGAGATCAACGAGCTCCTCCCCGGCAACTACCGCGTCACCGCTGCCGCCAAAGGCTTCAACAACTGGGCCTCCCCCCCCATCACCCTGAAGCCCGGACAGAACCTCGACATCCCCGACATTACCCTTAAAATCGCTGGCGTGACGGAGAGTGTGACCGCCCTTTATACCCGGGTCGAGATCGCCACTCAGCAAGTCCACCTGGAAGAAGAGCAGCGCATTTTAGGCGTCTTACCCAACTTTTATGTGGTGTATGAGCAGGATGCTGTGGCCATGACCACAAAGCTTAAATTCCAGCTTGCCATGCGCAGCACGATTGACCCCGTCACCTTCCTCGGCGTCGCCTTCTTCAGCGGGATCGAACAACTCGCTCATACGCCCGATTACGTGCTCGGCGCCAAGGGCTACGGCCAGCGCATGGGCGCGAACTATGCTGACGGCGTAAGCGACGTGCTAATCGGCGGCGCTGTGTTGCCGTCGCTTCTGCATCAGGACCCACGCTACTTCTACAACGGCCACGGCACCAAAACGCATCGCACGCTCTACGCGATGGCTACGCCCTTCATCTGCAAGGGCGACAATGGGCACTGGCAGCCAAACGTCTCCAGCATCGGCGGCGACATCGCCTCTGCCGGCCTCTCCAACCTCTACTATCCGCAGACCAACCGCGGCGTCGGCCTCACCTTCACCAACGCCGCCATTAGCACCGGTGGGCGCATGGTCAATGCGCTGGCGCAGGAGTTCATCATCCGCAAGCTGACGCCGAAGGCCAAGCAGCCTTAGCCCGAATCCTACGCAAAGCAAAACGGCATCCGCGCGGATGCCGTTTTGCTTCTGTACTGACAGCTACGTCTTCACGTCCCCGCCAATGGAGATCACCACGTACCGCGCCGGCCCATCGCCCATATTGCGGATACGGTGATTGGTGCCAAAAGCCACGTAGAGCACGTCCCCCGGCCCTCCCGTCTCCACCTTGCCGTCATGCTCCATTCCCACGGTGCCCTGCACCACCACGATCAGTTCCGAATGCTGGATCGCATGCATATCGGGAGCAGCAGCTGCTGGCGGGGCAATTGATTCATGTACCCGAACCGCTTCTCCCGTAGCCAACGCACCTTGCGCCAACACGCGACGATCCGTGCCGTTCGGCAATAGCCCGACGGGCAAATCGCTGAACCGCAATACCCGGGCATGTGCCAGCGCGCCTTCCCCCATCGATGCTGTCTGCGCTTCGCTCATCTTCACTCCTGCCAGGCCACCCATCATCAGCACGGTTAGCCCGGCACACATTTCACGTCGATTGAAAGGCTTCATGCGGACATCCTACATGGGCACGCGGTGAACTCACTCCGGTTGGACAACAAACACGTTGCCCGGCGCGCTCAACTTGATGCCCTTCACATCGGTCGTCACTTTGAGCTGCTGCAATCCAGCCTTGTTGGCCAGGAATCTGAGCTCGTAGATGCGCACCAGATCCTCATTGAACTGCTTGAGGAAAGGCTGAAAGCTCACCGGATTTCCGGTCCCTTCAAAGTAGGCCTGCCCTCCAGTCTCTTCCGCAACCTTCTGCAGATAGCTCTGTCCGCTATAGCTGGCATACCGTCCACCCACTCCGCTATCGCTGTAGTACAGCGAATACACCAGCACGCCCGCGCGTTGTGCATCGTGGATGGCCGTATCCACGTA
>JARLFX010000041.1 GCA_031296355.1 Acidobacteriaceae bacterium
CCAAAACCCCAAAACCCCAAAACCCCAAAACCCCTATCGGGACACGCCGCACTGCACCGCAACAATGGCGGTCGCAGCCTTTGTAATATCCGCTATGGCGCATAATAATGCATATAAATAATAGACCAGGAGAATGAACGTGTATGCATTGAGAGGACACGAAAGGCCAGTGCGCATGGTGAAGTTCAATGCTGATGGCGACCTGCTGTTCACCTGCTCCGACGACGGCTTCGTGACCGTCTGGCGCGCCGCCAACGCCGAAATCCTCGGCAAAATCAAGTGCAGTTCCGCCATTAAGGCCATCGATATCTCCAGCACTACCCAATATCTAATCACTGCCGAGGTGGCAGCAGGCTTCAGTATCTACGACCCCCTCAGTGTACGGCATCGGTAGTACAATTTTGCGTAGGGAAAGCAGCTGGCCACTATCCCGCTCCAGTCGCAGTGCACCGCGCGCTATTGCGAATTCAGCTATGGTGACAAGAAGGTTGTTACCCTCTACGAGCGTGGCAGCGACAGATCCGAAGTCCAAATACACAACATCTCTGACACTCTGGCCGGAAAATTAACACCACAGGCACCTATACTGATGAGCGGAGTGACGCAGGTATCGTGGGGGAACCTGAACAAGACGCTGTACGCGTCGACGCTTAAAGGGTACCTGAACATGGTGATGTGCGACAGCCGGTCGATCGAGAACACCCGTCGTGTCCACAAGGAGCCGATCATCTCTTTCACCTTCAGCAAGGACCACATCTTCCTCTTCACCTGTTCTCGCGATGAGACCTACTGCATGGTGGACCCAGACACTCTGGAGATATTGAACACTTACAACTTCCACGGCAACATCGCACGCTCGCTGGCCATAAGTCCGCTCTACAAGCCCGATGCCAAGCCTGTGCAACGCTACCACGTTCTCGTAGGCGGCGGCCAGGACGAGAAGGAGGTTACCACCACCCGCAAGAAGGGCGGCTTCGAAATCAAGCTCGTTAACTATATCACAAGCGAGGAGCTGGCCGAGATCAAGGGACACTTCGGTCCAGTCCACTCGTTGGCATTTGCGCCCGACGGGAAGTCCTTTGCCAGTGGCTCTGAGGATGGCTTCGTGAGACTCCACTTCTTCCAGTCCGACTATTACACCGATAAGTTGAACTAAGCATCACACTCTACCGTGATGATGACTATCTCGACGATATGTTTCGCGCATTCAATGTGTGCGGTTGAGGG
>JARLFX010000322.1 GCA_031296355.1 Acidobacteriaceae bacterium
CTACGAACGAGATTGCGAGACCATAGCGCCACAGGCTACTCAGATTGGACGTTGGGGTATGAATGGTTTGCATCTTGGGGAGGCTCGCCGGCGAACCGTGTTTTTCTTTTGCTACGTGCGAGGTGGATTTGCTTGCACAAAGAGCATGCACCTCTATTTTCGATTCCAAACGGGATGATTCCCGTTTGGAATCGCGGTTGGCGGAGCGACAACCGCTTAGTTTAGCGGACATTAATAAAGGAGTGGAATCGGGCTTACTGGATCAGGCACGCGGGCGCTTCCTCTGCTTTTGACATTCTGTTGGGCTGAGTTTCAGGCTTTGTCGAGTCATCCGTATTCGCCCGACCAACCCCATGGTTGACGGCATCTTGGCTGTGAGGATAGGCTACTTCACTCGATTGGCAGCATAATTGGCAGGGGCGAGTTCGGCCAGAGACTGGATGGAGCGCTCCGCCAGTCCAGGAAGGATGTCGGCCAAGTACTGACGTATAGGTATATCCAGCTTGCGGCAGCTCTCAACGATGCTGAAGATCGCGGCGATTTTTGGTCCAGCTTCTTCGCTTCCCAAATGCAGCCAGTTTTTTCTTCCCACCGCAATTCCCCAGACATTCTGCCCATGTCGGTCAGGAATTAGAGATTCACTATCGTTGGCACCCGCTTTACGGGCGGAAGGTTCTCTATCGAGATAGCGAACAACGTGGCCCATGGGGTGTTGTCCATGTGGACGACGGCTCTGGCCTGGTCACGATGATCCCCGCATGGATGTTGGATCCGGCAGTTTGCGTTGGCATGAAGCTTGGAGAGCCGCGAGTCGCAGTAGCCGCATTGCGTGAGCTGCATGATTTGCTGGTGGCACGCGGTTTGCGGGGAAACTCCTCTAACGATTCCAATCTCGTTCAGGAGGAGTGCGATGAGTCCGAGTTGCGAGATTGTTCGGCGGCCGCCTCAGATGCTGGCCGTGACACCGTGTCAGAGCAGCCTGGCGTTTACTTCAGATCAGCTTTCCGGGATGAATCCATCGCAGAGGGCGCGCGCACTGAGCTGCCTGACCAACCTTCTGATGTTGGCCGCCGGCGGCGCAGAGCAGGAGGCAAGCGATGATCAATGCTGAACTTTTGCCTTCAGTAGTGCTCCAACGCAAGGCCGTAGTCTACGTGCGGCAGTCGACTCAGGCGCAGGTGCAAATGAATCTCGAAAGTCAGCGGCGGCAGTACGATCTGGTCGGCGAGGCCAGACGTCTGGGCTTTCGCGACATCGAGGTGATCGACGACGACCTTGGCCGTTCCGCCACTGGAACGGTCGCCCGTCCTGGGTTTGAAAAACTGGTAGCGTGGCTTTGCGCCGGAGAAGTTGGTGCTGTGCTATGTCTGGACGCATCCCGGCTGGCAAGAAATGGACGCGACTGGCACCATTTACTGGAGCTTTGCGGTCTAGTTGAGGCGCGGGTGATCGATCCGGACGGTGTATACGATCCTTGTCGCGCCAACGATCGGTTGCTTCTGGGCATGAAGGGGAGTATCAGCGAATTCGAAATAAGCGTACTGCGTTCTCGGATGTTCGAGGCGGTTCGCGCCAAGGCCAGGCGGGGAGAGTTACGAATAAGCGTGCCGATGGGCTATGTCTGGCATCGTGAGCTTGGCTTGGATTTCGATCCCGATCGACGCCTGCAGGAAGTGATACGACTGATCTTTGCGCGCTTCCGTGAAATCGGTAGCGCACGACAAGTATTTCTGATGTTGCGGGCGGCGCAGATCCACTTCCCGCGGCCTTCCGATGGCCGGACGCTGGTGTCGTTCGACTGGACACTGATACGCTACCGAAACGTGATCTCAGTTCTCAAGAACCCCTTCTATGCTGGAGTGTATGTGTACGGCAAGAGCGAGAAGCGGACGGTGATCCGGGATGGGCGCGCGCACCGGAGCTATGGCCATGGCAAGCCGTTCGATGACTGGGAAGTATTCATCAAAGATCACCACAAGGGCTATATAGACTGGGAAGAGTTTGAGCGTAACCAGAAGCAGATCGCGGCCAACGCCTACGGCAAAGCAGGAGACGTTAAATCGGGACGAGGTGGGGCGGCATTGCTATCGGGTGTTCTTGCTTGCGCTCGTTGTGGGCGCGGCTTGTCGATAGCTTACAGAGGGCATGCGCCGAGACAGACCGTTTATCGCTGCAATAGCATGGATTTGACCGGCCGAGCCCGATGCATGACGTTTGGGGGTTCCCGTGTGGATGCTGCCATCGCAAAGGAGTTGCTGCGCGCAGTGCAGCCGATGGCTATCGAAGCAGCCATGGAGGCGGAGCGTATGCATTTGCAGACTCTGAACGAACAGCAACTCGTTCTGAAACTGGAACTCGAACAGGCGCGCTATGAGGCAACGCTTGCCGAACGCCGCTATGCCGCCTGCGATCCGGATAACCGTTTGATCGCAGCGCAATTGGAAAAGAGTTGGGAAAGCACACTGCGCCGTGTTGCAGCTTGCCAGGCGCGACTTGACGCAATGTGCACGTCTGCGCAGGAAAGCACTGCTGCCCCGGACTTCACCGGGCTTGCCGAAGATCTTGATGCCGCATGGAATGCTCCTGGCGTAACCATGCGCGCTCGCCAGCAACTTGTGAGAGCCTTGATTACCGACATCGTCGCCGATGTGGATGAGAAAGCGCGCGAGATTATCCTGACGATTCACTGGCAAGGAGGGCAGCACTCCGAACTGCGGATACGCAAGCCAAGATCGGGCGAGCATGGCCGCCGCGCCTCAGAGGAGGCACTTGCCGTCGTGCGAAGCATGTCTTGTCGATGGTCCGATCAGGACATAGCCGCATCGTTGAACCGTATGGGTATGCGCACCGGACAAGGCCTGACCTGGAATGCACAACGCGTGAGTACTCTACGACACGAACACGACATCCATGCCTATCGCTCCGCCGAGAAGAATGGCGAGTGGCTGACGATGTCTGAAGCCGCCGAGCTGCTTGGCGTAAGCCATCACGTAATCCGACGCCTAATCAGGGAACGAATTCTGTGTGCCGAGCAGGTGGTTCCCGGAGCTCCGCACCAGATCAAGGCCAGTGACCTGCGAAGTGAGCACGTTGGTGCCGC
>JARLFX010000042.1 GCA_031296355.1 Acidobacteriaceae bacterium
AGCGCAGCGCAGCCCGGAGTTGCCAGAATGCAGATCAAAACCATCGGCAGTACCAGGTTTGCGTTCACCACGATCCATCTCCTTTTCCCGGTCTCGACCACAATAACGCATGGTCGCTCGTTCACCACTGACCCAATTCCGTGCCATCATCACTCGGCCCTTATCACTCATCGACTGCCCGAAAAATCAGAAGCTGCAGCAAGAATGAGGTGAAGAAACCGCAAAGCATCGGGATGCACCTGGCTTCATCACCTGGAATCGGGCGTCGATTGGGCGCCTTGCAGAAGGCAACCAGATCCAGGGGGGGCGAGCGTGTCATCCCATTTTGGCTAAGTCTCTTTGCTACGCCCGAGACAACGGTTCAGCCCTTACCTGAGATCACATCATAGATCGCCTCTCGATTCTGCCCGTTCATTGGCACGTTCAAGATGCAAGAGTCTGAAGACAGCTGCCTCCGCTTGAATGCTCAAGAGCCCGATTATTCCCACCCACACTGCTGCGGCCAAGCTGGAATGAATTAAGCAGAGTGACCACACTGCGCCGATTGCGGAAAGCGGCACGGCAAGAAGAAAAATCCTGGTCTTTAAGTGCGATGTGACAAACATTTGGCACAGCAGAATCAGGATGATCGAGGTCAAGGGTGCGATAAGTCCAATCTGCCAGCCTGCCTGCCAGATTGCTTTGCCCAGTTCCTCCAATGAAATTGGAAATCCCATTGGATATCTTGTTTTTTCGTCCAGTGCACTGGCTGCGTCCGCAAAGTAGGCTCCAGTATACATTTCCATAGGATGGGAAGAGAGAATTCTGTTCTGCCTGTTGCTTTCGTCTCCAATCGATTCCAATTCACTTGTCGGCATCTGACCCTTGACAACTGCCGGAAGAATGATGGCATCCCGTCCATCGCCGCTGCTGGAATCCTCCCCCGTTGCCCGCAAGCTGACCGGATACCAAGACAGTTCCTCTCGCGCCGCTTTGACGTTAGCGGTTCTGGCGACAAATGTTAATCTTTCGTCGCTAGCGTCCGCGCTGATTCCAAACCCGGTCAGTTCGTCCCGCCAACGCGCCCGGTCGATGCGACCATTGGAATTTATCCTTGCCTCAGCGAAAGCTGAGGTTTGCGGGACCGTCCTGGGGCTGGCGTTCAGCGGTGTCGAAGTCGAACTCACAAGAGCAACCGGAGTTGCAATGTGCGGGGCGGGCGCCGGATCGTCCGCCGACGTCTGAACTGCACTGGTCAAAGTCTTCTCGACCTGATCAGCAACCGGAACTCTCCTAGCCATTGTTTCCGGCGCATCTGGCGCCGCTGCAAGGTGCACTTGTGCAGGCTGAGGAGCGAGCTTTCCGTCCTCGTATGTCTGCAGACCTGTGCTGTTCGTCGAAGTAAGGGAACTCGCGGGAAGCGTCCCCGTAGCCGCATCGCCCTGGGCCGACATAAGGAGAACTGTTTCAACCTTGTCCGGGTCTGACGGGGAAGATCCAATTACGTAATTGAAGTCGTTTGAGGTGAGAAGTGAAGCGAGAACATCACGTGTCGGACCAGGCCCTAGCTTCTTGAATACTCTGTTCTTCGCCACACCGTCAGGCACTTCGATTTTGGCTCCTGTGCATTTCTGCACTTCTGCCAAGATGCTTGCCAACGTTGAGTTGTTCGATGAGATTTTGAGTTCGTTGCCATCGCAAACAACAGAAGGAGAATCAGGCTGGGATTCAGGGGGCTCCGCTGCTCCCGGCCCCGCCTTTACCGTTTTTCCACGATTCTGTGTTTCCTCAAGACTCTGACTCGTCTGCCCATTTGAAAGGGCATTGAGGACCACGTACATAAGGATGTACGAGAGCGACTTCCGCATCTTGCTGTTTTTCACGCTTACCTCCTGCCTATCCAGCTTCCTCACCGCCGAACTTATCCGCGCTTTAATTCGACATCGCGACTGCAAGTTCCTGTCCATGCTTCTCGTTTGCGGCCTCCGCCGCGTCAGCTTGTTCATCATTCTTGGCAACGGAACTCCGTTTCCACAACTCGTAGATCACCGGATAAACCAAAAGTTCGAGCATGAACGAGGTGAAGATGCCGCCCACCAATGGGGCGGCAATTCGCTTCATCACCTCGGATCCGGTTCCTATCGACCACATAACCGGGATCAGGCCAATGCAGGTGGTTGCGAATGTCATGAACTTTGGGCGCAGCCGTTTTGCAGCGCCGTAGCGAATCACTCTGCGCAAGTCAGCGAGTGTTCTGAGTGTGCCGCACTTCATCGACTCTTCAAAGGCAAGATCAAGGTACAAGAGCATGAACACACCGGTCTCCGCGTCGATGCTCAGGAGCGCAATGATACCCACCCACACAGCTACGCTCATGTTGTAATGCAGAAGGTAGATGGACCACACAGCGCCGATCGCTGAAAATGGCACAGCAAGAAGCACGATAACAGTCTTCATCACCGACCTGGTACTCATCAGGATTAAGAGGATGACAATACCCAAGGTCACAGGCACGATAATCTGGAGCCGGCGATTCGCCCGCATGATCTCTTCGCTTTGACCTTCCCAGGAGATTGCGTAACCGGCCGGCAACTTCATCTTGTCTTTCAATGCGCGCGCCGCTTCTGCTACGTAGCTACCGGCATCCCGACCCGTAAGATCGATGTAGACGTAGCCGGTTAACATGCCATCTTCGTCACGGATCATCGCCGGTCCATCTTCACATGTGATCGTTGCCAGTTCACCAATCGGAATCTGACGCTGGCCGCCTGCCGGAACAAGGATGCGGCCCAATGCATCGGCGCTGCTGCGAAAGTCCCGCATGTAACGGACATTGACTGGATAGCGCGCCAATCCCTGGTATGCAGTGCTGACGTTGTCGCCTCCTGCAGCATTTGTGAGCACTTCTTCGGCAGTATCTATGCTGATCCCGTAGCGGGCTAGCTCATCTCTGCGCCACGCGACATCCAGAAAGTGTCCTTCGTTGGTTCGCTCAGAAAATACCCCACGGGTTCCTCGTATTGATGGCAGAACCGCGGTAACCTGCTCGCCAATTTTTTGAATCTCTGCCGGATCGTCTCCAGATATCTTCAGACCAACAGGTGTTCTAATCCCGCTTGTCAACATATCAACCCGTCCCCTGATCGGCATCGTCCATGCATTGCTGAGTCCAGGGACCTTCAAAACAGAATTCATCTGATTGATCAGTTCTTCGGAGGATATTGTGTCGGGAGTTATATGTCGAAGGGCAGACTTTACCCACTCGGGAGCCCAGGCCGAATACCAGGTAGGGACATGCCGCCACTCTGAGCGAGGTTTCAGGGTGATGAGTGTCTCGATCATTGACAAGGGCGCTGGATCCGTTGCTGTTTCGGCCCTGCCTGCTTTACCAAGAACTCGATCGACCTCCGGAAACTGCTTAAGAGCCATATCTGTGGTTTGCAGTACCTGGCGCGCCTGAGCGATGGAGATCCCTGGAGCAGAGGTAGGCATGTAGAGGATCGCGCCTTCGTCCATGGGAGGCATGAATTCAGAGCCGAGAGAGAGAAACACCGGAACCGTGGCCACGATCAACACGGCCGCCCCAGTGAAAATAACCCACTTGTGGTGAAGGGTCCACAATACGGCAGGCTCGTAGATACGCATGAGAGACCTGCTGATCCAGTTCGATTCTTCGGGGCGGATCCTGCCAACAAGCAGGGAGTTGACCAATTTACAGAGCCATGCCGGCCTGAAGTGGAATCTGCTGACTCGGGTCAAAAGCAGGCGAAGGGCCGGATCAAACGTGATGGCCAGAACCGCGGCTGCAACCATGGCCAATGTCTTCGTGTAGACCAACGGCCGGAAGAGGCGACCTTGCTCTCCTTCTAGGGTCCATAAAGGGAGAAACGAAACAGCGATCACGAGGAGAGCGAAGAATGTCGGTCTTGTAACTTCTTTCACTGCCGACAACACAACATCGCTGCGACTGCCGCGACTCCCTTCCTTTTCCCACTGCTCAAGTTTCTTGTGAGTCTGCTCAACCACAACGATCGAAGCATCGATCAGTTCTCCAAATGCAATTGCAATCCCTGCGAGGGACATGACATTGACACTGACGCCCATCAACCGGAAGGGAATGAACGAAAGGAGTACCGCAGCCGGCATTGTCACCAGTGGAATAGAAGCGCTGGGAAAATGCCATAGGAAGACCAGAACAATCAGAGCGACGGTAATAACTACTTCGAGAATTGTCTGTTTGGTGCTATCGATAGTCCGGTGAATAAGTTCGGAGCGATCATAGATGGGAACAATTTTCACGCCGGAGGGCAGACCTGGTTGGATTTCTTTCAGCCTTGCTTTCACGCGATCGATAACTTCGAGGGCGTTCTCTCCGCCTCTCATAAGGACGATGCCTGAGACGACATCACCGGCACCATCGAGGTCTGCTACACCACGGCGCAGGTCTGGCCCTTCAACAACGTCTCCCAGGTCTCTGACGCGAATCACCGAGCCATCCTGGGTTGTGGTGACCGCGATGTTTCCGAAGTCGTCGCTGGAAGCCGCGTACCCTCTGCCGCGAATCATATACTCAGTACCGCCAAAGTCGAGCATTCGGGCGCTGGATTCGTTGTTGCCTTCGCGCACTGCGTTGACAACCTGAGTGATTGTGATTCCATATGCACGCAAACGGTCGGGGTCGACATTCACCTGGTACTGGCGAGTAAACCCACCAACCGGAGCCACATCAGCGACGCCCGGAACGGACGTGAGGCGGTAATGCAGGTTCCAGTCCTGGTAGGAACGCAACTCGGAGAGACTGTGTTGGCCGGTACTGTCGACAAGGGCGTATTGAAACACCCACCCAAGGCTGGTTGCATCAGGACCGAGTTCCGTTTTAACCCCTTCGGGCAGTCTGCCGAGGACTCCGGCAAGATACTCCAGCGTGCGGGACCGCGCCCAGTACAAGTCGGTATTGTCGTCGAAGATGACGTATACATAGGAGTAGCCGAAATCGGAAACTCCGCGCACGGTCTTGACATGGGGAGCACCGAGCATTGCCGTTACTATCGGATATGTCACCTGCGCTTCGACGAGATCCGGGCTGCGATTCCAGCGAGAGAAAATGATGACCTGCGTATCGCCGAGTTCGGGAAGAGCGTCGAGGCGCGTGTGCTCGATGGACCACCAGCCAAAGGCGCTCGCGGCTGCTACCGCGAGGATGATTGCCAGCTTGTGACGAATCGAAAACTCAATAATCCATTCGATCACTGGTGCAGCCTCCACTTGGACGTTTCGTTTGACCAAGCCTGGCGATTTGGTCGTTCAACGGCTTCTTCAGATGACAGCTTGCCTTTTCGCTATTGAAGGTTCCTAAACCGTCTTGCGATTTGCCATGAGGTTTCAGTTCATTCGGTGTTCCACTGGGGCGTTCGCCGGCGAAGCAGCATTCATAGAGCCGCCGGACGTGTCAGCCAACTGCAGTCTGCTTTCAGAGTCGACCAGAAATGTTCCTGATGAGACGACAAGATCGCCCGCTCGAAGCCCTTTGAGTATTTGAACGCGATCTCCAAGTTGCCAACCAACTTCAACTCGCCTGGATTCGAACTGGCCTTCCGATGCCTGGACAAAAACTCTTTTGGAAAGTCCGGAGTCGAGAATCGCGTCCTCCGGCACACTGAGGCCGGCTGGAAGCGTAATCGGCAAATCCACACTTACGTACATGTTGGGGCGGAGCTTGAACCCGGGATTGTCGACCTCCAGACGAACTCTGAGGGTGCGCGTAACTGGATCCACCTCCGGCAAAACGTTGCTCACAGTTGCTCGAAAGCTCTCGCCCGTTTCCGGCAAAGTTACGCGAGCTGCGGTTCCTGGCCGGAAGGTCTTTGCATCTCGTCCGAAGACCTCCGCGATAATCCACACGTGACTGAGATCGCCAATGGTGTACAACTCAGCTTGCCTTTCAAATCGCAATCCCGGTGTGATGCTTCTGGTCAAGATGAAGCCATCGGTCGGTGAAACAACATACACTTCTTCCGGAAGTTTGTGAGTCCGAGTAATCTCCTCGATTTGAACGTCGCTCATACCGAGATTTCGCAACCGGTCTGCACGAGCCTGCACGCCGGCCAAACCCTGGTTATTCGTCGAATTAGCACTCTCCCGTGCCGTGATCACAGAAGCGGGGACGCTCTCATTTGCGGCCAGATACCCACCCGCGAGGGCTATAAAGTCTGGGGAATATATGGTCGCAAGATGTTGGTTCTTGGCAACACGGTTGCCCACAGCATCGTCCTGCGTTTGCTTAACGTAACCTTCGGTCCCAACAGTCACTCGAAAGATGCGAGTCTGATCGGCTTCGACATGCGCAAAAGCCCGGATCGTTCCCCGCCCTTGATCCATCTCGGCCTTGGCCAAACGGATTCCGTACAACTGCTGCACGGCAGGGTTGATCGCTACCGTTCCAGGCGCGGAGTTATGAATAGAGGCCAATGCTGTTCCGGCATCCTCCGCATAGACCGGGACGAGGTCCATCCCGCAGTCTGGCGCGATGCCCGGCTTGTCGGACCGGTATGTTGGATGCATCGGGTCTTCGTAATAAAGGATTCTGCGCGATATATTCGGTTTTGTTTCATGGTGAATGCGCCCCAGAGCGAGCCCCGCAATCAGGCCCACCAACAGCAGCAGAAAATAGAGCCCTCTCCTCTTCACCAGGAAACTCCTTCCTTATCCACGTGAGATGAGGCCTATGTGGATTCCGTACCGCTAACGAAATCGATCAAGGAAACACTAGCACCGTTGATCAAAGTGAGTTCTTGCGCTGGAGCAATCGATGCGGAGATGCCTGGCCCACTCAGCGATGCCTGGGGTAAGAAATGCTGGAAAGTCCAATGGCCTTGACTTGCACAATTTCAACTGGTGCTCGACGACCAGGTCGCGTTCCGCCATCTTTCATGTTCCCGCCCCCTATCAACCGAGTGTTCAATGTTCCGGCAAAGTCACTGAAGAATGAGTGGGAATTCTATGCAGATCGCCCGTTTGCGTATGGACTGCTGAACCTCAAGATGGCCTTTACACTTCGGAAGCGCGGACCGGAACACGGCAACTGCTGGACCGCGTTTTTCATCTTGACAAACATCGCTTTCGCATTAAGAAAAGATTGCCACGAAAATTGCTCGGGAGCAGCCACTCTTTGCGCTTGCGCAAAGTGCAATGAGTTTGAATCGTTAAATTGGTTTTACTGTTTGACTTGGACGCAACGCAGACTGGCGCCGTCGCTTCCAGCTGGCACTCAGCTTTCCCAAATTGGCTCCTAATCCTCTTCATCAAGAGAATAGAATCGCTTGCCATATCCACGCAGATCGTAGTACACACCCGCTATCTACGGGTAGTCGATTGAGACCTTGGCTTTCAGATTGAAATTTTCTCGAATTTGAAATCGTCTCGAATGATTTTGAAAGCCCCCCCCCTATTCAAAAGCGTTCGAATTGATGACTTGAACCTGGAAGAGCAGTGGGCTATCTGCGCTTCGGATTCCGGACCTTGGAAAGACTTCAATGGCATCACAACCTTTCCCCCTGACCAAGCCTGCTACTTCTTCTTCCACGAGCGAATCGAATGTCGCCGAGCGGGTTGTGCTGATGTGCGCATCCGCGCTGTTCGCCGGCCTCGCTCCCAAAGATTGTTACCAGATCGCCTCGTGTGCGAGTGTGCGAAAGTTCGCCCGCGACGAGGTCTTATTCATGCAAGGACAGCCGGTTCGGAACCTAGTCCTGCTTCAGACCGGAAGTGTGAAACTTACCCAGCTCAGCCCGAATGGCGATGAAGTCATTCTTTGGATGAACGGGGAGAGCGAAGCTGTAGGCGTACACGGCGAAGCAGTAAACTGCAGCCACACCTGCTCAGCGCGCGCGATGGAGCAGTGCAGAGCTTTGTCGTGGGAGTACTCACGCATTCAAGCAGTGCTGGGCGAGTATCCTCAGATAAGGAAGAATATTAATCAAATCCTCTCAAACAACCTGCAGGAACTTGAGGAGAGATTTCGCGAAGTAGCCACCGAAAGGGTTGCGAGGAGGTTGGCCTTTACGCTACTTCGGCTGCTGAAGCATGTCGGCAAGAAATGCCGTGAAGGAGTCCAGCTTTCGCTCTCGCGCGAGGAACTTGCCCAGATGGTCGGCACGACCCTGTTCACCATAAGCCGAATCCTGTCGAAGTGGGGTGAGGAGGGCTTGGTCATTCCGCGGCGGGAAGCGGTCCTGATTCCGAACCCGGCACGGTTGAAGCACGTGAGTGGCGGGGATTAGTGGAACGCGTCCCTGGCGCTGGCTCATCATCGACGAAAGAATATGAATTCACTCCCGGGTAAATCTAGCGAAAGCACGCAATCGCCGAATTTCGATAGCCCCCCTCACTGTGTCCAAGACTGCCATCAAAGCAGGCTTGAACGAGGAGTACTCATGCGCAATTCCAGAGCCTGGATCTTATTTGGTTTTTGGCTGTGCGCGGAACCTGCCATGCTATCGGCGGGAACCAGAAAGGCCGGCCTATGGGAAATGACAACCACGACCACATGGCAAAAGGCGCCATCAATTCCAGGCGCAGAAACCACTATGGTTAGTGGCGAGCCCCACACCACCCAGGTTTGTCTTACCCAGGAGATGATTGATGAATACGGCGCTTTGCTGCCGCATTCGCGCGGCCAGTGTACCATCGCCAACAAGATTATCGCTACCAACAGGGTATCAGCCGACTATGTGTGCAAAGGAACGATGAGTGGCTTGGGGACACTGGAGTCTAAATGGTCGGATTCTGAACACGAAAAGGGGGCAATCCACTTTGTAGGAACCGTTAAAGTGGGAGCGGAGTCCCAGGCCATCGAGTGGACGACCGTAACCACAACTGTTTTCAAGAGTGCCGATTGTGGCGAAATGAAACCTCAATCGCTGCCAAAGCCCCGCTGAATGTCTGATGACTTTGGGCCACCGTATCGGGCTCTTTTCGCATAGAAGTTATCTCCGTATGGAGCCAGAAACGGCGCTCGCATCTTCACGGCAGGACGATTCAGGCCGCGAGGTCATGAAGCGTGTTGAAGCGGGACTGATCGAATTGCGGCGCCGAACTCTCCTGTGGATGCGCCTTGCAATGCGACTCGGACCGCACGGGTTGGGCGCATGAACGGGGTTACGTGAAGCGGATCCATTACTATGTAGCGTGTGCGCAATCCACCTAAGCTCTGGGGTAGTTCAGGTGGAATTATTCTGCGATCCACGTAGATCACCAGTGCAGGCCGCCGGGGGACGTCGAGGCTTTGGCCCACGCCTATGGCGAAGAAAGCCGGGGTCGATTTCATCAACGTGAAGGCGTATTGACGCTTGATCTGCAATGCGGCGTCAATCAGTGCGGCAGGCAAGGGTCGGGCAAAGGAGATAGAATTGCTCTGGGGAACGGTGCCGAGCGCCACGGTGCCCGCACTACTTGGAATCACCCTCGCCCCCCCAATACTTGCCGGTAAATCTGCATCCACGTTTCCGTTTACATATACAAGAATCGCTGCCTCCCCCGGAGAATCGTTGCTCTTACCCATGCTTACGCCGAATATTCCTGCTGCCGGGTTGACCAGCGCACGGGCTTGGCCGAGTGGCTGATGAGCCCACTTCATTTCACTATCGGACAACGCGCGCCGCTGAGCGAACTCGACAGTGCTGTCGCCAAAATTCAAGCAACTTACCGGATGATCCGCCGTACCGACAAATGCTAGCGATTTATCACCGACATGGTGGCTTAATTCGCTCAAGACATCGGTTAGCCTCGATTATTGTCGCCCCCCATCGAATTCCCTTACACCAGCCTTTGCTCTGATTTGCTTTTGCCGAATGCCCGCTTCCGGGGACCACAATCACACGCGATTCGTGAGCCGATAAGGAGTTTGCATTGGTCGATGCTTGCGCAGCATGGAAAGAAGCGTCTTTGCAATGGAGCAAACAGTCATTTCCGAG
>JARLFX010000323.1 GCA_031296355.1 Acidobacteriaceae bacterium
CATCCTTCACGCTGCCCTACTCCATCATCTACCCGGATAAGAACTATAAGAACGCCTACGTCATTGGCTTCAATTTCGGCATCCAACAACAAGTATCAAAAGGCGGCATCTTCGAAGCGAATTATCTGGGCCGCTTTGGCCGCCATCTGATGATGCCAACCGATCAGAACGAAACCATTCGCGACTGCACCGGCAGCTACTACCAGGCCAATCCCATTTACTGCGCATCAAGCCCTACCTCGAACTATGACAAACGCGTACGCTACCCAGGCTTCAACTATGGCGGCCAGGGCGTTGTGGATCTGCTGCCGGAGGCCACGGCAAACTATAACGCGTTGCAGATTGTCTATCGCCAGCGTGCGACCCATAACCTAACCCTTCTCGCAAACTATACCTATTCGCGTACGCTCGACGAGCAAAGCACGCTCTCCGTCAGCAACAATAATCCCACTCCCAGCAACCTTGCCGGGCAGTATGGCCCGTCGAATCAAAACACAACGCACATCTTCAATGCAGGCTGGCGACTCAAGCTTCCGAACCTCCACTATGACTTTGCGCGGTTTGCAGCAGCTCCAGCTCGCGCCATTTTCAACGATTGGGCGTTCAACGGAACGTACAACGCGCGCAGCGGACACCCCGTCAACGTCACCTTCGGCGGCGATATGTTTGGCAATGATGAAACCCCGCAGCGCGCATGGCTTATTGCTGGAATGAACCCCAATCTTCCGGGCAACAGACACCGCATCGATAAGGTCAGCGCCTGGTTCAATCCCAGCGCTTATACGAAACCAGCAAATTTCGTACAGTCCAATACCGGGCGCAACTCGCTCGTTGGCCCAGCTTATATTTGCACCACCTTCTCTCTTACCAAGTCCATCAAGCTCAGCAAGGTGCGCAAAGGCATGCACGCCCAATTCCGCGCCGAGGCCTTCAACATCTTCAACACGGTGAACCTCGGTCAGCCGCGCGCGAACTACAACTCTTCCGCCGGACAGGCCTCCACCTTTGGCTCCATCAATTCAAGCGGTGCCAACCCAAACCGCCGTATCCAGTTCGGCGCAATCTTCTACTTCTGACCGTGACGGAGAATACGCCATGCCATCCGTACCCGTTGCAGCTTTTCAACACTGTACGAAATTCAAAGGTTTTACTATGAAAACATTCTCTGGTTCAGTATCGCTTCGCAAACTTGCATGGACAGGCGCGGTATGCGCTGCCACTCTTTTCGCTGGGAACGTCACGGTCTGGGGACAATCCGCTCCTGTCGGCATCGCCAGCACGGCGGCGGGCGGCGGCACGCTCTGCGCCGGTTCCATCCTGACATTCTCAGTGCCTGCGTCTAATGCGAAGAGCGTCGGCGACGGCTGCCCTGCCACGCAAGCCACGATGAGCGCGCCGGTAGCACTGGCCATTGACCGTTTTGATAATGTTCTGGCTTCGGATCAAACGAATAATCTTTTGCGCATCATCTATCATGGCGGCACGGCAATGGCGAACGCTCTGATCGCTGCCGACGTGCAAGCGACCAACCTGATTCCGCAAAAAGGGTATATCTATACCATTGCAGGCGGACCACAAAGCGCTCCCAAGTCCGCCACGGTGTACTACTGCAATGAGGCGGGCAGCGGCACGGTCGCATTGAATGCAGAATACGATGGCTGCCCTGGTGCGGAGGCCTATGTTCAGCCGCGCGGCATGGCCTTTGACGCAGACGGCAACATCTTCTTCTCAAACCTCGGCAACATATGGACGGTACGCGTCCTGTATGTAGGTGGAGCGGCAGCAGCCAAGCTCATCAAACTGGAAAACCCTGGCCTCGCCGGCGATCCACAGCCCGGCTACGTCTACCTGATCGCCGGCTCAGCCGCTACGAATAAGTACTATGGCGAAGGCATCATGGCGAATAAGGCTATCCTCAATACTCCTCGAGGACTATGGATTGACGCCAATGAGAATGTGCTCTTCGCCGAAGCGCAGAACAACCTTATCCGCAGAGTCGATGCCAACACCGGCCTCATTACGACAATCATTGGAGACACGACCCGCTGCACTGGCGTAGATCCCAACAAGGTCTGTCCAGCAAGCCCCGCCGCAGGCGACGGCGCGCTCGCTACAGATCCGTCCGTCAATGTGGATTGGCCCTATGGGCTCGTGTTTGACGGCAACGGCAACATGTTCATCGCAGACAGCGGGCAGGGCTCAGTCAGCCCCGGCCGCATTCGCGTGGTATATGCAGGCGGCACACTGCCCGGCATCTCTAACCCACAGGTTGGCCACATTTATACCTATGCAGGCGGCGGCTCAGCCACCGGCACCGGAGCACAGAAGTCTGTCTTCCAGTATGTCTATGGCGTCGCCATCGATGCGCGCGGCTACCTCTACGTCGATGACTATCTCAATACCGGGAGCGGAAGCAATCACGTCTGGCGCGTCGATCCCATAACCGGCGACATTGTAAATATCGCTGGCAACGGCAAGACCAGCTCCATGACAAGCGGCGCATATTGCGCCGGCTCCAGCGGACCG
>JARLFX010000324.1 GCA_031296355.1 Acidobacteriaceae bacterium
CCCAAATAGTGTAGACTGGTTATGGCGATACTCCGCGGCGAACAAAGACATGGGAAAACCCCTTGGAGATGATCTACGCCGCAAACTTCTTTTCGCCTACGATCAAGGCGAGGGAACGCTGGAAGAACTCGCCGGTCGTTTTCTTGTGAGCTTGGGTTGGGCGAAGAAGATTTCTGCGGCGCGCAACCGCAGCGGACAGGCCGAGCGAGTTCCGCACAAACCTGGCCGCAAGCCGCGTGTGGGAGCCGAGCAGCAGAAGTTGGTGATAACCTGGGTAGCATCCCGGCCGGATCTAACGCTTGCCGAGATCAAAGCCAGGTTACAGACCGAAGCGGGCATCACGCTGGGTATTCCACGCGTTTGGCGACTGATGCGAAAGCTGAATCTGCGGCTGAAAAAAAGTCACTCCACGCTGCCGAACGCGACACCGAAGCCAATCAAAAGCGGCGCGAGGAGTTCCTCGAAAAAATCCGCAAGATCGCGCCGGAACGTTTGATTTTTCTGGACGAAAGTGGTGTTACCACTTCAATGACACGACTCTATGCGCGTGCTTCGGGCGGAGGTCGTATCTACGAAGGAACGCCCGATAGTCGCTGGAAGATACTGACCATTTTGGGCGCTCTCAGCACGCGCGGCATGATCGCTGCAATGACGATCGAGGAGGCCACAGATGGCGATATTTTCCTCGCCTATTTGGATCATTGCTTGTGTCCGCAACTGCGCGAGGGCGACGTGGTGGTAATGGATAACTTGAGTTCGCACAAAGTAGATGGCGTCGAGCAACGCATCAACAAATGTGGCGCCGAAGTGCTTTACTTGCCGCCCTATTCACCGGACCTGAACCCCATCGAAAAGGCCTGGTCGAAGCTCAAAACACTGCTCCGATCAGCCAAGGAGAGGACCAAGGAAGCACTCGACCAAGCCATCACAGTGATGCTTCCTCAGATCACCCCGGAGAACGCATCGGCTTGGTTCAAACACTGCATCGACGGTCTACAGTAATAGGGAAAACGCTCTAGAAACGGTGCTGGTGGCCAGGCACTCCCTCATGGCAAGGATGAGACAGCATTCGGCGTTCTCGGCATCCGCGGTAAGTAGCAGCGACAAACGAAAGAGGTTGGCCATTTCTCTGGCGAATAGCCTCTGGAAATCGTCTGAAGTCGCGAACATATCCCCTTCAACTAATGTGAACTGATTGCTGTGGAACTGAAGCGCGCTTTTCATGTCTCCTCCGTGACGCCTGCGAACAGGGCGTAGACTGTCACCTTCCGCGTTTTACCTTCGCGACTTCTGGAGAAGCATCCGAATTGCCAAACGAGCCCGGCCTGCAAGTTGTTGATTCTGTAAGCAGACTGCATAAGGACTAATAGGCGCATTGTCGAAACTGGCGAAACATGCTCGACACGCACAAAGCCCGGCCACATCGAAGACTCGAGCGAACTCCGACCAGGCACAAATCTAGCCAAGGACGGAGAAATAGGTTGTCGGTGGAATGAGGCTTTGGTCGCTCTTTCTGTTTGTGCTAACCTTCCGAATCCAATGC
>JARLFX010000325.1 GCA_031296355.1 Acidobacteriaceae bacterium
GGCGAACCCACAGCTCAATTCGAGTTTGCGCTGGCACTGCTCAAAGCGGCGAAACGCGAAGGATTGCATTGCTGCATCGAAACGAGCGGACATTCATCGTGGCAGAACTTCGCACTGTTGTTGCCATTTGTAGACCTCTTCCTTTTCGACTACAAGGAATCTGATGCGAAACGTCATCTGGATTATGTGGGGCAATCGAACGAAGTGATTCTTCGGAACCTCAAAGCGCTTCACGATCTTGGGGCAAAGATACAACTGCAATGCCCAATCGTGCCCGGCTACAACGACCGCGAAGACCACTTGCAAGGCATCTGCGCTATTGCCAAGACCCTTCCAGAACTTGTTGGAGTAAGGCTGCTCGCGTATCACCCACTCGGAACAGACAAGCTTCGAAAACTTGGCTCCCCTGCTGAAAAGAAGCCCCTCGGGGCTCCTAACATGGACGAACTGTCCAGGTGGAGGAGAGTTCTCACCCTGCAAGGTATCAGGATCGTGACCTGATCTTGCACGCAGTCGCAGGACATGAGTTCTAAACGAATTCTCAAGTTAGTATTGGTGAAAAAGTTGGCAGAGCAGATTGAGTAAGAGGGCTTCGCTATGAGACAGATTTGCGAATCAGTTCGGTGGAGGGGCCGTGACGCTGTTCGGCTATCGAACGGAATCGTAGAGATGATTTCATTAACCGGTGGGGGACATTTGGCCGCATTCCGATTCGTTGATCAGCGCGGCGGCCCGCAACAAAACGTTCTTTGGGAAGCACCCTGGACCACAATTGATCCGGATCAAATCTGGACAGAGAAAATGTCTGGGCTCTATGGCCCGCCTCAGACAGGCAGGTTCCTGGCAGGATTTACAGGGCATGCTCTCTGCCTCGATTACTTTGGGGACGCACCGGCAGAGAAGGCCGAAGCGGGTCTTGGTCTCCACGGCGAGGCGGCTAGCACACGATGGACCACAACTGACTCCACTTACTTGGATAAGGGCCTCTGCCGACTGGTCGCGAATCTTCCAGTTGCAGGACTGACAGTCGAAAGAGAACTTCGATTGGGAAATCGCCAGAGCGTCGCATATGTGCAGGAAACCGTGAGGAACAACTGCAACACACCGCATCGTTGCGATTGGGTCCAACACGTTACCTTTGGACAGCCGTTCCTGGATGCAGGTGTTAGCATGCTAGTCACTTCTGCACAATCGGGAATGACATCGCCGTTTGGCTATGAAGGCAAGTCTTTGCTCTCGAACAACCAATATTTTTCTTGGCCGTATGTACAAAACGATTCAGGCAGTGGATCTGCCGACCTGAGACTTCCGTTTACTAAAAAGGGTCGCGGCTTTCTCGCAGGCCTAAGGCAGGACCCGCGACGCGAAATAGAGTTTCTTGCGGCTATCAATTGGAAACTTCGTCTGGGTGTGGGATATTGCTTTCGCCGCCGCGACTTTCCTTGGATGGCAATCTGGGAGGAGAACTGTGCGCGACAGGACGCGCCCTGGAATGGCAAGACTCAAGCTCGCGGAATGGAATTCGGTACAACTCCATTGCCCATTGCGGCGAACTGCGGCCTCGCCAACAAGCGGTTTTCCGATACTCCCAGAGGATGTACCATCGCCGCCCACGGAAAAAAGACCGTCCGTTACATCATGTTTCTCTTCGCATTGCCCGCAGAAATGCGTTCCGCTGAGAATGTTGTACTCGCCCGCGATGCCATCTCCATTTACGATGCGAGTGGAACTATTTCTCTTTCCGTGCCAGCTAAGGGGTGTGAAGACTTTCTCGCCTAA
>JARLFX010000007.1 GCA_031296355.1 Acidobacteriaceae bacterium
AAGAACGAGCCTCCGATCCTCCTCCGGGGATCGTAGTCCCACGCTGTCGGATTCGGCGTAGACCCGGCAAAAACGCCCAGCAGTGTGTTTGAGGAAATGTTCCTGACCACATAAGCGCCATCGATTGTCTCCAGGCTGCTTGCCCAAGGAAGGTAGAGACGCCCAATGCCCGCCGTCCATGCCGAGTCAGGATTAATATAGGCCAGGCTCATCAGATAGGTTCGATTGATGAGGTCTTGTATGGACGCCTGCGACGGAGCGCCGCTGACCTGCCGCTCTCCTCGCCAGTATCCGGTCAAGTTCCAGTGAGTGCCAAATAATCGAGCAAAATCGGCGCGGACCACCATTCCATATTCCTTGGACGTACCACCGCCCTGGCCGATCTGCTGAATCATGCTCACGTCAAATCCAATTCTCCCGCGCGCCATATTCACCTCCGGCAGAGGGGGGCGCGGGATTGCATTACGAACCTCCTCGTCCAAAGGATCGCCTGCGGTGAAACTGATCACCATCGGATACTTGCGCGTGTTTCCGAGCGTATTCTTCTCGACAAGTTTCTCTACCTCGGTGTCCGGCAGCGTAACTTTATCTCCTGCGGCTAGTTCTCGTGCCTTGGCTTCCACTTCACAAACCGCTGAAGTGGAAGCGACCGATACCACCCTGAGTTTGGCAACTATTCCCGGTTCGATGGCTTTATTCAATGGATCATCGGTAGCCTTTGTCGGATCTTGCTTTAAGACCAGAATCGTGCCTTCTGTCAGCCCCGACGTACGACCGCCATTAATGTACACGTCCGCCCCGTTGATGTAGCGCACCTGAAACTCCGTCCGCATCGGGGCCGATTGGTCCTTCGAAGAAGCTCCCTGGACTTGTGCAGCTTGGGGCTGCGTATCTCCTACCTGCTGCGCGGCGCAGATCGGAATCGAAAAAAGAATAAGGACTGGCCAGTACCGTCGCATCGAGTTCATCCTCCCTGCCCATTCTTGTGACAGGCATAGCAATTCACACTGTTGTATACGTAACCGGACACCCCTCTATGATTGGGATCAGTCGCGGCCTGCGTATGGCAACCGGTGCAGGTGAACACCGAGTAATCCGACGAGTTGGTGTGGCAAGTAGTACAGACTCCGTTTGCATTGCCATGATTGACCGGGAAGAACGTATGGTAGCTCGCTGGTAGCGTCGCCGGAATCCATGCTGTCGTTGTGTGGCACGTAGCGCAGGTCGTCGGCCAGCCTGCGGTCACATGGTTGGGATTCGTGGTCCCGGTAAAGTCCGCCTGGTGGCAGGAATAGCAGGCTGTCGGCGTCCCTGCATACACGTTGTTCACGTGGCACTTCACGCAGTCTACGGTCGTATGTGCGCCGGTCAGCGGGAACGGCGTGTTGTTGTGATTGAACGTTGCCCCTGTCCACGCAGTCGTCGTATGACACGTGTCACAGGTGGTCGGGAAGCCCGCCGCCGCGTGGTTCGGGTCTGTGGTCCCATTCCAGTCTGCGGTGTGGCAGCCGTAGCAATTTGTCGGCAGCGTCGTGAAGTTATTATTTGTGTGGCACTGCGCACAGGCGACCGTCGCGTGGGCGCCCGTTAGCGGAAACACTGCCGCGTGATTAAACGACGATGGACTCCAACCGCTCGTTGTGTGGCAAATTGAGCAGTCTGTCGGAAAACCGGAACTAACGTGGTTGGGATTCGTAGTCCCCGTGAAATCTGCTTGGTGGCAGGCATAGCACGCCGTCGGCGTCGACGAGTAATTGTTATTGGTGTGGCACTGCACGCAAGTCAAAGTCGCATGCGCTCCCGTCAGTGGGTAGTTCGCATAAAGCGTGTGATTGAATGTAACCGTGTTCCAGTCGGTCGTGTTGTGGCAGGTATCGCACGTCGTGGGAAACGCTGCCGCCACGTGGCTCGGATTGCTGGTCCCTGTAAAGTCCGCTTGGTGGCAGCCATAGCAGGTCGTGGGCAAAGTTGAGTAGTTGTTATTGGTGTGGCATTGCGCGCATGCAAGTGTGGCGTGAGCGCCTGTCAGCGGAAACACCGAAGAGTGATTGAAGGTGGATGTTGTCCAGGTTGTCGTCGAGTGGCACAGGGTGCAATCGGTTGGAAAACCCGCGGCAACGTGATTTGGATTTGTGGCTCCTGTGAAGTCCGCCTGGTGGCAGCCATAACATGCCGTCGGCAATGTCGTGTAGTTGTTGTTCACGTGGCATGACGTGCAAGGAACGGTGACATGCGCTCCGGTCAATGGGAAGGACGTGTTGTTGTGATTGAAGGTAGCTCCTGTCCAACTGGTTGTTGTGTGACACAAGGTACAATCGGTGGGAAATGCTGCCGTCACATGATTTGGACTGGTAGTCCCGGTGTAGTCCGCCTGATGGCAGCCGTAACACGACGTCGACAAAGTCGTGTAGTTGTTGTTCACGTGGCACGATAAACAGGGAACGGTTGTGTGCGCTCCGGTCAACGGAAAAGCCGTATTGTTGTGATTGAAGGTCGCAGCCGTCCAACTAGTGGTGTTGTGGCACTGCGTACAATCGGTCGGAAACGCCGCCGCCACGTGATTGGGATTTGTGGTTCCGTTGTAATCGGTTTGGTGGCAGCCGTAACAGGCTGTTGGCAAAGTCGTGTAGTTGTTATTCACGTGGCACGACGTGCAAGGCACGTTGACATGCGCTCCGGTCAGTGGGAAGGACGTTGTGTTGTGATTGAAAGTCGCTCCGGTCCACGCCGTAGTCGTGTGGCAGGTTGCACAGGTAGTAGGAAATCCTACAGCGGCATGGGGTGGAGCGTTGGTCCCGTTGTAATCGGTCGTGTGACAGGAGTAGCAATCGGTCGGCACGGTCGTGTAGTTGCTGTTCACGTGGCACTGTGCACAGGCCACCGTCAAGTGGGCTCCGGTCAGTGGAAAGGCCGTGCTGTTGTGATTGAAGGTGGACGGACTCCAGCCGCTCGTCGTGTGGCAAAGTGAACAATCCGTCGGGAATCCCGAGGTAACGTGATTGGGATTGGTGGCTCCAGTAAAGTCTGTCTGATGACAGGCATAGCAGGCCGTCGGCGTCGACACAAAGTTATTGTTCGCGTGGCATTGACTGCACGTCAGGGTTGCATGCGCCCCCGTCAGCGGGTAGTGCACATAGAGTGTGTGATCGAACTTGGCGTTCAGCCAATTGGACGTCGAGTGGCAATCGGCGCATGTGTGCGGCAGCCCGAGTTGCACGTGCGGCGGATTCTTGCTGTTAGTAAAGTCAGTCACATGGCACGTATAGCAATCTGTCGGCGTTCCCGCGAATACGTTGTTGATATGACATGCAGTGCAAGGCAGTGTGGCATGCATCCCTGTCAGCGCATATCCGGTGTTTTTGAGATGATCGAATTTCGCATTAAACCAGCTGTCCATGGTGTGG
>JARLFX010000326.1 GCA_031296355.1 Acidobacteriaceae bacterium
GAAGTGTTAATCCCAGAATCCCGGTACTCGTCTTTGCCCTATCCGTCCTGATCCGTGCTTCTATCCGCGTCAAGCTTTTTCTCCCCCGGTGCCAATGCAGCCCGGCCAGAAGCTGTCCGCCTACAGGCGATTGGCGATGGCGTAGCCGAAGAGGGCCAGAACCAGACACGCCGCAGCAAAAGTGTACTTCTGACGACGCAGGTAGCGAACGCGTCCGGCGGTCATGCGCGGAACCAGCGGAACCCCCAACGCCAGCCCACTGAGAAATCCTCCCATGTGCGCCGAGTTGTCGATGCGGATTCCAACGTTGACCACAATTGTACTCAGTCCAATCACCAGATTGATGGCGGCGAACTTAATCACACTGCTGCGCAACCGCCGCAACTCCTCCCACGGAAAGGGCAGGGCGCGATTACTCAGCAACACGATCAGGATTCCGGCGATGCCAAAAACCGCTCCCGAAGCTCCCGCACCCGGAATGAACAGGTAGTTGGGATTATTGCTCCACAGACTGTAGTAGATGTTGGTGGCCATGCTGAGCAGATTTCCCGCAATGCCGGTCAGCATGTACACCGCGACCATGCCGTAAGGCCCCAGCAGAGGCTCGCCCAGCAGCCCCAGATTCCACAGGCACCACATGTTGGTGGCCAGATGCAGCAGGCCGACGTGGACGAACGTGGCCGTCAGCAGGCGATACCATTGGCCGTGCAGCACCAGCCAGGTGACGTTGGCGCCATAGTGAATCAGGTTGCCCTCGGTGGGCATTCTGGGATCGACCCCGTGCGTCACCATCCACAGATAGACAACGATGTTGATGGTCAGCAGCAGATAGGTTCCCGGAGCGGAGCGCGGATCCCAGACGCTGTACTCGCGGCGGCGACGCGCCTGCTCCGGCGTGTAGGCCTCGGCTGGGGTCTGCTCGGTCGGAACCATGGAATCATCGGGCGGCAGAATCTCGCCCTCGGAATGGGGTTGCGGAGTAATCATTATGCTCCTTCTACGCTAACCCATTTCCGCCGCCAGCGTGGCAAAAGAA
>JARLFX010000008.1 GCA_031296355.1 Acidobacteriaceae bacterium
GATCATCATCGAGATCATCGGGCACCCGCCCGCGAATGTCGTTGGCCTTGAAGCAGGAAAGGGACGAACGAGTCATGATTGGTTTTCCTTTGAGGTCGCCGCCGTGATTCCAGCGCGACCATGAACATCCTCCAGCCGATCTGTGTCATCGTCTCCATGATGACAGTTGGCTGCACCTCAAGGTATAGAAACGCAAGGCATTAGCACCGCTATCGGGTGAACTCCTCGGGCCCGGGCTCTGCTCGCCCAAAAAGTTGAAGCGAAAATCGCCTGCAAGGTTCTCAATCAAATGACCGCCTTCGGCATGCCGATCTTCCGCAAGGTCGCCTGAAGCCACCGGAAATGGTTGAAATCCATCCTTTTTCGGTTTTGCGCACCAACGCCGAACGCCACAGATTGTGAGGAAAAGGCCGGGTCGTTGCAACAGGTAGGAGTCGGCGCCGATCGTGTGTGGCAAAGAAGATTGTCGATTATTGATACTCAAAGATTGCCATGGCGCCCACATGTGTTGAGAAGATTTTGTTGATCCCCGAACATCTCGCGCGAAGCATTCCTGCGCAATGCGAGCTACAGGGTCAAGTTCAGCTTCATGCCGGAACATGCGTCCTGGCTCAATCAGATCGGAATGTGGTTCTAGATCTTGGCGTGCAAAGTGATCCGTTGCGGCGATTTCAAGTCCAAAGCCGACCTAGTCGAGAATATTAAGCATTTTATCGACCATTTCAGCCAGACCACGGCCAAGCCTTTCCGCTGGACCGTGACTGGAAAGCCGCTCACGACCTGATGGGGTCTCCTGTTCTCCGACAGGCCGCGCAAATGTTCCGACGCTAACGGACCGTACCCGCTCCGTTAGGCCGCAACCCTAGCTTATTATTTAGTTTTGTGTTCCGTCTTCGAGACGTTGGTGGGTATGACGCGGCTGCGACGGAACACCAGCATCCGCGCGAAGGGCGTCCGCCTTGTCCGTTCGTTCCCAAGTGAACGCCGTGAACGTTTCCGCCCGCCGCTCCTTCTTGCCCGTGCTGGAGTCGTCGAATTCGTACGTCATTTCTATGGGAGTCCGTCCGAAATGACCATACGCTGCAGTTGCCTGATACATCGGATGCAGCAGGTCGAGCATGCGCGTGATGCCGTACGGCCGCAGGTCAAAGTGTTTACGCACCAGCTGCTCGATTTTCTTGTCCGGGATCTTGCCGGTGCCGAACGTCGTTACGTAGACCGAGGTCGGTTGGGCCACCCCAATGGCGTAGCTGATCTGAATCTCGCAGCGATCGGCGAGGCCCGCCGCGACGACGTTCTTGGCAACGTAGCGTGCCACATACGCCGCAGAACGATCGACCTTTGTCGGGTCTTTGCCCGAGAACGCGCCACCACCATGACGAGCGTACCCACCATAGGTATCGACGATGATTTTCCGGCCTGTCAAGCCACAATCGCCAACCGGACCGCCGGTGGTAAAGTTGCCCGTTGGATTAATATGGATGGCATCATTCGAGCAATGTGAGAGCCAAGCAGTGGGCAAAACCGGTTTGATGATGGTTTCCATGACGCCCTCGCGCAGATCCGCGGTCGAGACTCCCGGGTCGTGCTGAGTCGACAACACCAGGGCGTCAACACCGACGGGCTTACCGCTAATGTACTGGAGTGTGACCTGGGACTTTGCATCAGGGCGAAGCCATGGCAGAATTCCACTCTTTCGCACTTCCGCCTGTCGTTCGACCAAGCGGTGCGCGAAACAAATCGGTGCCGGCATGAGCACGTCCGTCTCATTACTGGCGTATCCGAACATCATCCCTTGGTCACCGGCCCCCTGGTCCTCGGGTTTGGCGCGATCCACCCCCATCGCGATATCCACAGACTGCTTGCCGATGATGTTGAGGACGCCACAGGTGTTGCCGTCGAAGCCAAGCATCGATGAGTCGTAACCGATGTCCGTGATAACTTTCCGCACAAGCTCCTCGAGGTCCACCCAGGCCGAGGTCGTAACCTCACCAGCGAGAACCGCGATGCCAGTCTTCACCAGTGTCTCACATGCCACACGCGCATACTTGTCGCGTGCGATTATGGCATCCAACACTGCATCCGAAATCTGGTCTGCCATCTTGTCCGGATGACCCGCCGACACCGACTCTGAGGTGAACACGTACTCGTCGATCGTAGACATGAGTGTCTCCCAATTGATTTTAAGGCTGGATAAAGGGGATCGCCATCCCACCGGATTGCCGAACATTCGACGATCAGGGGGGCGTCACGGGTGTTGGCACCCACCCTGCCTGCCTGCCTGCCTAGCCTTGCACGGCATTGTCGCGGTAGATGAGCTTGTTGGTGCCGTCAAAATAGGGGTATTCTCCTTTCTTCATCGGCTCGGAAGCGCCACTGAGAGCTGTGAAGATTTCCCCTCCGCGAACCAGCTTCAATATCGCTCGCCTCATTCCCCAGGAAAACTGCGCATGCCATCTACGAACAGAGTCTAACCCGCGGGTACCGAACCAATTGTGGGCGTCCGGCCACCAACGTCCGATGCAGGGCCTCAACGCCGATGGCAGTTTCTGTTGAGCGGGGAAAGCGTGTACCCGCAGTCGAGGTCCGATCAGGGCTTCGTAGCGGTCGAAACATCATCGTGACCTTTAGTGCCAATCATCGTAATAAAAGTATAGGGAACTCGCGATATATTGTGATCAATACTGACATTAAGCGTCCGAAAATGCGGTAAAAGAAGCGCGCGATAGGTATCCTCATCGCGAACATATCTACCTCGATCCCCATCAATTAGCCATTTTGCTATTATATTTTGCCCGTGAACATAGCAAGCATCAAACGTAAAAAGGCGCCCACCTGGCTTAAGTGCTTTCAAAGCAAGTTGACCAAGTTCACCGACTTGCTCATCTGTCATATGGTGAAGAACACCATTCAACATGATGACATCCGGTGGCGTTTCTTTCGCAACGGCTGCTTCGTCAAAATACCCAGACTCAAAGCGGCCAAATGTCCCGAATTTTCTCGTTGCGTAACGAATATATGATTCGTTCGGTTCATAACCAACATATGTGACTGTACGAGGTAAATGTTTTACTATAAAGCCTGGACCACAACCGATATCGAGAATTTTTTCGCTACCCGCCAACGGAAGATATGACGAAATCGCTTTGAGGCGGGCGCCAAAAAAACCTCCCACCTCTTGATAGAACTGATAAACCCCGGGTATTGCAAGAATATCCCTGATTTCCATAAACATTATCCCCTAAATATCTGTATCAATTCCTACGTGACAACATCACTCGAAAAGAGTGATGTTGTCAGGCGTAAATCGTTACCAGTTAGGACCTCAAATTTTAGTGACTCGATCGAACATCTTATCACCTCAACCAGATTTACGATCAACCCACTCCTCCCCCACCACGATAAAGGGCGCAATTCGGTTCTGGCGATAAAATTCCAGGAAATAATCTACGCACGAAAAACCCAACCGTCAAGTGCCAGAAGAGTAAGAATAGGAACCGCGATGACACCAGCCATAATTCCAAAAACATAGTGAAGGCCCAAGACCGCTACGCAGACATCCATAACGACAACCGATGTCACGAGACCAGCGACAAAGATGATAAAGAAACGATACATCTCCACATGGGGGTTACCTTCGGACCGGAAAGTGAATCGCCGATGCGCGATGAATGCGAACGGGAATACCACCATATAGCCGATGATACTTGCCAGATGGGCGGAGAGTTGCAGCCAGGAAGCACATGCGGCTGTCGCCACGGCATAGACAATCCCGTTCATGACGCCGACAAGGCTAAAGCGCGAAATCTTCGCGATCATCGGCGTGAAAAGAGATAACCCTGAACGGTTCGCACCGACGTGAACCGAAACAGACCGGTGCGACAGCAATAGCCTGCGCAAAGGCCCCAGTCCCGATCGCCCGACCGCGTGAGCCAGGAGCGAGGCCACCAATGCCACGCCGAAAATCGCCTGGATGACCCAGAACAAGCTCAGGAGCCAACGCCGATAAACAACTGAAATTGTATGGTGGCCGGCCGGAACCTTAATAATCTGAAGACCGTCTCTATCTTGTGGCGCGATTTCCTGGTCATCGAGATAATAATGGAGCTGCGGGTTGTGCCACATCTGATACGCCGCTTCGACCTCCTCGCTTGTCTCCAGCGAAAGATTGATAAAATTGGCGTTGTTGGTTTCGAGCTTGGCCAGGTGCAACGGCGTTGGTGACTCCGGCACGGGTCCGGTGGCGTCGGCATGGGATTCAGCCTGAAAGACCTCCACCGCCGCGAGGCTGAGATACGACTTACTCGGACTCTCCTTGCCCCCGAGCTGGAGCCTGACATAACGTCCCCGCAGGTTCGGCGCGGAGACGGTTGAACTCGTCACGGTATTCACAATCGGCCGGCGAAAGACGGTGGGATCAGCCAGCAAAGATGCCGCTGTTGCGTCGTCTGGAAACGGCTTTTCCGAGACGAAGACCCAATAATCGCGCAGTCTGTCGGCACAGCAGTCTGTCCGGCCCCAAATGCGAATCTCATCGATGGCTTGGCTGGAGCCAAGATCCAATTCAAACCAGGCGTTCGGGTCGGCCTGTGTATGCGTTACGGTTCCGTCAAGAAAATTTCCGTCTCTCTTGCCCGCGACAGCCCGCTCCGCACCGGCCTTCTCGTAGGTGCTGCTCTGGCGCGCCGGAACGTTGAGGGCGATATTCCTGAAATGACCCGCCCTGTCGATGCGAAAATAGCCATTGTCGAAGAGCTGCCCCGCAGCCGGAAACTGGCGCAACGGCAGCACCACGACGTCACCCGCAAGATGAAGACCACCATCGGCCTTCTGTTCATCGATCAGATCCGCCTGCCGAAGGCGTTCGACGTCGGCTTCGCGGGCAATCACGAAGTCGCCGCCGGTGGCCTGGATCCAGCTCCAGTCGGGAAATAGCGCGTATTTGTCATCGACAGCCATACGTTGTATATACCCCGCAGGTGCTGATAGGTAGTAATTGAATCCACCGTAGGAGGAAAGCGTTACCGAATTTAACACATTATAGGGAAATGATCGTGGGAATATCCCAATACCCTGCACACGCCACAACGGTGTGAGATCGGCATATTTGATTATGGCTTTATCGGAACGCTGCCTCATGTAGGTGGCCACCCTATCTTGCACGGCCCGATCAAGCAAATTGGGTTCCTCGACGATCTTGCTTTCAAGCCGATTGGATCCGTGCGAGTACCGAAACATCATATTCAACGTCGGCAGACAGACCAAAATAATTGCAGCAGCCTGTCGAAAACGACAGCCAGGAACGATCAGTGACAGCGCAAATAGAGTACACAACATCATATCAAAAATAAAAAAATTGTTTAACCCAAGTTCATCGGCATATGCTGCGTCTCTGCGCACAAACAACGACACCAAAAGAGTTAGGGAAAAAAGCAGCAATGTCGTGATTCGAAAGAGAACTGTCGTCGTAACAAATGACAACTTATTTAATATTATTGCTAAGATCACGGCCAACAAAAAATTAGCAGGCATTAAAAATCGTTGATAAATGTGCATTTTGCCGAGTTGTGGTACAAGATAAAAGACAAGATCGCTGACAGCGCTAAACGGACCATAGATAGAAAGCACCGTAGCACTGTAAAGAACTGCACAGAATTTAACTATCGCCCATTCACGCTCGGATAATGCTCGCGAAATTTCAGGAGATAACACAAATAGAAACACCATCAATAACGGAATAAGTCCCCATTGGACGCTAGTTTCTGAGAACACACCAGGAACAACAAAATTGAAAGACAAAATTCGTAAAATACTTTCTGGCGCTTCAGAGAACTCGTGAGCGCTATAAAAAAGTGAAGCCCAATTCGCAGAGAAAGATGATTTTTGGTCATTATACAGTGAGATAAGAAATGGAGAAACGATTACAGCACCGAAAACAAATGGTATCATGCAATGTAATGCAGATGCTATCCCAATCCTATAGGAATGAGAGTTATCATCAAAATTACAATAAACACTATACGCTATAACGGAAATAGAAGCGAGAAGCACAGTAGAAAGAGCAACGGGAATATAGCCGCCAAGAAAAACTAATACAATAGGAGCCGTCGCGATCGGCAAATAGTGTAATGACCGTTCCTGACAAAATCGAAGTGCAGCGTATATGCACCATGGCAAGGGCATAACGCAGAAAAAATACTCCGGCTCACCGAGATTAGAAATCATGGGAACACCGAAGGTGAAGAACACAGCGCCAAACGTCGCGATGCCGAACGACATATTAAAAAATCTCTGAAGCAGACGAATAGAGAAATAACAACCGGCGACGTTGTAAAAATAGAGGATACTCACGATAACACGTCCGATTGTCTCTGCAGACGGTGGTGAAAAGAATGCTGAAATGATAGAATACAATACAAAAAGCGGATGAACCGCGAACATATTGGGAATCGTCGTGAATATACCACTGCCATTGAAATTTGAAAAATCTAGTGCAACAAAATGAAATGCGGAATAGAGTTGTTGCAACTTTTCCGTTGATGGCCAATAAAAACTCAACACATCGCCTGCGTAAAGAAATCCCGCGTTGCGCGAGTGCTCTATGAGACTTGGTAAATAGTATATAGTGGCTGCAGTAACTGAAACGAGGAAGGCGCAATGACAAGAAATGAAATCGATGATGCGAACGACACACCGCGATAAATGGAGAAGCAATCTATCTATCATTAAATTCTCTCTGACTAGCATAACGATCATTACCATAGGCACAACAATGCTGATGACGCCAACGCAGGCTGCGTCCGGCCGATGGTTGGCGAACGGCGATGATAAAGCAAGCGATTTTTCTTTGGCACATCGAGGTGCGAGCAGCAGAAGATAGCTTAGTCCGATTCCACCGACCTCCACCTCACATCGGAAGATGGGAGTGTTGACGTGACGCACCGCCGCGGCTGTGTCTGCCAGACCAATGGCAGCAAAGCGACCGAGTGACAACGCTGGGCGATTACACGGGGCTCCGCGCCGTCATACGGTATTGCGCGCCGAAACAAAGCCAGCCCAGGTGCTGTTCGAGGGGGCGTAGCGGCCTGAGAATGGCGGGGAAAAACAGGCGATAATCCACGCGGGCGTGCCCCCAGCCACTGGTTGTTGCCCTGTGACGCATGATGCCCCCTCTAATCAATCGGGCATTGACGTCTAATGGACACGTATTGACGGCATGAAGGGTTAGCGGATTCAGGGGGTTGTGCTCATAAATTGCTAAAAGACCATTGGGTCGCGTGATACGTCGAAGCTCCGTGAGCCAATGCTGATGCTGCTTGTGCGGAATGTGATGAAATACGCAGGCCGAAAACACGATATCCTGGCTATGGGACGCCAATGGAATCTCTTCATCAAGAAGTAAATAGCTCTCATCGCCGACAAATCGACGCTGCGAAATGTCGATACTACGCGCGGAAACATCGGCGCACGTGATTTTACTCCCCGAAAAATATTTTCGAAAATGTGGTATGGAATTGCCAATTCCGCTACCAAAATCAAGGATTCGATCTACTGCGAAACCCTTCTTCCGTGCCAGCATTGAAAGATCGGCGATTTTATATTCCGCAAAATATTCAGGTCCCTCGCCAGTGATCGCGACGTTAACTTTATGCAAATCATGGTATTCATCTGCCAGCAAATCAAATTCAGCACGCAAGATATTTTCTTTGACATGTGAATCGAGCGATCCGGTTTCCATGACAAGTCTCCTTTCACGATGCGGTGAGATCAGCTGATAGATCGGGTGACGAAACAATTTCCTGAATGATATAAAGCGGGCGTCCCTTTACCTCGATGTAAACCCGCCCAAGATACTCGCCAATGACACCGATTATGAGCATTTGCCCACTTCCCAGGGCAAGGACAATGACGGCGAGAGATGCCCAGCCTTCGATCGTGTTGCCCACGAAATATTCGGCCAGAACATATATAAGCATCATCATCGTGGCCGCACTGCAGAAAAATCCGGCGTAGGTAGCCAGGTGCAGGGGACGAACTGAAAAACCTGTAATGGCATCAATGGCAAGTTTTACCATCTTGGAAAGAGGATACTTGCTTTCTCCTGCAAAACGGGCGGCACGCTCATAAGGTAAAGCCACCTGCCGGAGCCCAATCCAACTTACCATGCCGCGAATAAAACGATGATGCTCTGGCATGCTATTAAGCAGATCGACAGTACGACGACTCATCAAGCGGTAATCGCCCGTATCGGCCGGAATTTTGATGTCGACCATTCTTTCAAGCAGTCGGTAAAAAACATGAGCGGAGGCCTTCTTAAATAATGTCTCACCATCACGCTGAATACGTGAGCCAAATACAACGTCGTATCCCTCATCCATGCGAACCATCATTTGTGACAGCAATTCCGGTGGATCCTGCAAGTCAGCATCGAGGACAAAAACGCGTTCCCCTCGACACATTTTAAGCCCTGCGGAGAGTGCGAGTTGATGACCGTAATTACGCGATAGGTTGATGGCAACAACATGTTTATCAGTGGCGAAAAGCTCGTTCATGATTTTCCATGTTGAATCTCGCGATCCATCGTTTATGAGCACCAGCTCGTAAGAGTCACCAACGCATGCATGGCAAATACTGGAAACACGACGGTGAAGTTCATGGATCCCGGCCTCTTCATTATAGCAAGGAACCACGACCGACAAATTCAGTCCTGGCATTTTATAATTCCCATATCAGAGACGGATTTTCTTATACTGGACGTTGAAAGCGTTTTCAACAGATGCAGGCGAGATGAATAAGGTTATCGCACCCGGGCTACAACAGCCATAAGGAATTGCCTGTTTGCCAGGGGAAATGTCGGCTTGGCGCCAATCGAGGCGTGGCTTGTCATTCGGTGCGGTTTTCCGTGGCCGCGGCAAATCTGACAAAAGCGTTCCCATCGTCCTGCGGGTCAGCTATTGCAACACTCTGCCTTATCGCCGTGAACCAGGCGACTGCGATGGTCGCACGAGCAACAGTATCCCGTGAAGGAGTGCTACGGATCATGAACGGCACTGATGCCTTGTTCGCTGAGGCGGTTCGGTATCATCAGGCCGGGGCTGATACCGAAGCAGAAGCCTTGTACCAGCAGATTGTGGTCGGGGATTCGACTCATGCGGACGCCTGGCATCTGCTGGGCCTGCTGAACTTTACCCACGGTCACGATGACAGGGCTCTGGCGGCTGTGACCAGGGCCCTTTGCTGCCGCCCCGGGCAACCGGCCTATTGGAATACGTTGGGCGAAATCAGCCGGGCGAAAGGTGATCCTTCCGCGGCAATCCGTTGCTATCGCCGGGTGCTTCGTCTGGCGCCCCTGGCCGCGCCGGTTCACCGCAATCTCGCTCTGGCACTGACGGTGGTCGGACGGCAAGCCGCCGCGCACACCGCGTATCGCAATGCGGCGATTTTGGCGCCGGAGGCCTTTGAAGTCATCCTTGATGTCGGCGTTGCCGCACGTCTTGCCGCCGATCCCATGGCCGTGATCTGGGGACAGCGCGCCCTTCGGCTTCGCCCCCAAGCGGCGGAAGCTCATGATGCCGTGGCCACCGCCTATCGGGTTGCCCACCAGATGGCAGCTGCGACCCGCCATCACCGGTTGGCGATCGCTTTGTGCCCTGATGCCGTGGCCAGTTGGTTGAATCTGGCCATGACCGAGCAGGAGCGCGGCGCCGAAGCGGCATCAACCTTCCGCCGTGTCCTTCGGCTCGACCCCTGGCTGGCGGAAGGCTGGCTGGGAATGGCCTGGGCGCTCACCGATCCCGCTCGGGCCATCGCGGCCGGGCGCCAAACCGTTCTTCTAACACCGGGCCAGGCCGGTGCCTATGAACTGATGGCACTCCGGGCCCTGGGGCAGGGCGATATCGCCCAAGCGGCACTGTCGAGCCATCGCGCGGCAATTCTGTCTCCCGGATCGGCCGCGATCCACTACAATTTTGCCCTGGTGGAACAGGAACGGGACGATGGAAACCGGGCAGAGGCGCTCTATCATCGCAGCCTGTGTCTCGATCCGGCATTGGCACCGGCCTGGCACAATCTCGGCAATCTGTTGAAGGATCGCGATCGGCCGGACGCGGCCATGCCGATTTATCGGCGGGCTCTGCGGCTCAACCCTGACGACGCCAAATTCCATGTCAGCGTGGCCGTGACCCAGCTGCTCGCTGGCAATATGGTGGTCGGTGCCGCCGAACTGGAATGGTTATGGCAGACCGAACAGGTACCTCGGCGCCGTACCCGCATTCCAAACTGGACCGGGGATGCCTGTCCGGACTCAACGCTGTTGATCCACAATGACCAGGGACTGGGCGATGCGATACAGCTGATTCGCTTGGTGCCCCGGCTGAAGGAACGGTGCCGTCGCCTGATCATCGAATGCGACGATACATTGTTGCCCCTGTTTGCCGCGGTGCCCGGGATCGATCAGGTGATTGCCTTGGATGCGCCACTGCCTCCGGTCGATTTTCAGGCGTCGCTGCTCGGAACGATGCATCGGCTTGGTCTCGACTGGCCGGATCTGCCCGGACCGATCCCCTACCTTCAGGCCGATTCAAACCGCGTCATGATCTGGCGACAACGGCTGGAGCCGGGATTCACGGCCGGGCTGGTTTGGGCCGGCAACCCGAAACATGGCAATGATCGTCGCCGTTCCTGCCCCTTGGCGGCGTTGGCGCCGGTGCTTTCGGTTCCCGGCATCCAATGGGTGTCTCTGCAAAAAGGTGCGGTGGCCGGCGACTTGATTCGCCTGGGCTGGCAAAACCGGATCGTCGATCTCGCCCCCTTGATTGAGGATTTTGCCGACACCGCGGCCATTATCGAAACGCTTGATCTGGTGATCACCGTCGATACCGCGGTGGCTCACCTCGCCGGCGCCCTGGGTCGCCCCTGCTGGGTGTTGCTGCCTTACGCTCCGGATTGGCGTTGGATGCGCGACCGGAGCGACACGCCCTGGTATCCGACCCTGCGCCTGTTCCGGCAACCGGTTCCCGGTGATTGGGACGCGCTCGCCACGGCTGTTGCGGCCGCACTGGATTCCTTGCGGCCATGATTGTCATTGCCGAAGCGTTGCAGCAGGCCCTGGCCCAGCACCAGGCGGGCCAATTGGCCGAAGCCGAGGCACTGTATCGTCAGGTCCTGGCGGTGGAGCCGCGGCAGTGCGATGCCCTTCATCTTCTGGGTGTTGTCGCCTTGCAGGCCGGTCACGCCGGTGCTGCGGTCGACCTGATTCTGCAAGCGATTGCCGTCCAGGGCGCCATTCCTCATTATCACGGCAATCTGGGGGAAGCATTACGCGCGGCAGCGCGCCCGGCCGAAGCGGTTGGCGCTTACCGGCGGGCCTTGGCGCTTGATCCCGGCAACGCCGGCATCCATGCCAATCTGGGTATGCTGCTGCTACTGTTGGGCGATTATGCCGAGGGAACCCTGGAGCTGGAATGGTTGTGGCGCCGCCCGGATGTCCCGCCACGTCCGTTTCATCAACCGTTCTGGGATGGCCTGCCCTTTCCCGGGAAAACGCTACTGATCCACACCGAACAAGGCCTTGGTGACGTTGTTCATCTGATTCGCTACGCGCCTCTGCTCCGCAAGCTTGGCGGACCGGTTCTTCTTGAATGTGAGCGGTCCCTGGTTCCGTTGATGCAGTCGGTCAAGGGACTCGATGCCGTGATCGCGGCGGGGGAGCCGTTACCGCCCTTTGACTTGCAGACCCGCCTGCTGGGGCTGATGCATCGATTTGCCACCGGTCTCGATACCATTCCTGCCGCAATTCCTTATCTGAGGACCGATCCGGCACGGGTGACAGCGTGGCGGCGCCGATTGGAGCGCGAGCCGCCGGGCCGACGGATCGGCCTGGTCTGGGCCGGGAGCCCCAAGCATGCCTTCGATACGGATCGCTCCTGTCCGCTGGAAAAGCTGGCACCCTTATTGGACGTACCGGGACTGCGTTGGCTGTCTTTGCAGAAGGGTGAGCGGGTCGCGGACCTAGCACGATTGGGCTGGCAGAAGCGCATTGTCGATCTTGATTCCGCTATCTTCGATTTCGCCGATCTGGCGGCGGCCATCAGCGTACTGGACCTGGTCATCACGGTTGATACCGCCGTGGCTCATGTCGCCGGTGCGTTGGGACGGCCGTGCTGGATCATGCTGCCCTTTATTCCTGATTGGCGCTGGCAGCTCGATCGAGCCGACAGTCCCTGGTACCCCAGCGTGCGTTTGTTCCGGCAAAGAGTGCGGGGTGATTGGAACGGCCTGATTGGCGACATCGTCCGGGCCCTGGACGGTGGCCGCCCGTGGCTGGGAACGATGCCGAAAGCACGCGTGCCGATCGTGGAACCCGCTGTGCTCTGGGCTGCGGCGGTCGAAGACCACCGAGCGGGGCGATTGGCGCCGGCGATCACCGGTTACCGCCGATTTTTAGCCCAGGTCCCGGAACATGCCCACGCGTTGCATCTGCTCGGTTTGGCCTATTATCAAGGCGGCCTGAGCGAATCAGCAACCGGCCCGATGCTCCGGGCCCTGGCGTTGGCACCGGACGTTCCGGATTATCATGGCAATCTCGGCTCGGTTTTTGACCAGCTCGGTCAGCCTGATCGATCCGAGATCTGTTTCCGCAATGCCCTGATCCTCGATCCGGCTCACTGCGATTTTCTCTATAATCGAGCGGGTCTGGATCGACGCCGCGGCGACCTGGCTGCCACGATCCAAAGCTATCGGCGGGTCGTCGCCTGCCGTCCTGACTACGTCAAGGGCTGGAACAATCTGGGCACAGTATTCGAACAGGCCCGGATGGTCGAGCAAGCAGCCGCCGCGTTCCGTTGTGCCCTGAGCCTGGACCCGGCGCTGGCTCCCGCGTGGAACAATCTCGGCAATCTCGTCCGATACAGCGATGTGGCACTGGCCAAAGCGAGTTGTGCCCGGGCCTTGACGATTGATCCTCATTTTGTCGATGCCCGCAGTAACCTTGGATCCGCCCTGCTGGTCGAAAACCGGCTGGATGAGGCGGATGCGCATTTCCGTCAGGTTCTGAACCAGAAGCCCGATCACGGTTTGGCGGCCTATCAGCACGGTATCGTCGCCTTGTTGAAAGGCGATCTCGCCGCAGGGTGGCCCGGATACCAGTCCCGCTGGGCGGTACCCGGCATGATACCGGGTTCCCGGGCGCAACCGGCTTGGCGCGGCCAGGACCCAACAGGCCAGACCGTGCTTCTGCATGCCGAGCAGGGGCTGGGCGACAGCTTGCAATTTGTCCGTTATGTTCCCCTGGTGGCTGCAAGAGGCGCACGGGTTGTGCTTGAGAGCCCCGCTGAACTGGCGACTTTGCTGCGACATATACCGGGGCTGAGTGCTGTGGTTGCGATCGGGCAACCCCTGCCGCCTGTTGACTGGCAGTGCTCTTTGATGGAACTGCCCTGGATCCTCAACACCACGATCGAGACGATCCCGGCCAACATTCCTTACCTGCAACCGCCACCAACCTACCGGCAACGTTGGCGGGGTCGGCTTGAGGGACTGCCCGGGCGACGGATCGGATTGGTTTGGGCTGGCAACCCCGCGCACCAGAATGACGCCAACCGGTCAATCCCAGTGGCGGCATTGGCACCACTCGCGGGACTCAACGGCATTTCGTTTGTCGCTCTTCAGAAAGGGCCTGCGGCGACCGCGCTGCGCCCTGACGGGTTGATCGCGCTTGATCTGGGGCCGGAATTGACTGATTTCGCCGATACGGCCGCAATTCTGGAACAACTCGACCTGTTGATCGCGGCCGATACCTCGGTTGTCCATCTTGCCGGTGCCTTGGGCCGGCCGAGCTGGGTGTTGTTGCCGTTTGCTCCGGATTGGCGCTGGATGCTGGATCGTGACGACAGCCCCTGGTATCCGAGTCTGCGCCTGTTCCGGCAATCGACACGCGGCGACTGGGTGACCGTCATCGCGGCGGTATGCCGGGCACTCACATCATGAATGGCGGCGCATGAACCGGAACAACGACATCATCGCGTAGCCTCCTGTCGTGATCGGTGGCTCACAGTGCCGAAGATCGGGGCCAATGCCGGGAAAGCGAACCTTGAAAAATGCCGGATAGGCCTCTAAAGACACGGCAACCATCGATGTCAGGCTCATCGGTTTTCTGGTTTTCGAAGCGAGGACGGTATGAAAGTGCGTAGATTGCTAACCCTGGGCCTGTTCGTCGCTGCGCTGCAGCCCGTTTGGGGCAACGTCCAGGATCTGGCGGCTGCATCCGACGCCGATACCCTCTCGGTTCTTCAAGCCGCGGCGGACAAAGGAAATGTTGATGCCCAGTTCAAATTGGGCTGGAAATATCTCAATGGCGAGGGCGTCGACGTTGATCGCACCGCAGCCTTTCATTGGTATAGCATGGCCGCGAAACAGGGTAACGTCGCGGCTCAAAACAGTCTCGGCGTGTTGTACCTCAACGGCTTGGGTGTGACCCGTGACACCAAAGCCGCCCGCGATTGGTTCATCAAGGCCGCCGATCAGGGTGATGTCCTGGCCAAGATCAATCTTGGTGATCTCTACATCGCCGGCGACGGAATCGACCGGGATGTCAAAAAAGCGATCGCGCTTTATGTTGAGGCGGCCAACGCCGGCAATGGTACGGCGGCTAATAATCTTGGCACGATGTACCTCAACGGTGAAGACGTCACCAAGGATACAGCGCAAGCGATCTCATGGTTTCGAAAAGGCGCCGATGCCGGCAATCCTCTCGCTCAGTTTAACCTGGCTCAGAGTTACCGTACCGGTGACGGCGTCGAGAAAAATATCGCCGAGGCGATCCATCTGTTGCAAGAATCAGCAAAGCGCGGCTTTCCCATTGCCCAGAATGCCCTCGCCACCATTTACCTCAATGGCGATGGCGTGCCCCAGGATGCGGCCCAATCCTTTACGTTGTTTCAGGCTGCTGCCGCCAAAGGGCTGCCCGATGCTCAGAACGGTTTAGGGGTACTCTATCTCAATGGATTGGGAACCGAAAAAAACCTGACCGAGGCGCTATCCTGGTTCCAGAAAGCTGTCGACCTTGGCAGCGTCGATGCCGAGGTCAATCTGGGGTTGATGTATGAAAGCGGCCAGGGTGTTGCTGCCGACCGGAATGCAGCGATCAAACTGTACCGCAAAGCGGCCTCACGCGGGAACGCTGTCGCGCGGAGTAATCTGGAACGGCTTGGTGTTCATTCGTAGCTTTTGGGGTCTGAGTGGCGTTGGCGCGCAAATCGGACAGCGATCCTGAAAGCCCGTCGTGAGGTAGAGGTCGCTCAGATCGCCTTGCGCTGCTCTGGTTCTGATTACTCGATGCCGAACAAGCACAACGACAAAGTCCGGTATCGGGTTGAGAACTGGTGTGTCACGTCTCGACCAAAGGGTGGCTCCGCGCCGCTTACCCTGAAGCTACGGACAATGGCCGAAGTCCGCCCTTTTCCCAATTTGTGTATCAATGCACCGCGTCAAAGATCGGCGGTTTCGTCAGATGTTACCATAGCGACTGTTACGGAGCATCCGGTAGCCCTTGATTAGTTCCCTTATTCCATCGTCCAGGGAATAGCGTGGTAGCAGACCGGTCGCCTCGATCTTCGCGTTGGAAACGATATAATCGCGCTTGTCCGGGTCTTCACCGATCGGCGATTCCAGGAAGACGAATTTCGGCAGATGGCGCTGAATCTGCTGGCACAATTCGAACTTCGACAGATTGGCATCCGACAGGCCCAGATTATAGACATTGTCCTTCATGATGTCGAAATGATCGATGGCATGAAGCATGGCGCGGGCGACATCGCGGATGTGAATAAAATTCCGTTTGAAATGGGCTTCGAACAGGATAACGGCACGGTCATTGATCGCCCGGTAGACGAAGTCATTGACCAGCAGGTCGATACGCATCCGCGGTGACATGCCAAATACGGTCGCAAGCCGCAATGTGATGGCATTGCCGCGTTGCAGGACCAACTGTTCGGCCTCGACCTTCGTGCGGCCATAGAGAGAAATCGGCCGTAATGGCGACGATTCAGTGCAAACCTGCCCCGGGTCGCCGATTCCATAACCGCTGTTCGAGACGGGCATCAGGATGCGTTGCGTCGGCGCTGCCAACCGGCACAGGCTGGCCACAGCATCACGATTGAGCGAGACCGCCCCGATAGCATCGGCATCACACAGGGGCGCGCCGACCAGTGCCGCAAGGGGAATGATCAGGTCTTTGCCGTCAAGCGCATCTTGTAGTTGCTTTTCGTCGCGTGCATCGCCGCGGATTACCGAAAACTGAGGATCCGCGCAGACGGCGGCCAGGGCGTTCTGGTGGAACATGAAGTTGTCGAGGACCGTCACCCGGTGTCCCGCCGCCAGCAGCGCCGGGACCAGAACCGAGCCGAGATAGCCTGCACCGCCGGTGACCAGAATGGACCAGGACTCGGCCATTGTCTGCATGCTCCTCTATTGATTGATCGCCTGCCGACCTGCTTACGCCAAGACCATGCCCTCGGCAAGGCCAGCCACTCCCGGAACGGTGCCACAACGAGTGACGGCAGCACGAGTGGCTATTGATCCTGGAACGCAGCAATCTGAGCCATGGTCAGAGCATGGCAATCAGCGCCGCTTCGATAGCCATTATGCCAATCGATCGTCCAGCGCAGCGTCTCCTGCAATGTCAAGCGGGGCGTCCATCCCAAACGTTGCCGGGCTTTCGAGCAATCGAGGCGAAGAACGGCATCCTCATGCGGCGAATAACCCTCATGCAGCCGCCATCCCGCACCACGCCCCCAAAGCGCCGACATCATGTCAACAAGATCCCGCGTCGGACGTTCGCTCTCGGGAGCGGGGCCGAAATTCCAGGCCTCGGCAAACGTGTCACCGTTACCGTGCAATTTTTGTATCAGGGTCAGATAACCCGCCAGCGGATCAAGCACATGCTGCCACGGGCGGACCGCATTGGGACAACGAACGACCACCTCTTGCTGGCTGTCGAAGGCCGCGAGGATGTCGGGAACCAAGCGATCTTTTGCCCAGTCACCACCGCCGATCACGTTTCCGGCCCGTGCGGTCGCGACAGAGACCGGCTTGCCGCCACGTCTTCCGGCGGTCGTCGCGAAATAGCTGGTGCGATAGGCCGCGGTTACCAACTCGGCACAGCCCTTGCTGCTTGCATAGGGATCGTGCCCCCCCATAGGCTCAAATTCACGATAGCCCCACAGCGAACCAGAGTTGCTATAGCATTTGTCGGTTGTAATAACCAGGGCGGCCGCGACATCCTCCTGCTGACGAACAGCCTCAAGCAGATTGACCGACCCCATGACATTGGTCGCGTAGGTTCCAACCGGATCCTCATAAGAGGCACGAACCAGAGGCTGAGCCGCCATATGAATAACGATCTCAGGTCGGTGGCGGCGCATGACCAGGAGAAGGTGTGGCAAGTCTCGAATGTCGCCGATTTCGCTGACCATTCCGGTACCGACCTGGGCCAATTCGAACAATGAAGGCTCGGTCGGCGCTGGAAGTGCATACCCCACGACTTCCGCTCCCAATTTCTGTAACCAGAGCGACAGCCAAGCCCCCTTAAAACCGGTATGGCCCGTCAGAAGGACGCGGCGATTGCGCCAGAATTCTGGAATTACCGTCATTATGATAAACTACTTTCTCTATACAGGGTATCTCAAGATACTGACGCCATGACGAGACATTTATTAAACTGGATAGAATCGGCAACCCAACGCATTCGTTAGCGGGGCCGTTGTCTTCATAAGAATCTAGTGATGTCGGGCTCCGATGTCCATCTCCGGCCAACGTGTTGCGCGCCTATGCCAAAAGGTAAATCGCTCCCAATTCGGCTATTCAAGTGACACAGACGGATTGCGAGCGTCCTAGATCGAGCATTCGGTTGAGGACGATGGCGGCGATCACGATTCCGGTGGCTTGTACCGGGTCGGCGTACGTTGAATATGAAGGGTTGTTCGTCGGTCGTGGTCCGCACTGTCGCGCGGCGCCCCGGCAGGCGATGGCCTTCTTCTCGCTTAGCCCGATCCGGGCATCCGTGCAACACATTGCGTCGCGGTTCTGAACCAAGCGGAATGCTGGCGACGGGGGAAGGCCGGATTTCAGTCGTTGCGACCCGCTCATTTCGTCGCTGCCCAGGACGGCGGGTATCTCACCAACCATCTGTCCAATGCGCCAACACGCATATCAGTGTAACGTGCTGATGAAAAGTCATTGCTGAAAAATCAACCTTCCACTACTGTTAGGTGCTGCCCAGACATGGCTGTTTTTGAAATGGCAGCTTGCCCTGCCTATCAAGTGGTCCGCTATTTGGGTGGTGGCACCAGAAAATCAACTCACGATTGTTTTTGTATTTATCCGAGACGATCTTCGTCATGAACAAAACAGATTAACAATCTATAGTCGCAAATTACGAGGCGAGATATGATCCTTGTTACTGGTGCTAGCGGTGTTCTTGGAAAGGCGTTGACGGCGGCGCTTACCCGAAACGGCGATGCATTTCGTATATTGTCAACGAATGATGGCGACCTTCGGGATGAAGCGACCACTTTAAGGCTGTTTCAAGAGATTAGACCGCGTCTCGTGTTCCATTTAGCGGCTCGAGTGCATGGCTTGATGGGAAACAAGTGCTTCCCGGCTGAAATGTTTATCGATAACGTTCGCATTAATTCCAACGTCATTGACGCGGCGCATAAGGTTCAGTGCAAGAAAATCGTCGCCATCAGCTCCGTCGCAGTTTATTCATCGGATTGCCAAATGCCGATATCGGAAGAAATGATATGGGATGGCCCTCCGCATGGCTCGGAGGCGTCCTATGGTCATGTAAAGCGAGCGATGTTGGCGCAGCTTGAAGCCTACAATATGCAATATGGTATGGCATATGCGTGTCCAATACTGACGAATATCTACGGACCGCACGATCGATTTGATAGCGTATATGGCCATGTTGTCCCGTCTCTCATAGCGAAATTCTACAAGTCTGCGCGAGACGGAACTGGCGTTAGTGTTTGGGGAACCGGCATTGCGGAACGTGACTTCATTTCCGGGCAAGATGCCGCTCGGGCCCTCCTGCTGATCGCTGAGAAGCATATCGGACCAATCAATGTTGCGACGGGCATGGTTTGTCCCATCCGTGACATGGTAGACATTTTACAGAAAATTTCGAAGGTTGACCGTATTACATGGGACAGATCAAAGCCCGATGGGCAGATCCACAGGCGTTATGATGTATCTAAATTATTGAATCTTGGATTCGAGCCCGAGCTTTCTCTCGCCGAGGGCCTGGATATGACCTATCGATGGTACGCTGAGAATTTCCCGAACGTCCGCTCGTCCTGATAGCCTATTTTAGCGTATCGTAACTTATTGGGAATGCGAGAAATCGCTTGTCACGGCCTCCCGGGCGGGGTGACTGGCTTGGCAGGCAGCCGTCGGTTATGGCCGACACTCGTCGGCCGAAACGACAAGGGGCTGCGACAGGGTGCTGACCGGGCCTCGGCGGCGCGCGCGGCGGCGCTTGAAATCTGCCCATTGCTTGCCGGTCATCGCTTGACTGCCCAGGATTGCGGCCCTCCATTCCCCTCGTGGGCCAGCGCCTGTTCCATGTGATGAATATCCACCCGCCATTGTCGAATTTCGCACCATGGTGCTGCGTGAAGAGCGCAACGATGGCTGCGGCATCAAAGCCCATCAGAACACAACTCCGGCGGTAGATGTATGGTTCTGGAATGAATATGTGCAAGAGATCGCGATGAAGCTTTCTATTATTACCCCCTGCCTCAACGCGGCGCAGGTATTACGGTGCTGTATCGACAGCGTGTTACAACAGGGCGGTGCGACGATCGAGCACATCATCATGGACGGTGGATCGACCGACGGGACACAGGAGATTCTCGCAGAATTCCCGACTATTCGCTGGCAGTCGCGAGCTGACGAGGGCATGTACGACGCCATGAACCGCGGAATGGCAATGGCAACGGGGGACGTCATCGCATTTTTAAACAGCGACGATCGGTTGGCGCCCGGTGCGGTTCAATCTGTCGCGGCAGCATTCCGCGACGATCCCGCGGCGCCATGCGTCACCGGTTTTGCTCAATTGCAGCCCCCCAACGGTGATGCGCCGTGGCTCTATCCAGCGCCGCTACGCCGGTTGAGTGTTGCGGCGGCCTTGTACGGTCCGGTCCTGCTCAATGCCCGGTTTTTTCGACGAGCGATCTTCGATACGGTTGGTGTTTTTTACCCTAAATTTAAGGTTGCTGGCGACCGCGATTTCATCTTGCGATGTGCCGCAAGTGGCATGGAAACGGTCCAGATCGATGACATCGTCTATATCTATAATTCTCACCCGAAATCTCTGACGTTCTCGGAGCAGGGCCTATTGACGGCTGCGGCAGACAATCTCCGCCTGAGTCGTGATCGGCTTGATACCCTGCCTCATCATGACCCGATGCGACCCCTCTATCGAGCCTGGCACGGTTGGTCGGTTGGCCAAAACGCCTATTATGCCATCAAATTCAACCATATCGGCCAAGCTCTGCAGCAGTCTTGCCAAGCCTTCGCCGGAGACTGCGCCTGGCCTTACTACTTTATCCTGGGTTTGCCCAAAATTCGCCGGTTTCGCAGCGGCGAGTTTGCGTAAATCGACCAAAATAGCGTCCCGGGTCAGTGGGTTGTCCGGACATGGCATGGCTCGCGCTGCCGCGTGGCGTCATGGAGGATTTGGCGGCGATAGACTTCCTCTCGGGGGCGGCGGGAGCCACGTCTCTGCGCGCAAGGCGCCATGCCAGATTACGTTGAAGTCCTGGCCGATATGGTACGCTGTTCCCGACCGCCAACATGCCGCGGCTCCCCAAACGGCACCAGCCCAGTAGCTGTATTCGCCAATGGCCCGTCCCAGAAAACGGGAAACTGGATCCCGACGAAGGCGATAGCGGCGACGGATCTGGCCAACTTCGGCCAGGCCGATCGTTTGATAAGAGTGAGTCGATTTTGCTTGAGCATGGCGCCGGAAGGCGGCCAGGAAGCCGGGGAGCTTGCAGCAGCGGCCATGACGCAGGAACCGGACGAACAGGTCGTAATCCAAGGCAAAGCGAAGCGATACATCGACGTTGCCCGCCCGCGCCATCAAGTTGCGGCGCCAGAAGCAAGTTTCCTGGGGCAATAAAGGCCAAGCCTGTAACAGGGGCCCAGTCAATGGCGGTAACAGCCAGAAACCGGTAATCCGGTCTCCGGGATCGACGATGCAGCGATTGCTGAATACCATATCGACAGTGGGGTTCTGGGCGAATGCCGTTGCAACACGTTGCAGGCAATCGGGGGCCAGGAGGTCGTCGCTGTTCAGGTAGCACAAGATATCGCCGGTGGCGCGTGCCAAGCCTTCAGCGACCGCGGCCGCCTGGCCGTCATCCGGAGTGGAACGCCAATAGGTAAGGTGGTCCGCATAAGCTTCGATGATGGCCAGACTGCCATCCGTCGAGCCGCCGTCCAGGATCAGGTACTCAAGATCAGGATAATCCTGGCACAGCACGCTGCGGATGGTGCGATCGAGAAATTCGGCTTGATTGTAGGACGGCGTGACGACCGAGATTTTCATCAAGGAATGCCTTCATGCTCCAGCGCGTTGTACGGGTATGCCAAGGGTTAAGGTCTCCTCAGCTTGGCTGCTCATGCGGTGCGGATGGATTGCGGGCGCTTACGGGCGAACATTTACGTGAGGATATCAGGCGATTGTCGCGATTTCGCCGGCTTGCGGGCGCTTATCTCTGCGCCTGTGCCGATCATGGAAATTGGGACGCGGGAGCTTTTAATCCAGCCGTTCAAGATCCTCCCGCCGACAGATCGTCACATCGAGATCCGAAACCAAGCCATTGGCCAACGAATAAATCCAGCCATGGACATGCAGACTCTGGCCGCGCTCCCAGGCTTCTTGTACGAAGACGTCGGATGCGACGTTTCTGACTTGGCGAATGACGTTGAGCTCGCACAGGCGATCGAGTCGGGTCTGAGAATCCGGTAACGCGGCGAGTTCATGACGGTGTTGGTGGTGAACCTCGCGGATCGGGTGCAGCCAGTGATCGACAAGGCCCCGGCGTTGACCATCGACAGCAGCACTAACGCCGCCACAGCCATAATGGCCCACCACCATGATGTGCTTGACCTTCAACACATCGACGGCAAACTGCAGGACCGAGAGGTAATTGGTATCCTGTGGCGACGCGAGATTGGCAACATTCCGGTGTACGAACAGTTCCCCGGGATCAAGGCCGACAATCTCATTGGCTGGGACCCGACTATCGGAACAGCCAATCCAGAGATACTCCGGTGCCTGTTGTCGCACGAGCCGCCGAAAAAAATCGGCATCGCTGGATATTTTACGTTCCACCCAGGCCCGATTGTTTGCTTTCAAGTGATCCAGCATGAAGGTATCCTTACCGATAGCGACCCTGAATGGGACTTCTCTGAGATCCCGTCCATGATCGGTAGCGCGATTTGACATCACGCCAAGCCCACGACCTCAGACGGTTTTCAGGAATTCGGTTACGAAGGCCCGCCAGTCATCAGCTGGAGCATCACAACGCGCTGAATGCTCCTTGCCGGGGCAAGACAGGCTGACACCACCGAAGCGCCACAACCGATCCCATAATGCGCCATCCTGGGCGATCTGCTTCAGGACATAGCGCTTTGTTCGTCGGTTGATCACGCGCCGCAACCGCGTCCAATAAGCCAGAACGCTTGCCACCAGAACGCCAATGCCAGCCGGCCAGGATAGGAACCACGCGACCAGCCCCGCCACAATCAGCACCGCATAGAGGAACTGGGTTGAGAACGCGTCACCTGCGACGGGGCAATCCAAATGGTTAATCCGCTTGAGGTCGATTTCGATCCGGATCTGGCCATTCTGGATCGCTTGGCACAAGCCGCGGTAAAGCATGCTGTCCCGGGTTTCGTGGTGTCGCGATAGGCGGAGGTAGATCTCCTGTTCGCTAAGGGTCTCCAGCGATTCCTCTTCCGCTGCCGCATCACGCTGATTGATGGCTTCCTGGCGATAGGCCACCGCCTGCGTCTGCTCAGGAAACAGGTCGATGATCCGATCGTATCCCGCGATGGCGTCTTCGATTCGACCGATCTGCTGCAGGCTGCCCGCCAGGCTGAAATAGGAATCGAAATGACGGGGGTCGTGCTGGATCGCTGTCTCAAAGCAGGCCATGGCCTCGCTATGCCGATCGAGCTTTTGCAACGCTAATCCAAGGTTATAGTGGCTCTGCGTATCGGTTGGGTTTCGGGTGACCGCAAGGCGTAGCGTGGTGACGGCCTCATCCAGGCGCCCTGCCGCCCGAAACGCCTCACCGAGATTGCAACCGTATTGTCCGATGGCATCGCCAACCGCGACGGCGTGCCCGATCAGGGTGATGGCCTGGTCCGGCCGCCCGACTTGGCACATCAAGACCCCAAGGGCATTAAGGGCATCGGCATGGTCGGGTTGCTGGCACAGGATTTGACGATAGCGCGCGTCGGCGGACTCCAGACGCCCCGCCTGGTGCTGTTTGACCGCTTCGGTCAGAGATTCAATCATCGACATGGTCGCTTTCTTTAGCGGATGCTCCCGGACCATGCACCGGAAAAAGCGCAGCATCGAAGGCTCCGCGGACGAATTCCACCGTCGTTGCTGCAATCCGTGTTTTTCTTTTGCCTGGGCGTGATCGATGCCTTGCCCGTGTCACGCTGGTCATGTTTCAGAGCGATGCTCAGATCGGATCAACAAACCATGGGAATCGAAATAGCGATTGATAAAGGCCGGCGCGGCCGCATAGGTTTCCGGAAGTCCGATGTCCGTGAAAGGTCCGCAGGCTATCATGGTCTCGACGGCCCCACGCAGGATCAGATCCGGTAGCAGGTCGCGTTCGAACGAGCAACGCTCCAATGAACGGGCTAATGCGGATCGTGCCAAGATATAAACGCCGGCATTGACCAGCCCGGGGCCTGCGTTCTGCTGCTTTTCGTGAAATCCGACAAGGCGGCGACCCTTCAACTCCGCTCGCCCATAACGACCGCTGTCTTCGACATCGATCAACGCGACGGTCGCCTCGGCGCGATGGTTGCGGTGGTGGGAAAGCTGGGCTGCGAGGTCAAGTCCGACGAAACTGTCGCCATTCATCGCCAGGATCGGGTCACTGCTCGTCGCCGTCATGGCATTGATCAGAGCCCCACCCGTGTCCAGGCTCTGCGACTCCCGAATGAATCGAAGCGGAATCACCGGCGGATGGCTCTGGTAATGATCGACAATGCGATCAGCCAGATGCCCGAGCGCCAAAACGACTTCGCGAACGATGCCACTGGCAGCCAACTGTATCAGTAGGTAATCAAGGAAAGGCCGCCCTGCGACGGGTGCCAACGGTTTGGGAATGTCGTGAATGACAGGCGCCAGTCGCGTTCCGCGGCCGCCACAAAGGATGATGGCATCAAGCATCATTTTAAACGATCAGTCCTGTGCCTGATGGAAAATGACAGAACCAACCCCATCAATCGTAAAGTCGACACAGTTGCGACGGTCGAGGGCCTCGCAAAATGCTGTCCGACGGTCAGGCGGGACGACCATCAGAAGAAACCCCCCCCCTCCGGCACCACAAAGCTTGCCACCGATCGCGCCTAACGCGATGCAGTGTTGATAGAGCTCATCAATCGCCGGATTGGAAATCTGCGTCGTCAAGCGGCGTTTGATCGCCCAACTTTCATTTAGCAGGCGGCCAACGGCCTGGGCGCGCGCTTCACCGCTTCCGGTTTGCAACGCCTTGTGGCCCTCTTCCATCAGCACCATCAGTTCCGACAAGTCCTTGTCCAATTTCCGCTCCTGCGTCGCCTGAATTTGCTCGGCGACAATCGGACTTGCATGGCGCTTGATGCCGGTAAACACGAGAACCATCCAGTCCGACAATGTCTTAAGAGCACTTCCGGTAATATCGATCGGGGAGAGGCTGATCCGATCCTGGTTGAAATCAAACCGGTTGAAGCCCCCGAACGCGGCATGAAGCTGATCCTGCACCCCAACATTCTCGCGCAACAGCACCCGCTCGACATAGATCGCTTCTCGGGCCAGCTCCAGCTTGGTTCGTGGGACCCGTCCCAGACTCGATACCATATTAATCATGCCGACGGTGAAGGCCGAGGAGCTGCCAAGGCCGATACTGGCCGGCAAATCGGCTTGAACCGAAATGTCCAATGGTTCCTGGATGCCATAGCGATCGAAGACAGCGCGCACCACAGGATGCTGGATATCCCCAATCGTCTCAACAGTCTCAACCTTGGAATAACTTAGTCGATAGCGATAATCGACCCATGCTCCCAAGCGCAATGCAGAAATATAGATGTATTTCGAAATTGCAAAACCGATGACAGCGCCCGGATGATGTTGAAAATAGGCGGGATAGTCGGTGCCTCCCCCAAACAGGCTGACACGTAGCGGTGTCCGTGACATAATAATCATGGCGACGGCTCCGACAATGATTGGGCCACGTATTGCAATCCGGCGACCAAGTCGATCCGAGGTTTCCAGCCGCTCGCCGTGAGGAAGCGGGAGCTGTCCAGGACTTTGCGCAATGTCCCTTGAAAGCTGTTCTCAGGATGTTCGATCACCGCCGGCCAGTCCAGGGCCTCCAGTACCGCGCGTGCGACCGCACCAACGGTCGTCGGTTGATTGGCGGCACAGTTAAGGATCTGATTCTCGAAGCAGGAATCCGCCGCGACAATCGCCTCGATCTGATCGGTCACGTACAGGCACTCGCGTACGGTTGCCGGGTTACCCCACACGGTAAAAACGCGGGAGCCCGAAGCCCGCTCCGCGAGAGCACGGGACATCATGCCACCGATGAAATGGGCACGATCATTCGCGGTATGATCAAAAGGACCATAGAGCGTCGCCAGAATACAGTGCAACCAGCGCAGGCCGTATTGTCGGGCGTACGCATCGCTACCGGTCACGAGGACCTGCTTGGCGAGGCCGTAGCATTGTACCGAAGGATGCAAAGGTCCGGTCATGAACCGGCCTTCGGTGATCGGGTCCGGATTCTCTGGATAAGCGCATGAGCTTCCCGTCGAAATCAACTTAGCCTGTGGCTGCCATTGTGCCCAGGCCCGCAAGACATTCAGATGGATCCGGGCATTCACGTCCAGCAACGTGGCCGGAATCTCATATTGGCGTTGGCCAGTTCGCTGATGTGTTGCCAAATGCACGATTCGCCCGCAACGGGGCGCAACCTGGAACAGCCGTTCGCAGGTTGCAGCATCGGTCAGATCTCCATCGGCTCGGCCGATCGCGTGAGAGGGCCAACCACGCTGCTCCAGCCAGATGCGCAGATTTCGGCCAACGAATCCGTCAGCTCCAAGGATCAGCGTCGGCTCATCTGCCCAGGACATTGCGATACCACTCTATTGTCGGGATCAAGCCCTGTTCGAGTTGCGTCATGGGGCCCGGATGGAAAGCGCGACGCAGAGCTTCGACAGCACACTGCCGGTGGACGACATCACCTGTGGCCGCCCCACCGACCACAATTGGACGATTGCACCTCGTCAAACGCAGCACCGTTTCAGCCAAGTATTGGATCGTCACATTCTGCCCGGTCGCCAGGTTGAACACCCCGGTGCGTTCGCGCCAGGAGAGTGATCGTGTCAGCACGTCAACGACATCATCGATAAAGATAAAATCCCGGGTGGCGGCCGGATTGCCTCGTATCGTGAAGGGGCCGTCACCGCACAAGGCCCGGATCACGAACGCGGGAACGACGTGGGCCGATTCCTCATCAATCGCATCGAAGGGGCCGTAGGGGTTCGACAATCGAAAGGCTACGGTATGGATGCCGTATTTTTCGAGAAATAACCGTGAATAGGTCTCGGCGACTCGCTTTGACCAGCCATACATCATTTCGCTTACGAAAGGATCGTTTTCTGGAAGTGGCTGTTGATCATCCAGAACGATCTGCGAGGCACCGTAAACCGCGATGCTGCTGGCGAGGCGGACTTCGTTGATTCCCTTCTCGGCACAGAAGCTGTAAATCCAACCCGCAAGGTCAACATTTTCGACCAAAATCCGTGCTTGGTCAGTACGAAATTTGACCGCGTCATAGCGACTGGCGGCAAGATGAACCACGATGGCGTCGGCACCGGGGTCCAGGGCGCCAAGATCCCGAACCGCCACCTGTTCGATCCGCGATAAAGCAACTCCACTTGGTCCCGTCGGCAGAACATCGCCGCGGTTGATCGCAATCACGCGGTCGACCTGACAGGCCAACCGTTGCAGCAGATTTCGGCCAACGAAGCCGGTTGCGCCGGTCACGATCACGGTTGCCGGCGGGTTCTCAATGGACATGGGCATCGAAATTTCCGGCGTCGATGACAATTGGTTCCGGAACGGGGACAATAAATTTGCCCCCTGACATGATGTAATCACGCTTCTTCTGCAGGAATTCAGTCAGAAAATTCCAGGGAAGAACCAAATAAGCATCAGGAGGTGCCGCGGTGGCCTCATCGATGATGGGAATCCGCGCACCCGGGATCACTTTGCCGATTTTGAGCGGATTGCGCTCGACGGCGAAAGGAACCATGTCGACGGAGATCCCGAAGGAATTCAACAATGTCGCCCCTTTTGCCGGTGCGCCGAAGGCGTACACGGTCAGGCCGCGATCGCGAAAATCAGCGAGAATAGTCAGCAGACGCTCGCGCATCTGCCAGACCCGATCGGCAAAAGCCTGGTAGGTTGCAAGCTGATGATAGCCACCGGCCCGTTCGGCGGCCAGCATTGCTCGAACCGAGGGGTCGATGGAACGGCGACCGCGGGCAGCGACCAGCAGTTCCAGCGACCCGCCATGAATCGGAAGAAGTTGGGCGCTGAAAATCTCAAGGCCATGGCGGGCGAACAGATCGCCGATCGAACGAACGGTCCAGTAGGTCAGGTGTTCGTGATAGATGTTGTCGAATTCGGTATGCGCCAGAATTTCGCCGAGATAGATGGCCTGGACGCAGAACACCCCGTCGGGACCAATCAGGCGCGCAACCCCGGCGGTCGCGCTGTGCAGTTCCTCGAGATGAAAGAACACTCCTGCGGCGGTGACCAGTTTGGCCGGACCGTGCGCCGCGAGAATCGATTCGGCAGCTTTCTCGTTGAAAAAGCAGTTGAGTGTGTGAAGCCCGGCCTGATTGGCCATCGTGGCCAGATTGCGGGCAGCTTCGACGCCGAGGGCGTCAATATCATAGGGTTTGTAACAGCCGAGCCAGGTTCCGTCATTGCTGCCGATGTCGACGACCAGATCGCCAGGGTCAAGATGGAGCCGGGAAACTAGGCGATCTGTCGTGTCCTGAAAATGGCGGTGCAAGGTCTCCGTGGTACCAGAAACATACAGGTAGTCACCGAACATCTCTTCCTTGGCCACGGTATGATCAATTTGCACCGTAGTACAGACCGGACAGAAGCAGACCCGAAGCGGGTATTTGGGTTCGGCCTGATCCAGGTGATCGGGGGACAGCAAGCTATTGCAATGCGGTTGATCACCCAAGTCGAGAAACGGTTCGAGATTGCCCGCGCCGCAGACGCGACATACCTTCGCCACAGGTGCCTCCGTTCGGCAAGCCTTCGGGGGCTCGCTTGCAATTGCCATTGCGTAGGCTTGTGTAGGCCCACGTCGTCGATCCCGTCGGTTCCAGGCCGATCGCGCCAGTGTCAGTGCAAAGGCCTAGAAAAGTATTAATGAAATCGATCTATACCGCTTTACCGTGCCACAGTGGGCTTGCGGGAACGACGATTTTCCGAGCGAGGGTCCCCGGCCCGCGGTGTGATCCGATCTCCCCGGAAGGGCCGGGTTCAAAGCGGGTTGGACCATTGGGTCGTGAAGTCTCCCTGAAATTCGAAGGTTCCGGTGTGGGTAAACTGGCTGTGCAGATCCGCCCAGATATCATAGCCCAAGGCACGGCAACGCTGACAAAACGCAAAATCCTCGGGGAGATAGGCCCGTGTTTCCGGATCGATCAAACAATCGAAGAATGCATACAACCCGTCATCATCGACAGGCATTGCCGCATTGAAAGGTTCTCGGATTTTCAATTCCGCATGCGCCGTGCGCAGGGCCTCGAACACTGCTCGTTTGATGACCAGGAATCCCGTCCCGACGGCCCGAACCTTGGCGAAGCCGTCGACCGCCGTCGCGGTCCCCTGACCGTCCTGGTCCAGGAAAGGATCGAAGACATAGCGGGCCGAACGTTCGAGCAACCGCTGAGGGGAGGCCTGAGCGTTGCGCGCCACCGCGGCCCAATCGATCACTTTCGTCGGATAGATGCCGCCAACCAGGTCCTTGTTCCACTGGAACAACCGGATCAGTTGCCCCGGCGTGAAGCCGATATCGGCATCGATGAAGACCAGATGGGTGAATTTCGGCTCGTGGAGAAAGGCTGCGACCTGGGTATTGCGCGCCCGCGTGATCAAGGCATCACCCGGAAGGTGGTGAAACGATATCGAACCAAAATAATTCGTCTTATCGATCATGAGATCGAGAACCGATCGATGATAGGCCAGCGTGAGCTGTCCCCCGTAACAGGGGGTGGCAATCAAAATGTGCGGTTTTTCGGTCATGCCCTGGCGTTCCGATGGCTGATATGCCGGCACAGAAAAAACCATCGCCCTGCGCCGTGGCAAGCATTAGTCTCACAAACCGGAACGCCTGTCGCGGAGATCAATTCTATGAAGTACCGTCTTGTCACCCTGTGCGCCCTGCTGTTGCTCGGCGGATTTGCACAGGACGCGTTGGCAACCGAAAGCATGACGCTGCAGGACGCCCATCCCTTGTTGCGTCGGAACCTGGTCGATCATGAGGGCCCCGTCGGGACTCTGACGGTTTCACGATACCGGGGCGAAGGATGGGTGTTTGAATTTGTCGCGGCCCCGCCACGGATAGCGCAATCTTTCGACCTTTCGGCAAAATGCAGCAACGGGCGAATCACGGCCGCAAATCGGGCAATTGGCCGTGTTGCGCTGCTGCTGCCAACCTGTACCCTCACCGGAGAGATCACCGTCGATCTGAACGGTCGCGAAGCCTTGAGCGAAGAAGGGATTGTTCTGTTGACTGAAAAAACAGATCCCGACGGTGCCGACCTTGGCGCCGGCCTGGGTCTTTAAATGGAATGATGTTGTTCTTGGTCGAGATCTTGTAGGTCCGATGGTCGATCGTGCCGATTCCACCGAGGTTATGAGATCGGCGATCAGCGGGAACAAACCACCGCATCTTGCTCGTGCACGCCAGCCGCTCACGGAGCGCCTTGCTGAGACGTTCTGGCGTCACGCCGCCGATGGCCGCGGCGTCGCGGTGCGCCCTTATATCTTGACTACTTTTTCATCGTGCTCCTGGAGCGATGGCATCGGGGGCGACAAGGACCAGAAGGGGGGAAGCATACCGTCCACAGTACAATCCGTTGTCTGCATCAACGCACCATGCCCATAATCCTGGTGTCAACGCCGCCATCAGCGAACAATGCAGGATAGGCGCGCTGCCAAAACGCAAATTGGGCTCATGGTGAACACGCGCCCTTTACTCCACGATTACACATTGCTGCAAGTTCATGTTGTGCAGTCTCAAACCCCTGTTTCGATGCCAGGCGAATGAGGCGTGTGGCTTCGGCATCGTCCCGGGTCACGCCGCGCCCTTGCTCATACAAGACACCAAGGTTCGTCTGGGCGACGGCATCCCCCGATGCTGCGGCTTTTTGCGCAACATTGAAAACCTCCGCGGCTCCACTTTCGGTCGGCGTCGCCGCGTAGGCAGCATACCGCTTTGAGAGCGCGATATCTGTTGCTGCGAGGGTGAGGACGGGCAGAACTGAGAGGATGAGGATGTCCGCAATGTTGTGACGGCGATCGGCATCGTCGCTGCGTGGCAACAAGACACCCAGAACCAAGCCAGGGCGAACGTCATACCATCCCCTCTCGAACCACAAAGCGTACCAACGCAGGAATTCTGGCTCGATACTTCTTGACAAGAAATGCACCGACGGCTAGGTAGACTTATCTATATATTAAAAGATGGTGCAACATGCTTTGCAAAAAATCAAATCATATCGCTATTTATCACACGTGGCCAAAAATAAAAAATGCAGAATATGAAGTCATAACTCGCATAATAATTGCGGCGAAGAACATCGATCTCGATGTCACGATAATTGATAACGACGGGTACGTAATAAATTCAACAATATTAGATTCAGATGGTACCAGAGTTGATCACGGTATGTGCGATTTTGCGATTTCTTTTCACTTTGAATCACCGAAAGTAATAGATTTTTATACGTATATTGCTCTCTGGAATCCGCTTGAATTCTATTTCATGTTTGGATACGATCCATCAATAGCTAAATTGATATCCCATGACGATGTGTTGTCGTGTGATTCTGATCTCGCAGACGCTCACGCACTCAATTTATTTGGAGCAATTGATCGTCCCGTACAGCAACCTTTGCCGAAGATGTTTCACAGCGTCTCACAAAACGTTATTGAACCCCACATTACGTCGCAAGCGAGACTATTCTATATTGGAATTAATTGGGAGAGAATCAATAACACTCGCGGGCGTCATCACGATCTTCTCGTTGATCTTGATAAGACCGATATGCTTGACCTCTATGGTCCAGAAATTTTCGAAGGAGTCCGTCCGTGGGAAGGCTTCGATTGCTACCGTGGGTCGCTGCCTTTTGATGGAATATCAACAATAGAGAGGATCGCTGACGCCGGAATTTGTCTCGCTTTCTCCTCTGCGGCACATCAGCGTACCGGCATTATGAGCAACCGGCTGTTCGAAGGCCTCGCTGCCGGTGCCTTCGTGATCGCCAACACGCACCCTTTCCTTGAGAAGCATTTCGGTAATCTTATCGCCACAGTTGACGATTCGCAATCACCGGAGAAGATCCTTTTCGACGTCAAGGCGATCATATCCTGGGTCCGCAGGCATCCGGAGCAAGCGACAGAGCAAGCCAGGGCAGCACAGAAGATATTTCTTGAGCGTTTTCCACTCGAAAAATCGTTATTGGCCTTGATTGAAGGCCATGGCGCACGAGCGTCACATATAGAAAAATTACCGATTGACTTGCCGATGATTGACGCAATCCTCGTATATTCGAGGCGGAGTTTCAATCGTCTGAAAGAGCAATTTGACAATGTGAAACAACAACTTCTGAAACCCTCTACCGTTTTTCTTATCCTGGATGAAACTTGGTATGGCATGAATGCAAATCGCATCGCGGAAATGATCGCGACAATGCCATTTTCAGTAAAAATATTGACTGTTGAGATATTTGCGTACTCCGGCGTGATTCATGATATGGTTGGGCGTAAACGAAATATAGGTCCCACCATCTGGAATGCGATTTCCATGGTTACAGCTGAAGCATTTATTATTATGCCTCCTGAGGAGGATTTCTTTCACGACCATTTTTCGCGTTTAGGAACGTTGTTGATGAAGCATTCCAATTTTTTGGCCGTCGGTTCAGGCGTTGTTATTGAAGAAAAGAGATCGACGGATGTCGGTACACGATATTCCAGGCGCCTCGGCTATTTAGCGCCACCGTCTCTGGAATCGTATTTATATTGTAATAACACTCGTTATTCCGGATCTCATCTGTATCGTCGTTCCTTAAGAGATAAGCTCAGCGGTATTGTATTCGAATTATGCGATGGTCAGGAGCACAATTATTTGAACGGTGTTGCATTTCTCGTATCCGGGGTTGGCTGGAGTCAAGCAGCGACGTTGGTCTACCGCGAGCATGATGCAGAGAACTCGTTGTCACCGACCATCAGTGTTGAGCAACAGCATCAGTTCATTCGCGATTCCGTGCGTTCGGCGCCGGCCCGGTTTGACTTTCTGCGTCAACCAAAATTGCCTGACGTGATTTTCTCAACGCCGCTCGGTAACCCGATACAATGGGACCATATGCGCCAGGCGAAAGAAATCGGCGCCCTGATGGAGATGGGAGTGACTTACACGTTTACTCTGGGCGGCTCCGGGCTTAAGTACCTCGCATCGGGTTTTTCTCAAGCAGAGAGTGTCGGGACGTGGACTCATGGAAAAATCGGCATTATTGAGTTCTCCATTGGCGTACCAGAAAATTATCTAACGAAACCAACCTGGATAACTCTAACGCTTGAATTGTGGGGTGTGCCCGATAAATATCGTCGCAAGCAATCCATTACCGTCATGGTGAACGGAAACTGGATCGGCCATCAGCCTATCGGCTCGAGTAATGCGCCGTATGATTTTCCATTTAAGAGTGACATTTTGGAAGAGGGGCGCAGCGTCAGGCTGAAACTCATTTGCGATCATGCCGAACAAACGAAAGATGATAGTGGCGCTATCCTTGACGCTCGTTTCCTTGGGGTCATGGTTCGGTCGATTCGCGTTGACATCGCGTCGCCGGCAAGCCTGGGCAGGAAGATAATCGATAATATCCCGCAGCTCATTGAGGGTGCCAAAAAACATTGGTTGAAAAGATCGTGACTGCGTGTGTCGTGAGGATGTGTCAATTATCAAAATCGTGTTAATGTAGATATCATGCGACATCGACAGATGATAGGTTGTAAAGGGCCATTCCGTGCTTGCACCGAATGCTTGACCAGAGATGTCCGTGATCCGTCTGCGTCTTGTGGATAACCGAGCGGGTAGAGGGGAGATTTAACCCTTGGGATATCCCTGCGCTCCTCCCCGGCTCTGCACCTGAACGGCGCTTTTTCCGGTAAATCGGTTTTCCGGAAGGCAGAAGGCGTGCTTGTTGCGGCTCACAATGACTCTTCCCAGGGGCAGGGGAACCGCTTAACAGTATGCCGGCTTTTCTGCCGGATTTCGAAAGGAGCAATCGCATGAGTTATGAACAGGTCGAGGAGGCATGGTCGCTGTCGGATGCTGCTCGCGAATGGGCGGCGCAACAGGGCCGGCCGCTGCAGCCGAATGATTATTGGCAGCCGCTGTTTGCCGTTTCGCCCTTGGTCGATGCCGAGCGCACTTTGCGCGAAGGGGGCAATCCCCTGGCCCGGGTATTCTTGAAGTCACCTTATGGCTTGCAGTATCGGCCGGATCATCAGGATTGGATTCCGTTCCGTCACGGCGAAGTCAAGCTCGAGCCGCTGAATTTCTAATCTTGTCCGGAATTTGCCTGCCAGTGTGTTGCCCTTGTCGGTTGGTTCGGACGGCGTCGTTTGGGCGTTATGCCGACGAAGCAAATCGGAAGCGGATGATACGGCGGAATAGCGGGCCCCGGGGATCCAATTTCCCGGGTTCTGCTGACGAAAACGGCAAGATGGTGGCGGTCGCCGGAAGAGAGACCGCCACCATCTCGCTAAAGCCGCCACAGCGAGACCGTTGAAGGGCACAGGTGACGATCCAGGCAGCCGCGAACATCGGCAACCAGACCCGAGCCATTCTGCAAACACCGCTGCAAGAGCGGCCAGCCGGCGCTGCGATAGCTGTGGTGGGGAACCGCCAGCACGACGCCATGAGCGGGCTCGATGGCGTCAAGCGCCGTCGGGGCCAGTCCCAGCTCGGCCTGGATCTCATCGGGATCGGCGAGCGGATCGTGGACCTGGACGATGGCGCCGAATTCCTGCAGTTCGCGGACAATGTCGACGACGCGGCTATTGCGCAAATCGGGCACATCCTCTTTGAAAGTGAGCCCAAGCACGACAATCTTGAGCGGACCGTGACGACCGGCGGCCCGCAGGCGCTTCAGGAGCTGCTGTGCGACGAATGGCCCCATTGAATCGTTAATCCGGCGGCCTGCCAGAATGACCTCGGGATGATGTCCGGCCTGCTCGGCACAATAGGTCAGATAATAGGGATCGATGCCAATGCAGTGGCCCCCGACGAGACCCGGTGTGAAACGCAGAAAATTCCACTTGGTTCCTGCGGCTTCCAGGACATCAAGGGTATCGAGATCCAGTCGCTGGCAGATCAGGGCTAACTCGTTCATCAATGCGACGTTGAGGTCACGTTGGGTGTTTTCAATCGCCTTGGCGGCTTCGGCGGTTCGGATTGATGACGCCCGGAAAATGCCCGCCGTAACGACATCGCCATAGACCGCGGCGATCAGATCAAGGGCAGGCTGATCCTGAGCGGATACGACTTTGACGATCGTCTCAAAGCGATGGGTTGCATCACCGGGATTGATCCGCTCGGGGCTATAACCGACGGAGAAGTCACGGCCGGCGGCTAAACCCGATGCCTGTTCCAGAATCGGCAGGCAAAGGTCTTCGGTAACGCCGGGATAGACCGTCGATTCATAGACAACGATGTCGCCCGGTTTCAAATATCGGCCCACGGCTTGGCTGGCCGACAGCACCGCGGACAAGTCGGGCCGACGATCCGGAGCAATCGGGGTCGGCACCGTAACGATATGGAAATCGGCTTGACCCAAGAGGGCGGGGTCGGCAGTCAAATTGAGCGGCAGTGTGGTGAGCTCATCGGCTGATCGCGGTGTCAACTCACGGGTTCGATCATGGCCGCGTCGAAGTTCACGGATCCGATTCTGATCCTTGTCGTATCCGATGACGGGGGTGCCCTGTCGGGCAAAGGCTACCGCAACCGGCAATCCGACGTAACCAAGGCCGATCACAGAAATCCGACGGGAGTGTGTCATTCAAAAATCCGTTCACCAGAAATTTGCCTAGCAACCAGCCCCGGACGTCTGGGACAGCACCGTTACCGGCGCGCCGGAACCATTGGGTCGTTCTGATCCCGTCGCCAGGGAATGCCGCCATACAAGCATCTTTTCGTTGCTCTGCCCATCGCCGTCTCCAGACGCTGGGGAGACCGGTAATCCGGTGGACCGGATTGCGCCGTTATCGTCGCACCGCCGCAGGCAACGGAATGATTGACGCTGCTTCACCGGACTTTCTATGTCATAGGCATTCCGCCGACCGGTGAGGTTCGTATGCCAAGTCGGTTTTTTAGGGTCGATGCAGGATTATCGTCGACATGGTTCGGGAAGCGGACAAGGCGAGTTCGTTTTCTTCCCTGTCATGTCCGTGGTGCCGTTGTCGGCTTTTGGTTTCCTGATCCGAGGTCTTCCATGTTCGGCGTTATCGCTCGCAAATTGTTCGGCACGATCAATGATCGCGCGATTAAGGATCTGCAAAAACAGGTTGCCGCGATCAACGCGTTGGAACCATCGGTCACCGCGCTGTCCGATGAGGCCCTGAGAGGACGTACAGAATGGCTTCGGGAACGATTGAGCCGGGGAGAAAGCCCGGACGATGTGCTCGCGGACGCGTTTGCGACGGTGCGGGACGCGGCACGGCGGGTTTTGGGGCAACGTCCGTTTGACGTCCAGTTGATGGGTGGCATTGTCCTGCATCAGGGTAAGATTGCCGAAATGGGAACCGGAGAAGGCAAGACGCTGGTCGCGACATTGCCCGTCTACCTCAACGCCCTGGCCGGCAAAGGCGTTCATGTTATCACCGTCAACGATTACCTGGCCCGTCGCGATAGTGCCTGGATGGGGCGCGTCTATCATTTCCTCGGCCTGAGCGTTGGCTGCATTGCGCCGGACTTGACAGAGGACCAACGGCATGCCGCGTATGCCTGTGACGTGGTGTATGGTACGCACAGCGAATTTGGTTTTGACCATCTTCGTGACAACATGGTCTATGATGTCACCAACCAGGTGCAACGCGCTTTTCATTACGGGATCGTCGATGAGGTCGATTCGATTCTGATCGATGAAGCGCGGACACCGCTGATCATCACAGGTCCAGCACCAGACAGCTCATCACTTTACGCAGATGTCGATCGGATCATACCAGAGTTCGATAAGACTGATTACGAGGTTAATGAGCGGGACCGGACCGTCACCTTGACGGAATTCGGAACCGAGAAGGCCGAATCCCTGTTGCGTGATGCCGGTTTGCTCAAGACAGAATCGCTCTATGATTTGGCTAATGTCGCGCTGGTTCATCATTTACGCCAGTCTTTGGATGCGCACATCTTATATGAACGGGACCGTGACTATATTGTTAAAAGTGGCAAGGTTCTGATCGTCGACAGTTTCAGTGGGCGTATCATGGAGGGGCGGCGCTACGCAGAGGGCTTGCACCAGGCGCTGGAGGCCAAGGAGCGGGTAGCAATTGAACCGGAGACCCGGACGCTGGCCTCGATAACCTATCAGAACTATTTCCGGCTTTATCCTAAACTGGCTGGCATGACCGGAACCGCCGTGACCGAGATTGAGGAATTTAGCAATATTTATAACCTCGATGTTGTAACGATCCCGACCAACCGGCCAAGACGTCGCATCGATTCCGAGGATGCGATCTATCGGAGTACGCGTGAGAAATACGGTGCCATCCTCAAGCAGATCGAGGACTGTCACAGCCGGGGACAGCCGGTGCTGGTCGGCACGGTTTCCATTGAGAAATCGGAACTCCTGTCGGCCTTGTTGAAAAAGCGTGATATTCCGCACAATGTCCTGAATGCCCGCCATCACGAACGGGAAGCCATCCTGGTCGCGCAGGCCGGTCGACCCCGTACCGTGACGATCGCCACGAACATGGCGGGGCGCGGCACGGACATTCAGCTCGGCGGTAACCTGGACCTGAGGCTGGACATGGAACTGGCCGATATCCAGGATCCAGCCGCACGGGATGGGCATACGGCGACAATCCGTGCCGAAATTGAGGCCGCACGCGAACAGGTTCGGCAGGCCGGTGGCCTGTTTGTCATTGGAACCGAGCGTCATGATTCACGACGGATTGACAATCAGCTGCGCGGGCGGGCAGGCCGCCAGGGCGATCCTGGAGCCACGCAGTTTTTTCTCTCGCTCGAAGACGACCTGCTGCGCCGCTTCGGCTCCGAGCGAATGGATGGCATGTTGCAGTCCTTGGGAATGGCTGATGGCGAAGCCGTCGTGCATACCTGGATCAGCAAGGCCATCGAAAGGGCTCAGCAGCGGGTCGAAGCCAATCATTTCGATTTACGCAAGGGGCTTCTGCGGTTCGACGATGTGATTAACGAACAGCGTAAGGCCATTTACGACTATCGACAGGAGATCCTGGGCGGCGAGGGGTTGCTCGATACGCTTGAGGTCATGCGCCACGATACCGTCGCGGCCCTGGTGGCCAAGGCCATTCCTCATCATTCATACAGCGAACAGTGGGATCTTGCCGGGCTGCAGGAACAGGCCCAGCAGATTTTTGATCTTCCGCTTGCGATTGTAGATTGGGGTCACGAAGAGGGTATCGCCGAAAGTGAAATTGAGCAACGGCTACAGCGCGTGACCGATGAGCGGATGGCGCAGAAGCTGCAAACCTATGGTTCCGCGCGGATGCAAATGGGTGTGCAACATTTTGCCCTGCGGGCTCTGGATGATTTGTGGCAGGAGCATCTTCTGACGCTCGATTATCTGCGCCATGGCATCAATCTTCGCGCCCATGCCCAGGTCGAGCCGCTCAATGAGTACAAGCGGGAAGCGCTGTCACTGTTCAAGATCCTGCTGGACCGGTTGCGTGAAGCGATCACCAGCGTGGCAAGCCGGATCGAGGTTTGTGAGTCCGCGCCAACGCCGGATGTGGTCGATCCTGATCCATTGACATCCCGCAACGCCTTGTGTCCTTGCGGGAGCGGTAAACGCTATAAACACTGTCACGGACGCCTGGATCCGTTGGCTTCAGCGTGATCGGGAACCGTCTGCTTCCACCGGGGAAAAGAGGTACCATGGTTCGCCATTCTCCGCTTATTCCAGTCGGGCTCGGTTTGATGATGTTTCTGGGGACCGTCGGCGGCGCATCTTTGGTTTTTGCCGATCCGACCCCCGCGCTTGGGGCCGACCGTCCCGCTGGATCGTCTTCGGCAGATCCGTTGCCGTCCCGTCGGGCTGCCGAAATCGCTCTGATCGATCGGGCCCGCGAACAAGGACGGATCCGCGTAATCGTTTCGCTGCGCCTTGATCAACCGGGTGGGAAGATCACACCCGGGGACGAGGCGGCCCTGCTGGCCGAAGTTCCCCCCGGTAGCGTCCGGGTCGTTTCACATTTTCAATCCCAGCAGGCATTGGTTGTCGAGGCTGACACCGACGGCATTCGGGCGCTGCTGATGGATCGCCGCGTTGCCCGTTTGGAGGAGGATCGCCGGTCAAGGCCGTTACGATCTCCTTCCCCCTGAGCGGCAAGAATTTCCAGCGAGACAATCGGATGCGTGAGCTTGATCGTTCCTTGATTATCGCAATCGAGCGTCATCGTGATGGTCGACTTGCAGAGGCCGAAGCGATTTATCGTGAGGTTCTGGCCGCCAATCCCCAGCATTCCGACGCTTTGCATCTGCTTGGCGTTCTGGCGCATCAGGTCGGTCGAGATGACGTCGCGATCGGACTGATCCGGCAGGCTATCGCGCACAGTCCCGGAATCGCCGACTTTCACAACAATCTGGGCGAGGCGTTTCGCGCGGCCGCGCGACGGGAGGCCGCAAGGTCGTGTTACCGTAACGCACTGATTCTTCAGCCCGACCATGCCAACGCGATCACCAATTACGCAATCGCGCCTGATCGGGGCGATAGCCTTCAGATGGCCGTGGCCTTGCAGCGGCGCTTATGCCGCCTGACGCCACAGTCGGCGCAAGCGTTGTGGCAATTGGCCGCCCTGTTGCGGGATGTGGGCGACCCCGGTCATGCTTACCGGCTGCTTTGTCGGGCTCTGACGCTGGAGCCGGGTTATGGTGACGCCCTCAACAATTTTGGTCTGCTGTTGCGCGACACAGGACAGTTTGTGACCGCAACGGCGATATTGAGGCGAGCCCATCATTTGAATCCCTCTGCGATCGATCCATTGATCAATCTCGGGAATGTGCTCCACGATCTCAAACGTCCGCACGATGCCGCGACTTGTGTACGATTCGCCTTGCGATTGGCGCCATCCCGAGTTGAATCGTGGTTCAATTTGGCCAACATCCTCGCCGACACCGCCACACCGGAGCTGGCGATTCCGGGTTATCGGCGCGCCTGGCTGCTGCGCCGGACTGCTGATCCCCTGATCAATCTTGGCATTATCTGGCGGACTCTGGACCACAGCGGCCGCGCCGTGGCCTGCTTGCGGAGGGCGCAGGAGATCGATCCTGGCCATCCGGCGGCGGTGACCAACCTGGCTACCGCCCTCCATGATCAAGGCGATTTTGCCGGCGCTCTGGTTCAACATGGCCGGGCGCTCCGACTTGATGGCACGCTTGCGGAGATCCGGAATAATCACGCCCAAACTCGGTTGATGATCGGCGATTATGCAGCGGGGTGGCCTGATTATGAAGGGCGGATCGCCCTGGTGTTTGGTGATGAGCTGTCCAAGCCACGCTGGAATGGTGAGTATCTGGCCGGGAAGACGGTTTTGGTGCAGGCCGAACAGGGGCTGGGCGACACGCTGCAATTCCTGCGTTACGTGCCCTTGGTCACGGCGCGCGGGGGGCGGGTGGTGCTGGCGATACAGCGACAGCTTGTCAGCCTTTTGAAGGATTTTTCATGTGTTGAAGAGCTGGTCGCAATCGGTGACCCTTTGCCGTCGTTCGATTGCTGGATACCGCTGCTGAGCCTTCCCTTGGTATTCGCGACAACCTTGGAGACTATTCCCGGACCGAAAGCCTATCTTCGGGCCGATCCGAAGCAAGTCGCACGATGGCGGCAGCGTTTGGGGGATGGCATCCGTGTCGGATTGGTATGGGCCGGCAGTCCCGGTGTCGGCACGCTTCGCCAACGGACTTGTTCTTTGGATGCACTGGCTCCTCTGTTGGACGTGCCGGGGATCCGTTGGTTTTCTCTCCAGAAAGGGCCACACGCCGCCGATCTGGCGCAGCGGGGCTGGCAGGATCGCGTTACCGATCTTGATCCTCTGATCGATAATTTCGCTGATACCGCGGCGATCATCGCCAATCTCGATCTGGTGGTGTCGGTCGACACCTCGGTCGCTCATCTGACCGGGGCACTGGGGCAACCTTGCTGGGTTTTATTGAAGTTCGCCCCCGACTGGCGCTGGATGCTCAATCGGACCGACAGTCCCTGGTACCCCAGCTTGCGTCTGTTCCGACAGCCTCGACCCGGTGATTGGGCGGCGGTTGCGGCGGATGTCGGCGATGCCTTGCGTCAGTGTGCGAAAGGATGACAATCGTACAATCCCTGAATCTCGCGCTGTCCCACCATGGCGCCGGCCGGTTAGCCGAGGCGGAGGGCTTGTATCGGCAGATCCTGGCTGTCGATCCGGAACAGCCGGATGCGCTGCATTGGCTGGGCTTTCTGGCCCATCAGGCCGGGCATGGTGAAGCGGCTTTGCAATTGATGACCCGCTCGTTGTCGCGGGCGCCACACATCGCCAACTATCACAATAATCTGGGCCAGGTACTGGCCACGCAAAAGCGCAATGCCGCTCCCGCGTTCCGGAATGCCATCATTCTCAGTCCGGAATTGCCCGAAGCCTACATCAATCTGGCGCAACGCTTGTCCAGGGACGGCCAGGTCGGCGCCGCCTTGGTCTTGCTGGATCAAGCCGCATATTTGTCGCCCGATGTTGCGGACATCTACAACGCTCAGGGATTGGTCTGGAAGCAACGGGGGGACTTCGCGCGTGCCGCGATGCGCTATCGTCAGGCGCTGGAGCGCGACCCCTGTCACGCCGCAGCGGTCAACAATCTGGGCGCCGTGCTCCTGCGCCAACAGCAGAGACGAGCCGCCACCGCCGCGTTCCGTCACGCGATCGTGGTCGGACCCATGCAGGCCGAGGGCTATCTCAACCTCGCGGAAATAATGGCGCCGCGGGATTGTGCGCAAGCCATGGCTTTGTGCCGCCGCGCACTGACGCTGCGACACGACCTGGCCGCGGTCTCTGTCACGGTGGCGCGATTGGCGGCGCGGAACCAGACTCTCGCTGCGGCCACCGCCTGGTTGACCCAGGCATTGATTCTGACACCGGCAGCACCAGGAATTTTGAGTGCCTGGGCGCAGCAAGCCCTGTCAAAAAGCCAGACCGAAAAGGCCACGAGCTGGGCGCGTCGGGCTTGCCATCTCAACCCCTGTCATCTCGACGCCCTGGTCAGCCTGGGCCAGTCGTTGGAGCGATCGGGGAAGGCCGAGAAGGCCGAGCGATGTCTCGTCTCTGCACTGATTCAGGATCCGTCGAGTCCTGCGATCGTCGTTTTGGGTGCGGTCCTCCGCCAGACCAAACGGAAGAGCGAGGCTTTGGCCTGGTCATCGAGAGGATGTCGCGTCAATCCGGATGATGATCGCGCGCGAACGGAACTTGGCCTGACGCTGGCAGAGCTCGATCGCTTCGACGAGGCGTCCGTGGCATTCCGGTGCGTACTAAGCCACAAGCCAGATGATGCCGAGACCTGGGCGGCACTGGCCAATGTCCTGATGGCCCAGGCCGAACCGGGCGCGGTGGCCCTGTATCGGCGGGGGCTGGTCATCGAACCAGAGCACCCGGCAATTCGTTGGAATTTGGCCCTGGCTTTGCTGCGCCACGGTGACTTCACAGTTGGATGGGCGAACCACGAAGCGCGCTTGCTTTTGACGGGACCGCAGAAGATCCGGCTTCCGGAACTGTCAACTTCGATCTGGGACGGCCAGGATCTGACGGGGCGAACCCTTTTGCTGCACACTGAACAGGGATTGGGTGACACGCTGCAGTTCGTGCGCTATGTGCCACTCGTCGCGGCGCGCGGCGGCAAGATCGTGCTGGTGGCACCGCGGCCTCTGGTAAACCTGTTGCGGAGCCTTCCTGGTGTCGATGTCTTGATTGCGACGGGCGATCCTGTACCGCCCTTCGATTTTTGGTTGCCATTACTGAGCTTGCCACGCGTCTTCAGCACGACCCTGGACACGATCCCGGAGCGGACACCTTATCTGCGGGCTGATCCGGAATGCGTTGCGACGTGGCAGCAGCGCCTGGGGAATGGCATCCGCGTTGGACTGGTGTGGGCCGGAAGTCCCGGAAATGGCAATGACCGCAATCGCTCCTGTCCCCTTGAGCTGTTGGTCCCTCTGCTGGCGGTCCCGGGAATCCGCTGGTTTTCTCTCCAAAAAGGATCGCGTGCCGCCGATCCCGCCCGATTGGGCTGGCAAGAGCGCATCACCGATCTCGATCCCCTGATCGACGATTTCGCCGATACCGCGGCGATCATTGCCAATCTCGATCTGGTGGTGTCCGTCGATACTTCGGTTGCCCACCTGACGGGCGCGCTGGGCCAAGCCTGCTGGGTCCTTCTGCCCTTCGCTCCCGACTGGCGCTGGATGCTCGATCGGACCGACAGCCCCTGGTATCCCCGTTCGCGTTTGTTCCGGCAGACACGACCAGGTGACTGGAGTGCTGTCGTCACCGCCGTTGCGACCGCCCTCGCTGGACTCAGCTCATGTCATTAGCCGAAACCCTGTCAACCGCGATCGCGCATCATCAGGCCGGGCAGATGGCCGAAGCCGAGGCGCTCTATCGTCGTATTTTGGCCGATGATCCCGGTGAGCCCGATGCCTTGCATCTGCTGGGGGTTTTGGCCCACCAGGTCGGTCAGACCGGACCCGCGATCGAACTGATCGTCCAGGCGATCAATCGTCGACCTGCGGTCGCCGCGTATCATGTCAATCTTGGCGAAGTGCTGCGGATCGCTGGTCGCCCCGAACCCCGGCGGATCTGCTTTCGGAACGTCCTGGTGCTGGACCCGTCAGCAGGTGCGGCTTTGCGCGCCCTTGCGTCGTATGCTCTTATTGAGGGCAAGCGACCCGCGGCGATTCAGCTTTTTCGCCGGTCGTTGCGGTTGGCGCCACTTGACAGCCAAACATGTCACGATCTCGGTCTTGCGCTCCAGATTGAGGGGGACTTTGAGCGCGCGAAACGCTCCTATCGGCAGGCCTTGTGTCTTGAGCCGGCCTTCGGTTCGGTTATCACCAACCTGGTTGTCGCATTTCAACAAGATCGCCAACTCACGGAGGCTCTGACATGGAGCCGACGTGTCGTTCGGCTTGATCCAACACCTGCCGCTTTGGGCAATTTGGGCGGCATTCTGTGTCTCCACGATCGTCGCCGCGACGCCGTGATCGCCATGCGGCAGGCGCTTCGGCTCGAGCCGTCGTTTAACGACACCCATCTCAATCTTGCCCGAACGCTGGTGGAATTGGGTCAGCTGTCTGAAGCCCGACGTCGTTATGACAGCGTCCTGGCACTCGACCCCGATCACCAGGATGCCCGCCTTGGCCGCGGGCTCTGTCTGTTGCGCGCGGGCGACTTTCGTCGTGGCTGGGCCGATCACGAAATCCGGTTCAAGACGCATGCCTATAGTTTCAATGGCAGGCTGATGGATACGCCGCGCTGGAATGGTGAGACACTGAGTGGGCAAACCGTGTTGCTGCTCGCCGAGCAAGGCGTGGGCGATACGCTACAGTTTTTGCGCTATGCCCCGCTGGTGGCGGCGCGGGGGGGGCGGGTCATTGTGACGGTCCAGCGATCGTTGCTGAAACTGTTGAGTGGGTTCCCGGGTATCGCCGATCTGATCGCGTCCGACGAATCGCTCCCGGCTTTTGACCGCTGGTTGCCGCTACTAAGTCTGCCGCTGGTGTTCGACACGACCCTGGAGACGATTCCTGGAACGGTGCCCTATCTGCGAGCCGATCCGGACGCCGTGGCGACATGGTGTCGGCGCCTTGGCGGTGGCATCCGGGTGGGGTTGGTGTGGGCTGGCAATCCGGAGCATCTCAACGATTGCAACCGGTCCTGTCCCGTGGACGCATTAGCCCCTCTGCTGGCAATACCAGAGATTCGTTGGTTTTCTCTCCAGAAGGGGTCACGCGCCGCCGATCTGGCGCGACTGGGTTGGCAGGACCGCATCACCGATCTCGATCCCCTGATCGGTGATTACGCCGATACCGCGGCGATCATTGCCAATCTCGATCTGGTGGTGTCGGTCGATACCTCGGTTGCCCATTTGACCGGGGCACTGGGTCGGCCTGGGTCGATTTTGCTGCCGTTCATTCCCGACTGGCGCTGGATGCTCGATCGACCGGACAATCCCTGGTATCCCACACTGCGCCTGTTCCGGCAGCCCCGGCCCGGTGACTGGGCAGCAGTTGTGGCGGATGTCGGCGATACCTTGCGGGCGTTGGGACAACAATGACGATCGTACAATCCTTGAATCTTGCGCTGTCTCACCATGGCGCCGGACGGCTGGTTGAGGCTGAAGGCCTTTACCGGCAGATCCTGGCCGTCGATCCGGAACAGCCCGACGCGCTGCATTGGCTGGGCTTTCTGGCTCATCAAGCCGGGCATGGTGAAGCCGCTTTGCAACTGATCGCCCGCTCGCTGTCGTGGGCACCACACGTCGCCAACTACCACAATAATCTCGGCCAGGTGCTGGCCACTCAAAAACGGAATGCCGCTCCGGCGTTCCGGAATGCCATTAGCCTCAATCCGGAATTGCCCGAAGCCTATATCAATTTTGGCGGCGTACTCACCAGCGCCGGTTCGGCAGAGACCGCAATCGACCTGTTGCGGCGTGCCGTAACCCTGGTTCCGGCTACGGCCGAGGCCCACAATGGCTTAGCGTTGGCGCTTAAGGCGGGCCGACGGTTCTCCGAGGCAATCAGCGAATTTCGTCGCGCATTAACCCTGGCTCCGTTCCAGGCAGCGGTAGCCAGCAATCTCGGGGGGTTGCTTTGGGTTCATGGGGACAAGACGGCTGCGGAAGTCGTGTTGCAACGTGCCTTGATCATGGATCCCGGAATGGCCGAAGCTCTGGCTAATCTCGCAACGGTCCTTCTGGCGCGAAACAATCGCGCCGCGCGGCTTGTGGCCACCCGGGCGGTTCGGGTCAACGCGGCACTGGCGACCGGATTTGGCGTCGAGTTCCTGAAGCAGTTATCGCAGGACCGCAGTCAGACGGACCTGGCCGTCGTTGCCGCGGATGCTACCCGATATTTCACCACAGCGGTACAAATCAATCCGGCATCTCCGGAAGAAATCAACAGCCTTGGGGTCCTAGCTTTTTATCGGAGCCATTTCGATCAGGCGCTTCGTTTCTATGACCGAGCGCTCGCTCTTCGCCCGGATTACGCCGTCGTTCATTGGCAACGATCCTTTGTATCGCTGTTGCGCGGCGATCTTGCCGGTGGTTGGCCCCCGCATGAATGGCGTTTGCGGGCACCCGAACTCAAGGGTGCCGTTCCGCCTCTGACGGCGCCGCGCTGGGCGGGCGAGGATCTGACGGACCAAACGATTCTGTTGCATGCCGAGCAAGGGTTGGGCGATACCTTGCATTTCCTACGCTACATTCCCCTGGTTGCAGCGCGGGGCGGGCGAGTGGTTCTGGTCGTCCAGCGTTCGCTCGTTGCTCTGCTGAAGGGGTTTCCGGGCATCGCTGAATTGATCCCGATCGGTGACCCGTTGCCGCCCTTTGACCTCTGGCTCCCGTTGTTGAGCCTGCCCCTGGTGTTTGGCACCACTCTGGAGACCATTCCCGGGACGTCACCCTATCTTCGGGCCGATCCGGAGGCCGTCGCGCTATGGCACCGGCGCTTGGGCAATGGCATCCGGGTTGGATTGGTGTGGGCCGGCAACCCTGGACACGCCAACGACCGTAATCGCTCTTGCCCCTTGGAGGCATTGGCCTCTCTGTTGGCGGTACCAGAAATTCGGTGGTTTTCGCTGCAGAAGGGACCAGGTGTCGCGGATCTCACCCGGCTCGGCTGGCAGGACCGCTTGATCGACCTGGATCCGGTGATCAGTGATTTTGGCGATACCGCCGCGATCGTGGCGAACCTGGATTTGCTGATCTCGGTCGATACCTCGGTCGTTCACTTGGCCGGGGCGTTGGGCCGACCCTGCTGGGTCTTGTTGCCGTTTGTTCCTGACTGGCGCTGGATGCTCGATCGAGTCGACAGCCCCTGGTACCCCACACTACGCTTGTTCCGGCAAATTCGCCCTGGTGACTGGGCGACGCCCGTGTCGGCGATGATCGATCGACTCAGGATTGATGGCCAGTCAGCAACCTGTAAGGGTATATCCAGTTGTGAGGAAAATAGCTGACGCGCCCTCAGGCTGCCAACGTCGCGTGGTTCAGCGCCCGGGCTAGGCGCGGGGCATTGACTTGAAGCGAATAGCGACTTTCGACCCGCTGACGTCCCGCAGCCCCCATGCGCTGGCGCAAGTCAGGATTGTCGCGCAAGCAACCAAGCGCGGTCACCCATCCAGCGGGATCAGCAGACAGAAAGCCATTAACCGCGTGCTCGACTAGAAGTTGGTTTATTCCGACCGGGGACGCCACCACAGGCCTTCCAACCCCCATATATTGCACCAGCTTATATCCGCATTTGCCGCGGGCCCAAGGTGTGTCTTCCAAAGGCATGATGCCGACATCGAAACCGGCAATGGCTTCAACCTCGGTTTCCTCGTGCCAGGCCAGATGCTCGATTTCAACACCGGGCAGCGCGAACGATCCAGCACCGACCAAGCGAAGGCGCACCTGGTGCTCGCTGCACACGGCACGCAAGGCTTCAGAGATCTGCCCGAGGTACCCTGTCGAATTCGGTGACCCGATCCAGCCGATTGTGAAACGATCCGAGGCCTGGGGCGGAACCGCCTGATAGCGCGCCAGATCGACAACCGTCGGTAATTGCAGGATGGCACGCGCGCCGGCACGTTCCGCCCAGGTGGCAAGATAATCATTTCCGACGACGACCAGCGCGGCCCCACGAACGATTGCGTCAAGCTTGTCGCCCAGGAGTCGCCGGATCAAGGGTTGCGAGTGGTTGGAATAACGCAGGAACCAAGCATCATCGAAATCGACGACATAGGGGATCCGGCTCAGAATGCCCCGCTCGATCCAGAACGGCAACCAGGGCAAAGCCTCTTTCTCAAGCCAGATCAGATCATAGCGACGGAGCCGTAACAGCTGGGCCAAGCGGCGGGCATAAAACCAGGCAATCCGCGCGACATTGGGCAAGCGTCCCTGATAGAGAGCTTCCAGATAGCCATCATCGAAGAATGGGGCTGGTGTGACCTCAAACCCCACCGCTTCGAGATGCGGGATATAATCGAGAAAGCGCAGCCGACTGCTGGCGCCCAACCGATCATAGCGATTAAGCAACAGAACGGCGGGCATGGGCTCGACCCAAAACTTTCGGCGCGTAACTTGGCATATCTCCCCACAACATCGCAGTGCCGCGTAGAACCTCACGGGCCTCGCGCATCGAACCGTGCGCGAAGGCGCGGACCAATCGTGCCATCGGCTCGATCACCAGGGTTACCACCATTACACTTCCCGCGCTCAGATAGCCAAAATATTTGCCAGCATACAGCATTCTGCTGCGCAGATTATAGAACAGCCGCAAATCTTTGACTTGTGACGTCGTTCCCCCTCCGTGATGAAAGACCGCGGCCCCGCCCCAATGCACCACCGGCCAGCCGGCGAGCCAACTGCGCCGACATAGATCGACATCATCAAAATAGACGAAAAAGCGTTCATCGAAGCCGCTCAATCGCTCGAACAGGTCGCGCCGGATCAGCAAAAAGGCTCCTATAACCTGATCAACCGGCCGCGTGTCGCAATGATCCCATTCAACCATGAAATGTGGTGGAAACCAATCTGGAAACAATCGCTCCAGGCCCAAACTTTGCGCAATCAAGCGACGCGGCGTTGGAAATCGAGCACAAGTCCGCTGCGTCCTGCCTGCATCATCAACCAGCCGAATTCCCAGGATACCGATCCCGGCATGAGCGGGAGCTTCAAGAAAGCCGACGCTATCCGTCAACGTGGTTGGAAAGAGCCTTGTATCCGGATTGAGGAACAAAATATAATCTGCGGTTGATTCCATCGCCCCCTGGTTGCAGGCTGCGGCGAATCCTCGATTGGAAGCATTTCTAATGACCTGCAACGGAACATTATCGAACGAGGGACAATCCGGTGCCTCGTTCGAGCCATTATCAACAACAATGACCTGCCGCAAAGCCAGAGCACCACATTGCGCACTTGCGATCGAGCCGAGGCACGCAGCCAGAAATGGCCCGGAGTTCCAGTTGACAATCACGATATCGAGGCTGGGTATCATCAAACCATCTGTACGTTTAACGAACGGCGATAACCCAGGTCGCAAGGCAGAAAACGGCAGTTTGATTTTGTCCCTCGACCGGAATACACCCAACCAACTTATCATATAGAACAATTGCTGGTCGTTCACGGGCATTCTGCGACGAGAGAGGCATATTCCCCGAGAGTGCGGCAGTCTGGCCACGGTAAACCCTTGCCAGACCAAGATAACGGAGATCCTTCGCCTCACTTAGGGTAACCTGATCGCGGTATGCGGCTTGGATCGAACATCCCTCCGGCTCCAACCATGAGCGGCCGTCCGATTCGCAATCCCCGCTGACAGCACGACTGGCGGTAGAATAGCGTTCTAATCGCCGCTGGTGCATCCGATCAATGACGGCTTTGGCCGGATAGTCCTTGCGGGACCGTCGTCTGCCATCGTTTCGCCGGGGTCGGGTCGACGAGGCCAGGGCCGTTGTTTTGGTTCGCTGAACAGGATAAGCGTATTGGGGCGTTCCCAACACTGAGGCAAATTCAATGACCGCCGATATCACCAGCACGACCCCGGTGGCGGGCCCCACGGCGCCAATCTCGCGCGGCCGCCGTCATATTCTGGCGGCGGGAGGGTTGTTGGTGACACTTGGGTTGCTGGGGGGATGCGGGTATCAGCCGGTTTATGGAAGCCGCGGTGCGGATATCGGATCTGACAAGTTGCAGAATATTGCCATCGATACGATCGCCGACCGCAGCGGCCAGGAACTGCGGAATTTATTGATCGATCGCTTCTATCGCGTCGATCGCCCTTCAAATCCGAAATACCGTCTTTCCATCAATCTCACTTCGGCAACGGTTTCGACCGCAATCCAAAAAGATACCACGGCGACCAGGGCCCAAATGAGCTTGGTTGCCTCTTATACACTTTTCAATAAGGCAGACGGAAAATCTTTATTTTCAACGAATAGTCGTGCAATTGTCGACTTCAATATCCTGAGCACACAATATGGTTCTTTGGTAACCCAACAGGATGCGACGGATCGTGGCATTGCCCTGATTGCCGACGATATCGCATTACGGCTGGCGTTGTATTTTGATCGAGTGTAGTTAATTGTCAATGTTTCTGATTGGATATTAGTGCATGATCTGCATGATGGGAGCATGATTTTTCTTATGCCCGTATCAGTCATTTAACCCAGGGCTCTTCCATGTCACCACAATAACATGTCTGAAAAATATTCGTAAAAGCCTGTAAAGCCGAGAGAGGATGCCAACTGGTGCCGGTCGTGAGAAAATCAGCGGAAAATCGAGAAAAACACCGATCTTCTGGACTTTTGCCGCAGCCGATCTGGTCAAATGGGCCAAGATAGCGCTGAGTTTCTCATCGATGGTTACCGCGTGCTTCCCGTAATCAATCCTGATGGATGGAAACGATCGCGGCGCCGTATCTCGGTTCGTCGCGCTCGTTTCTGGGCGGAACTCACGACGCCCGGATTTCCTCCGAGAATCAGTGTCGTTTTATGGCTGGAACGGTAAGAAACCCGTGTTGGTTATGTCGGAAATACGATCTGTCCCGAAGCATGGGGAATCAGAAAAATGGCGCCTTTGACGCGGCTGTGGCTACGACACATGTGAGATACGTCCGTGCATTGGCATCTTTAATCACGACAAATTCGACACATGATGTCGTTTTTTATCATGCTGTGCAGTTAATAGAGGATTTTTTGTGGAGATTCCTGACGATTCATGGTCGTCACGACGACAACGCCGTTTACAAAAATGGTCAATGAAATGAGTTCACTCAAAAAGCAACTTTCATCGAACATAATCGTTTTATTTTTGCTTAATATCGGAAATGCTCTTGCATATTTATTTCAACTTTTTATCGCTCGTCAAATGGTGCCAACGGAATATGGGGAATTCAATTCCCTGAATTCGCTTATGATGGTTCTGTCTGCTGCATCAAGCGCGGTGCCGATGATCACGGCTCGCTTCATCGTGCCGGCTGCGGTCCAAAGCCAAGGTCACATTCGCGGTGTCTTGGATGCCGGGCTGCGGATCATGGGTGTTGTGGGATTGGCAGTCGTGCTGATCGGAGGGGTCGCGATCCCTTGGCTTCAGGATTATCTCCATGTCAATGATCTTTTGATTTTGGTCATGGTTCTGCTGATTTGCGGGCTTACGCTGGTGTATTCTGTTCCGATTGGCGTTCTGCAAGGAACGGGTCGCTACATCCCCATGTCAATGGTCATCAACAGCGTCCCAGGGGGACGCTTGCTCGGTGCTATTGTGCTCGTAGGGTGGATGGGAATGGGATTGCGGGGCGCCATATTGGGTTGTCTGCTCAGTTGTCTTCTGGCATTCTCTTTGGGAATGTCTTATCTCCGAAATTTATATCGCCATCCTGCCGAAACGATACCGGAAATGAGCTTCACAGAATTATGGAATTGCGCAAGACCACTTGTTCTCGGGACGACATTGATCGTGTTCCTTGGAAATATCGATGTAATTTTTGTTCGTCACTATTGCGAACCAGTGATATCTGGACTTTATGCGACAGCATCTATTATTGGGCGTATTGCCAATTTGTTCCCTGGCGTTTTAATATCATTGCTGTTTCCGGAAGTCGTTCGGGAGGGAAATCGTGGGGATGGTAACACTCACATTCTCTGGATCAATCTTGGCCTCACTGTGGCCATCGGTGGTGGAATTTCGTTGTTATTTACGCTATGGCCACAATACATCATTGTCACGTTAATGGGAGAATCGTATCGACAAAGCGGTAATTATTTAGGAATCATTGCATTTACGATGGCTATTTTGGCTGTATGTAACACAGTATTTACATATTTGTTGGGTCGTGGTGACTATAGATCGCTTTATATTCTTTCTACTGGATCTATTGTGTTTGTCATACTTGTGATGATTTATCATGATTCACCACAGACCATCATTCATCTGCTGTTGGGGTCGCTGGTTGGCGTTTGCGTTATTGCAGCATTGCGCCTGGGGCGTGCAAGCGGGAAGGCGACATCTGTGCTGCGGCAAGGCTGATCGGGTGCCTGTGGCGTCAATGAGCGGAGAGAGGCGGGACTGCTCTTCGGGCGGGGGCGTATCGTCGTTGGCGCGGCAGGAGTGTCGCCAATTTCCTGGGCCTCTCGTCAACGCTCTGGTATTTCCGCGCGACCGGTGCCATGGTGCGGGCGGATTGGGAAAGCTATGAATTGCCGCGTCTGCCATGTCGAAACGTTCAACATTCGTCGAAACGGGTAAGTAGCGCGAGCCATGAAAATCACTCCGAATCTGGCTGTTGCTGTGCCGGACCAAGTCTCGGCTGGTGTCTCGGGCCCGCGACCGGCAACCGCGTGCCATCTACCGATTGGCCAGCTTCTTGTTGAAGACGGTGTCATCGGCCAGGACGATTTGAATCGTGCCCTTGCATTCCAGCAAACCTACCGGGGACGCTTGGGGGCGATCCTGGTTCGACTGGGTGCCGTCGCCGAAGATCGGTTATTGGCGGTGCTGTCCCGGCAGCTCAATCTGCCCGTCATCAGTGGGGACCTGATGCCGATCGATTCGGCGACCTATACCGGGACGATGGAAGCATCGGGCTATGGTCTGGAATGGTGGCTCGATCAGGAGGCCTTGGTTTGGCGGGATGTCGATGGTCAGCTCGTCTGCGTCGCGCGGGATCCGATTCAACCCAGTCTGCAGGAATGCGTGGCCGCGGCTTATGCTGAACCCGTTCTGTGGGGATTGGTTCTTACCCAGGATCTCGACCGAACGTTGGACCTACTGCAGCAATCGCTGAGCCGTGGCCATGTCAGTATTGCGGACGAAATCAGTCATTTGCGCGAGTTGGCGGAGGAAGCCCCCGTCGTCGAACTCGTCAACAATGTGGTGTCCCAGGCCTTCAATGAACGGGCTTCTGACGTCCATATCGAACCGGGGGAACGGCAATTTCGAGTCCGATACCGCATTGATGGCGTGCTGCAGACACGATTATCGCTGCCGCGTGATCGTTTCGATGCCGTCGCCTCGCGCGTCAAGCTGATCTCGGGTCTCGATATCGCCGAACGGCGCCTGCCCCAGGATGGCCGCCTGAGTATGCGGATCAGCGGCGAAGAGATCGATATCCGCGTCTCGTCGCTACCCGGAACCTGGGGCGAAAGCCTGGTCATGCGCTTGTTGCCCAAGGAACGGCGAGAGTTCCGGCTCGATCTTCTCGGCATGGCCGGCGGGGATCTCGAACGCTATCGGGGTTGGGTTCGTGAGCCCCACGGGATTATCCTGGTCACGGGTCCGACCGGTTCCGGCAAGTCAACGACACTCTACGCGACTCTGGAAGAGATCAACGACGGAACCAGCAAGATCATCACCGTCGAAGAACCGGTCGAGTATAATATTCCCGGCGTCAATCAGGTTCAGGCCCACGCCGAGATAGGCTATACCTTTGCACGGGCGTTGCGCGCCATCCTGCGTCAGGACCCCGATCGCATCATGATCGGTGAAATCCGTGATCTCGAAACGGCGGAAATCGCGGTGCAGTCGGCCCTGACGGGCCACATGGTGTTTTCAACCCTTCATACCAACGATGCCCTCAGCGCTTTCACACGCCTGATTGACATGGGGGTCGAACCGTTTCTGATCGCCTCTTCGGTTCGGGCGGTGATGGCACAACGTCTGGTCCGTCGGCTCTGTGACCAATGTGCCGTCCCTGAAACCGTCGCCCCCCAACTTGTTCAGCAGATGACCGAGCTGCAGCGCCGGGATCCGAGCCTGATAACACAACCCCCGGCTTGGCGGCGGGCCGTTGGCTGTCCGACTTGCCAGGGGATCGGCTATCGCGGCCGGCTCGGTATCTATGAGCTGGTTGGCGTTACCCCCGAGTTGCATGACGGAATCTTGAAGCGCTCCACCGCCCATGACCTTAACATCATTGCCCGCGATCAGGGATACCATACCTTGCGAGAGGATGGTCTGGTGAAAGCCTGGCAAGGCCAAACCACGGTCGAGGAAGTGTTGCGGGTCACGGGTCTCTCCGTCTAACCGTAGCGGTTTGGAATGCTCAGATTCACCTATGAAGCGGTCAATGCCGATGGCAGCGAGGTCACCGGCCAGATCGAGGCTGAAACCGAGCGAGGAGCTCAGCGGGAGCTGCGTCGGCGCGGTCTGGTCCCTGTCGGGATTAGAGAGGCCTCGGCAGCGGATAGTGCCGCGAGCGCTGGCGGTCGTCGGAAAAAAAGCCGAAAATCAACCAAGAACCAGGATCGCATCAATACCCTGAAGGAATTGACGGTGTTGCTGGAGGCCGGAGTTAATCTGCCAAGTGCCATCCAGTCATTGGCTGAGACCCGGGCTCAGGCGGATTTGGCCGAAGCCTTGACCGCTGTTGGTCGGGATTTGCGTCAGGGGCGGAAATTGTCGGTGGCAATGCGCGCCAATATGCCGAATCTGCCCGGCTACATCTATCAGCTGATCGAAGCTGGCGAAATGACCGGTCAGCTGCGCAATTCCATGCGCGACGGCGTCGCCCAGATGGAATATGAAGAAAGAATAAGAAACGATTTGCGTAATGCACTCGTTTATCCCTCTGTTCTTGTGTTTTCCGGGGTTGGCGCTGTTTCTTTCATTTTTATTGTCGTTGTTCCTCGTTTTGCCGATATGTTTAAAAACAATCCTAAGAGTCTGCCCTGGTTATCAAAAGTTGTTCTTAATACCGGCATGTTCGTTCGAGGTAATATTCTTGCCGTTGGCCTCGTTGCTTTCCTGCTGGTCTTGATCGGCACGATGTTGCTCCGTCGTCGATCGGTACAGCAGTGGCTGTTCGAGTTGTCGATGAGCGTGCCGCTCCTGGGCCCCTGGTTGATGGAGGCTGAAACCGGGCGGTGGAGCAGTATGTTGTCGACGCTGCTGACCAACAAGATCCCGTTACTGGGCAGTCTGGAGCTGGCACGCGGTGCGCTGCGATCGGTGGCGATGCAGGCGCGATTGGGGCAAGTCGAACGCTCGGTACGCAGCGGCATGCCCGTGGCCAAAGCACTGGAGGAATACTCGCATTTCGGGGCAACAATCGTCAATTTGGTTCGCGTTGGTGAAAAAGCAGGCAATTTGCCGGAAATGTTGCGCTCGGCGGCGACCCTGTGCGAGCAAACCGGCCGAGATCGCATGAAGCGTTTGCTGCTGCTGATCGAACCAGCGGCGATCCTGATTATCGGTGCCGTCATTGGCGTCATCATGACGGCCATAATTCTGGCCATAACCAGTATCAGTGATATCCCGCTATAAACGGCGGGTTCAGACATTTGGAGTGGATATCGTGGAGAACGTACTTATCATTCTGCAGCGGCGGCGTGGGCAAAGTGATCGGTTTGGCATTCAGGCCGGATTCACGCTGTTGGAATTGCTGATCGTTCTGGTCATCATCGGCATGCTCGGCGGTTTGGTGGGACCCCGGTTGCTGGATCGTCTCGATCGTTCCAAGGTTGCAACCGCTGAAACCCAGGTTCGGATGTTGAAAGCCGGCCTCGATACGATGCGCCTGGATATCGGTCGCTATCCGACTGCGGAGGAGGGGTTACAGCTTCTGATCACAGCGCCAACCGATCCGACGCTCCGTCTGGTCTGGAAAGGACCCTATCTGGAACAGGATTTGCCCAAGGACCCCTGGGGGCATCCCTATTTCTATGATCCAGCCGGACGTGATCTGAATTCGATCGCTCTCTACAGCCTCGGGCCCGATGGCAAGGCTCCCACGGAAGGTAATAACAATGTTATCGGGATGCCGCCGCGTTCCTATTGATCCTGACTTGCGCGCGCATTCCGGTCATGCCGGTTTCACATTGCTTGAAATGATGATCGCGTTGGTTGTGATGATGCTGATCGGAGGATTGGCCATGCCGCGATTGGGGCAGTTTGTTGATCGTCTGGCGTTTTCAATGCGACGAGCCAGTGTCGAGCGGCAACTGACCCATCTGGGGCGTCATGCCGTCGATGAGGGGCGGGATCTGGATCTCGAAACATGGCCGCCGGCACAGATTGATGTCTACGGGAACCCAACGTCGTCAACGACAGAGCAGCTGATCGATTTGCCAAATGGATGGCGGTTGGTTGTAAATGGATCAATTCACTATCGTTTTGACGGTGTCTGCAGCGGCGGAACGCTAAGTGTGATCATTGGCCAGTCTTCTTATGCCTATACCTTGGCTGCGCCCTTGTGCCATCCGGTGCTGTCTTGATCGGAAGCGGTCGGTTTTTTGGAGTTCCCGGCAGCGGAGGATTCGGATGAGGACCGATTCGCTCCGGCTTCCGGTAAGGGTTCCCCCGCTTGAAACGCGATCGCTTTCCGGTCTTTCGGGTCGGGATGCCGCGGCCGGGAAGGAATCCGGCTTCACCTTGCTGGAAGCGATCGTCGCCGTTGCCTTGTTGGCCGCGGTGCTGGTGCCGATTTATACCCTGATTGGTACGACACTCCATTCCGCCTTCCATCTCGGTGAGGTCAACCGAATGAATGAGGTTCAGTCGAACGCGCTGGAGGCCTTATCCGCCGTCAACCCGATGGTTCAGCCGACCGGGGATCTTGATCTCGGCCCTTATCGCCTTCATTGGGAGAGCCAGCTTGTGCGCGGGCCGGCCGATGGCTCCGGCTACCCTCGCGGCACCAGCCTGTATCAACTGGGACTTTACGATATGGCGGTCTCGGTTCTCGATGCCTCTGGCGCGTCCTTGACGTCATTCACCGTTCGCCAGGTCGGTTCGCAGCAGATCCGCAATCTGACTTCGCCGTTCTCCGCGGGGTCAGGATAATGATCCGCGGTCTTGCCCCAAGTCTCGATCGAGGTCTCAGCCAGGCCCGACGCTGGCCCTGGCTGTCTCGTGCCCGCGTTCAAGCAGGATGGCTGGGTGCATCGCGATCCCCTGTCGCCAGATCCGGACACCAGGGAAGCACCGGCTTCACCCTCATTGAGGTCCTTGTCGTCCTTCTCATCGTCAGCATGATCGTCACTGTTCTGATCAGTGGCCTAGGCCGGGTATTTCAATTGCGCAGTCGATTGGCGCCCTATCTCGATCGGGTCGAGGATGTTGGCATGTTGACCGACTGGGTGCGCCATTCCATTGATGGTCTTGTCCCTGATTACGACGACGGCGCTCATAAATTCACAGGAACCGCGTCCGGTTTCAGTGGCTTAACCCTCCGCGCCCTCGATCAGCGTCTTGGGGAGCCGATTCCCCTTGGTTGGGAATTGGTCGACGACCAACAGGGACATACCATTCTGCGCTATCATGCCGCTGACGGTTCGGTGATTGATGCCGCGGCCTGGACCGGTCCCGGCGTTTTTGCCTATCAGGGCAAAGACCATGCGTGGGTTGATACATGGCCACCACCCAGCAGTGAGTTTACCCTTGATGACACGGTTGGCAACGCTACGCGCGTCGACCCCCAACTCCCGACGCTGATCCGGTTGAGCGGTAGATTGGCGGACCATGATTGGATCGTCATCGCCGCACCGCATGGCCCCACGAAACCGTTGTCGCGTGTTTCTGACTTCCTGAAGATGTTCCAATGAAATTCCGTATCACGCAAGGCGGCTTCATTCTGGTCGCTACATTGTGGGTCATTGCGGCCTTATCTTTGGTGGTAGCGATGGCAACATCATGGGTGTCTGAAAGCGTTGATCGAACGTTGAGACGCCGAAATCAGATAGAAACGGACCGACTTCTTTTTAGCACTCAATCTGAATTATTATATTTGATTTCAACTCAATATTTTAGCAACAGAGGCCTCGAAATTGGAAATAGCCTTCAGGCACGATTGAAGCAAATGCTTGACCCCATGGCGGCATTGGAGCTCGGGCAGACGTTTATTGCACTTGATAATAGACCCTATAAATTGAACGGTGTGACTGTTCAATTTCAAGACAGTCGGGGTCTCATAAATCTTAATTTTGCAAGCCAGGATGACATCTATCGTCTCCTTGGGTCTGTCAATGTCCCGGCGGAAGATCGTGGCCCGTTGATCGCCAAGCTCAAGGATTACATGGAGCCTGGCGATCTGATTCGCCTCAACGGGGCGAAGACGCCGGACTACCTGGCCGCGGGAAAACTGCCACCCAGCGGAGCCCCCTTGAGCACGCCCTGGGAGATCTGGCGAGTCCTGGACTGGGATCAGCAAGACGCCCTTCGCGACCCCTCCGGCTCCTGGTTCCAGTCGACGAGCACGACGCGATCGGTTGGCATCAATCTGAATACCGCCCCGGAAGCGGTACTCGACATCATTCAGGGGATGACACCCAACGCGGTCAAGGCCCTGATGGATTATCGCGCCCAGACACCGCTTCAGAATACCAATCAGGCCCAGGCCTTGACGGGGGTCGGCTTTACCGACGATCCTCTCCACTATATTATGTTTCCTGCTGATAGCTTGCGCGTGACCATGAAGGCAAAGGGAGGATACAACATGACCCGGACCTTCGCTGTCAGTGTCACACCGCAGTCGACGCAGGGACCCTGGCGTATTGACTTCATGATCGATCTCCCATCAAAGTCGACCAATGAAACCGACCAAGACACTGACATCCCGGATCTCCCGACCTCCCCGCTTGTTTCTGCAGGGCCGTAACGGCGTTTCGGTTCCAACGCAGCGATTCGGGCGGCGCTACTGGGTCCTTGGGCGCTCTTTTTGTCGGTTCGGAAACTTTCCGCTGCTCGAGGGCGGAAATGATGGCCGCCGCCTTGCCGCCTTGCAGTTGCGAATCAAGGAATGGTCACCATTCGAGACAACCGGCTCCCATATCCATCTGGTTGGGGATCGGGCGTTGATCTGGGTCTGGGATCAAGCTCTGGCGCTTCAATCGATGGCGACGGTGCGGCAACGCAGCGATAAGTTTCGTCTGATCCCCGAGACCTGTCTGCGTCAGCCCATCAGTAACGGTTTGGGCCTTCTCAAATCGATGGATGGCTGCGAAGGCCAGTACTGGCGAGAGGGGGAATTGGTCAGCAGTCGATGGTGGCCGCAGTTACCGGATGAGGCCGAGTGGCTGATGTTTCAGCATGCTGCCGGAGTCGATCCCGACCAGATCTCCGGCTTTGTGCCCCCATTCGCGCCGGTGTCATGGTTGGCCCGCCCCTGGACCCGGGGCATCGAGAATCACACGCTGAAACGCCATCGGGTCGACCCGATACAAATGACGGCCTTGTTGGCGGCGTTCGCCTTGGCTGGTTATGCCTATCTCGGAGCCCAGTGGCTGCGTATTGATCAGGCGAGGTCCGATCTTGTCGATGTCGTAGCGACTCTAACCAAGACAAATCACCCAATTGTGGTCGACCGCATCGCGGCACAAAGCAGCCTGCAGATGGTTCAGGGGTTGGTTTCTCTTGATCCCTATCCGAATCCTCTGGAAATATTGGCTCGTATTGCCGAGAAGATACCAACCAATGGCAGCAAACTGGCTGACATGAACTACCAGACAGGCGATTTACAATTTACGGTTGTTTCTCCGCAGTCGCCAGATACGGCCTTTTACGTTCGTACCTATGAAGGGGTGAAAGGATTCTCGGATGTCAGTGCCGATCGTGGAAATGATGATCGCAGTTTGCATATGCATATGCGGGTACTACAGAAATGAGTAAATCGGCTATCTCCATTTCTGGGTCTGGTGCATTTGGGAATATTATTAGTCAAGCAAAAAGCAATCCTCGCATTGGTTACGGAATAGCGATCGCTGTTATTTTATCGTTGGCAACGGGTCTTTTGTATTTTAGCGATTTTGTGGACTCGGATCGGCAAGCGCTTGTTGAGTTGCAGCATCAGAAATCTCAGCTGGAAGCCCTGGCCCGGGACCATGATTGGGGCAATCGTCACCAGCAGGCCGAAGCTCTGAGCGTGCAACTCCAATCCCGGCTCTGGGAGGCCGAGACCGATGGTTTAGCACGAGCCAGTTTTCTGGATTGGCTGCGCGGCTTGGCGACGTCGAACGGCGTCGACAAAATTGACGTCCATGTCGAGATCGATTCAAATTCGACCAATGCCCTCAAGAGCCGTAAAATGTCGGGAACGCTCGCCGGCAGTTTCACACCGCAAAGTTTGGAAGCCTTGTTGGATCAATTGTTACGTTCCGACCGGATGATCATTATCGAACGGCTGCGGATCCAGCTGATGCCATTGCCAAGAATAGAAATGATGGTGTCAACCTATCTCAGGCCGGGAACAAAAGCGGAAAAACCTCAAAAAATTCAGTTAAAGGGACCATGATCATGGCGATCGGAAGCCCGACTCGTCTCGCTCTCCTTGCCATGGTTCTGATTGGCGCATCCGCGGTCACCGGTTGGGTGCTTGATGAGGATGAAAAACCCACCAAGGTCGTGAATGCTGCGTCAGATGTATGGCAGTTACCGAAGTGGCAGCCGCCGGTCACGGAAGCGCCACTTCGGCTGCTACAATCGCGGCAACCATGGGGCCCCGAGCAACCGGCTATTGATCCCGCGGCTGCCGCTGCTGCCGCCGCGGCAGCCGCAGCGGCAGCGGCGAACGTCGCCGCTGCCGCTGCATCGCCACCGCCGCCGGCGATCATACCAACGCCGACGGTCTGGCACCTGGTCGGCATCATCAACGAGACACATGGCTCTTTGCTGATTCTGATGGTAAAAGAGCCGGGGCAAGGAGTCTTTTCACCCCGCTACCGCCATGTTGGCGAGCAATTACCGGATGGCAGCACGATCAAGGCCATTGCCGGAAATGGCATCACAATCGATGCTAATGGAAAAGCACAGTTTATCACCCTTTTTCCTCTCAACATTTAAGGTTCACGCGTGTCCGGGTCATATCCTAGCCGGAACTTGGTTCCGGGCTTGCCACTTGTCGTGGCATCGTTGAGCCTTTTTGGTTGCGCCGAAAAGCCGCCGACGGAAACCATTACGCTTCCGCAATCCTTGTCGTACCCAGCACCAACGCGACCGCAAGCACCTCCAGCAACGGTCGATGTTCTGGGGGGCCCTCAAGGTGAACACGGCACGGTTGTCCGTCGTGGACCGATGACGCCAACTCCGCCAGTGGCGACACAGCCCAGTACGGCGGAAAGTGATCTGCCCTTGGGGTCGGAACCGGTCAGCGTCTCCATGGAGCAGATGCCGCTACCGACTTTCATCAACGCGCTGCTCGGTGACGCGCTGAAGCTTGATTTTACGATCGACCCCCGTGTTGCCCAACGCGGCGACATTGTCACGATGCGAACCGCAGGACCGCGGACACCACACGAACTGCTGGCGCTCGGGCGTCAGGTTCTTGCCAATTATGACGTCAAAATGTTCTGGCGTGCGCACGTCATGCACGTCGTCATGGCCGATTCGCCCGATACCGATATTCCTGAGATCATCCGCAGTCGGAGTTTGCCCGAGGTTTCGAGCAACCTCCGACCGATCTTCCAGTATTATCAGGTCGCAAATGTTCCGGTTAACGACCTGATGACCTTGCTGACGGCGACGCTGGGTAACAGGGTCCACCTGACCCCGGTCCCAACCACCAACGCCGTGGTTCTTGTCGGAACCGGCGACGACGTCCGGTCCGCGATCGAGATGCTTCAGGTCCTGGATCAGCCGCGGATGTCCGGGCGGCGCAGTTTGCGCATCGAACCGGTCTACTGGACAGCCGCGGCCTTGGCGGACAAGCTGACAGAAATCCTGCGGGCCCAAGGCTATCAGGTTGGTAGCGCCACCCCGACCACGACGGCCAACGCGCCCGCGAGTTCGACGGCGATCACCATCCTGGCGGTCCCGCCGGTCAATGCGGTCGTTGCCTTTGCTCTTGACGATTCCGTATTGGCCTTGATCGAACAATGGGCCCGGGATCTGGATCGTCCGGCGCACGTCGATCCGAATCGCCGGATCTTCGTCTATAATGTCCGCAATACCACGGCAGAAAGTCTCGGTGCGATCGTGTCCGGCGTCTTGACGGGGATCACCTCAAGCGCAACAGCCGGCGGGGCTCAGGCAAAAGCACCCGACGCGGGTGGTGCCGTGACGGCGGGTGCATCGCCGACCGCTGCGGCCGCTACAGCGTCTGCCGCGTCTGCGGCATCGGTCGCCACACCATCGCGCTTTATTGTTGATTCCGCTCGTAATGCCCTGGTTTTCCTCGGGTCCGCCGAGGATTATGCCGAAGTTCGGCCTTTGCTGGAAAATCTGGATCGAACGCCGAAGGAAGCCTTGATCGAAGCAACAGTAATAGAAGTTGGCCTGAACGATGAGACCCAGCTTGGGGTCGAATGGTCTTTGGCGCTGGGGCTCGGCGGCCAGTATGCCGCCAAGGCTTCAACGTTGGGCGACCTCGGGACTCCCAGTACCTCTGGACTCAATGTGACGATCCTGAATAATGGCTCTGAAAAAGCACTCCTCCATGCCCTGACCACCCATAACCCAACCAGCGTTCTGTCGACTCCCCGACTGCTGGCGCGCAGCGGTACCGAAGCGAAAATCACGGTTGGTGCCCAAGTCCCGGTTCTGTCCAGCGAATATTCAAACGGCACGAGCTCGGGGACAGGAACGAGTATTCTTCAAAGCATTCAATATGTTAACACGGGCGTTATCCTCACGGTGAAGCCGGTGGTGCAGGGCGCGGACCGGATCGACCTGGAAATCTCGCAGGAAGTCAGCCAAGCGGAAACGACAACGACGTCGTCTATTTCCAGCCCGACAATTAGCAAGCGTGAAGTCAAGACGCAGCTTTCACTGAAGGACGGTTCTACAGTCCTTCTAGGCGGAATGATCTCAAATACTGTTGGCAATTCAGAAACGGGGGTGCCCGGATTGATGGATATTCCTTATCTGGGATCACTGTTCCGCTATCAAGACATTACTCATAAGAAGACGGAATTGTTAGTATTTATCACGCCTTATATCATACAGGATGGCGACGATGCCGATCGTATTACCAAAGTCTTTCGCGACCGGATCGGCAGCCTCGCTGTGCCGAACAAGGATTTGAAATGGTAACAATTGCGACCATTATCCACCGCTGTTGTGAAGGGGTGGTCGCCGTGGTTTGCAGTGAGGGAGAGCGGTCTGGAGAAAATCAGCGCCTTGGTGCGAGAAAATCAGCGCCATTTGATTGCTGTTGTCGCGTTCGGTAAATGATCGCTCTAAGACAAAGGGTCTTGGTGTGGGATTTATGCCAAAGCCCGGCCTGTTCCCAAGCCCTCTGGCCCGGTTTTGCCATATTTTGGATTGACAGATGATACAAACCAGTTAAAACGCTTAACGGATGAAATTGGGGGCTACCATGGCGGGGATGTGGTTGCTGGGTCTAGAACGGCCGTGTATCATTTCCGCTGAAAAGCCCAAGGGTAACGCAACGGTAACGCAGACAGTCGGTTAGGGTTTGTGTTACAAGCCGCCCGTCTATCGCCGATTAATCGATCTTAAGGAGAACGAAAGCATGTCGCCGTTTTTGGCTCAAAGCAACAACTCACGTTCGCTCGGCGCGTTGACCTTGACGCTGCTGGGTGGCGTTTCGTCGATCGTTTTGGGGGCCCAGGCTGCCAACGCCGGAACCCTGACCGGCACGACTGTCGTCGTCGGTACGCCGGTTTCGACGACGGGCACCATTTCAGCTACGGCCAGCGTCACCGACGTTTGGACCCCGACCGGCACCGTTACGGCCGGCAACTCGCTGACCTTCACGCTGAGCGGTGGCGCCCAGTTTGCGGCCGCGCCGTCGGTTACCGCTCTTCCGAACGGCTCGTTCGGTGTCGGCAGCCTGAACAGCAGCAACACCGCGTATAGCATCCAGGTTTCCGGCAGCTTGGTTCCGGGCTCGGCGACGTTGTCGTTGACGAGTGTTCAGATCAGCAACTATGCCTCGTCGATCTCGGGAACGAGCGGCGCCATTTCGCTGGCCTATTATGCTACCGCGGGTAGCGATCCTGCTGCAACCTTGCAGCTGGTGACCTTTGCGCCGGCCGTGTCCGTGACCAACAGCTCCGCTGTGGCCGCGGTCGTTGACGTCCCGTCGGGCGCGACCCGGTTCGTCGCCGGTTCGACCACGACGCCGTTGGTTGCCCTGGGCGGCCTGACGGTCACCAATGGTAGCGCCGTGACCCTCACTGGCGCGACCTATGCTCCGAACACCAGCGGCAGCACCCTGACGCTGACCGGTCCGCTGGGCGGCATCTCGACGGTGTTCGCGGTTCCGTCGACGACCACGGTTTCGGGCTCCACGGTTCCGAGCTCGGCGACGACGGCGACCCCGTCGGGCAACAGCGTTTCGCTGGCGTTCCCGTCGACCGCCACGACCATCCCCACGGGCACCTACAATGTCTATGGCTTGGCCACGGGCAGCACGATCCTCGATACCGGTTCCTTCAACCTGGGTTCGACGGTTTCGTTCGGCAGCGGTGTGACCTTCACGGGCCCGACCAGCACGGTCGCCAGCACCAGCTACAACGGCACCGTTGCTACGGTGAATTATGCGGTTGGCGGCAGCAGCGGCTACGCCAGCTACCTGTATGTGACCAACCGTTCGTTGTCGTCGGTTCCGGTTCTCGTCTCCGTCCGTCCGTCGACGGGCACGGGTCCGTTCAGCGGCACCTTGGTTTCGGCTCTGGCGGCCAACAGCTCGGCGCTGATCAGCGGTTCGCAGATCGACTCGGCTCTCGGCACCAGCCTGTTCACCAGTGCGGGTCAGCGGTCAAGCCTGCGCGTCTTGGTCGGCACGACCTCGGCGGCGGTCACTGGTCTGCTGCTCAATCCGTCGGGCGATGTCAGCGACATCGGCCTGAGCTTCAGCGGCAGCAACTAATCAGCGGAAACAGAAGAAGGGGAATTTCCCCTTCTTCTTTCTCGCTTATCGCCTGGACCGCGCAGCCTCAAGCTGTGCGGTTTCTTTTTGTGTGCGCCGACACCGTACGCAAAGATCGCTTTTCGGACGGTGCGACAAGCCCGGGCCACCGTGTCGCTTCGTCGGTCGAAAGACCATAACCGGCTATTTGACCTAAATGCCAGGTTCCGATGACTCCTTCCGTTTTTCTGTTGTTACAGGATGGTGTAACCATAAATATGATATACAATAATCTTGTATAAAAACCCGCGTCTTGCGGACGTAATCGAGGATTCAGCTCCGGAGCTACTGGAAGCGGGGCTTACCGCGGTTTTCTGTTCGTTTATTTGACACTCGCGGCCTGACTACGGGTAGGCTGAATTATCGATCCTGTGCACCGTGCCAGATATTGATGATTTCCACAGCGGCCAGGGTGATGCGGTAAACGATCACATACCGCCACAGGGCAACAAGCTCGCGGGTTCCGGCAACAAGGCCGGGCCGTCCACGTTCGGGCAGATATTCGAGTCGATCACAGGCGACGACGATCTGCACGGCCACGCGAATCGCGGCGGCCGGGTTCTCTTTCCCGATATGGGCGCGCATGGCGGCGACGTTGCAGGTCCATCTCGCCACCATCGTCACTGCGCATCACTTGGTCGGGCGGTCGCTCGCGCGTGGATAGAATGCTGGGGTTAGCATCGGTGCGATCATAGCCACCGTTGCCCACGACCGACGCCCCGCTCGGTCGGAAAGAGGCGGCGACCCGGATTGCCAGCGCGAATTTCTTGAAATGAATATATTCGTAATGGGGGCGCGAAATATGTAAACATTTCCGAATCCGATCGGAGACTCAAAAACGCGTATGCCACAGAAATCATCCTAATGGGCGCAGGGGTTTTCGGTTACCAAAGCCAAAGGTGGTGCATGCAGAGGCTGATATGGCGATGGAAGCATCAGAACGACCACGAAGATGTCGATGACGTCCAGAACGCTCGGCAGAATAGTGTGCATCATCCATTGGGCGTGGGGGTCGACCTTTTCGACATCCGTGGATCCACGTCGCCGTCGCGACGGGTCAAGGAATGGATCCTACCCTACCGAGAGCCCGTGTTCACATTCGGCCACGTCCTGCGAGGCGCCAATCAAGCCTGCTATCCCGAAATCGGCGTGGAATGCGTAACCGAGCCGGGAAAGCCGCGTCTCGTCGCCCTGGAGCGCGGCATCGCCTATTTCTGCCCTGAAGAGCGAGTGCCCCTGGAAGGAATTGGCTTCACCCTGACCCTCGCCCGGCTGCGCGAATATCTCGGCGACGCTCCGGCCCCGGCCGCCTTGGCTGGTTTTCTGGACGAGCGGCGAAAACCGATCGTGAAACAGTTCCGTTCGACGGCAGCAATGGAGCGAGCGGCGCTGGAGATCCGCCGCCCCCCACCGGCCGGCGCCGCTCGGCATTTTTTCCTTCAAAGCAAGCTGTTGGAAATTCTTGCCGAAATCTGCCTGGCTTTCGAGGACGAAGACATGCGGATGGAGCGGGTTCTCGGGGTCGAACGCCGCCGCCTTCTGGAGGTCCGTGAAGTTCTGGAGACCAGCCCGTTGTCGCCGGTGGATATGATTGCGTTGGCCACCCAGGTGGGCACCACGCCACGCCGGCTCAACGAGGCCTTCAAGCAGGAATACGGCATGACGATCCTGGAGTGGCTGGAGGACGCCCGCTTCCGCCACGCCGCCGAGCTTTTGCGGCGGGGAATGCCTGTCAAAAAAGTGGCAGGCGTTCTCGGCTATACGCATCCAGACAATTTTAGCACCGGCTTTCGCCGCCGTTTTGGCCTTGCGCCAGGCGCATGGCGAACCGGGATTCGCCATGCCGCGCCCCCGAAAAACGAAAGGTAGCCGACATGAGTGGCACCCAGCCTGCCGTCGCGGCGCCGCATGTCTTTTTCGTCGCCGCGCAAAGGAAATTGGTAAGAGCGCAAAGGTCTGCGGCCTTTTTTTCTCTTTGACCGTCATGTATCATTAAAACCGTCACTCGTTAGTAGAAAGCTACACGGCGTGACGCCGAATTCGCGCAACGCATTCTCCTCCAACGGTTCAACAGGTTTGCGACCCAGAGGCTGACCCATAAGACCTCGTTAAGTTGGGACAGTTTTTCTTTCTAGTTCCCCACCGGCCCTGGGGCCGACCCGCCTTGGATGAAACTGGCGGGATTATGGGTCTCTGATAATATAATTCCGCTGTTGGCACAGATGTCGGTTTTTCTATGGTGCGGACGAGCCCGTGCTCTAGTTGGACCCGGAGCGCCTTGATTACCCCCATTGGCGCCAGGGAGCCGAAAGGTTCCCGGAGCACGTTTGTTAGAGTTCTTTTTCAGCGAGGTCTCCACGCTGAC
>JARLFX010000327.1 GCA_031296355.1 Acidobacteriaceae bacterium
CGCGAGCGTGCATGTGCTCGACCCCGTCCGCGTGGACGCTTACGGCAGCATGATGACGCTCTCGCAGGTGGCGACGGTGAATGCCGCCGAGGGACAGCTCATCACGGTGCAGCCTTATGATCCTTCGCTGATCAAGGCGATTGAGAAGGCGATTACCGAGGCGAATATCGGGCTGAATCCGCAGAACGACGGCAAGATCATCCGGCTGCCGGTGCCGCCGATGAACGAGGAGCGGCGCAAGGAGACGGTGAAGCATTTGAATAAGGTGCTGGAAGACCATCGCACGGCGATCCGCAATATTCGGCGCGATGGGAATGACAGCATCAAGAAGGCCGTGAAGGACAAGCTGGTGTCTGCCGATGAGGAGAAGCGCGCTATCGACGAGGTGCAGCAGCTCACGGATATCGAGATCAAACGGATCGAAGAGATGTTCAAGGTGAAGGAAAAAGAAGTGATGACGGTGTAAAACGTTCAGCACGGATTGGACGGAAGAGACGGATTAAAGCGGATCAAGACATGAAGGCGGATGTGCCCACCCAGGGCATAATCCGCCTTTATCCGTTGTTACCGCCTCTTCCGTGCTGAGGTTCTTGTTGCCGCACCTGCCGGATAGAATAGGAGCTATGGCGACGCGTACTGTACATGCCGTGTGTTCGCATGATTGCCCGGACTCTTGCGCCGTGCTGGTGACGGTGGATGAGTTGACGGGGCGCGCGACGCGGGTGCAGGGCGACGGCAGCCATCCGGTGACGCGGGGATTTCTTTGCGGCAAGGTGGCGAAGTACCTGGACCGGGTGTATTCGCCGGACCGGCTGCTGTACCCGATGCGGCGGCGCAGGGGCGTGGCCAAGGGGCCGGTGCAGCAGAGCGAGCTGGATGCGGTGTTCGAGCGCGTGTCGTGGGATGAGGCGCTGGGCGAGATCGCGGGGAAATTTCAAAAGATTAGTGATGAGTTTGGGCCGGAGAGCATTCTGCCGTACTCGTATGCGGGGACGATCGGGCAGCTGGGATATGGGTCGATGGACCGGCGGTTCTTTCACCGGCTGGGGGCTTCGCAGCTGGACAGGACGATCTGCTCAAGCACGGGCGGGGCGGCGTTTCTCGCGGTGTATGGCGTGCGGATGGGGCCGGCGCCGCAGGATTTTGCGCAGGCGCGGCTGATTATCGCGTGGGGCGCAAATATTCACGGAAACAATGTGCATCTGTGGCCGTTTATTGAAGAGGCGCGGCGCAAGGGCGCGAAGCTGGTGGTGATCGATCCGTACAAGACGCGGACCGCGGCGCTGGCGGATTGGCATATTGCGATTAATCCGGGGACGGATGCGGCGCTGGCGCTGGCGATGATGCATGTGATCCTGCGCGAGGGGCTGGAGAACAAGGAATATATCGCCGCGAATACGCTGGGGATCGAGCAGCTGCGCGAGCACATGCAGGGGTATTCGCCGGAGATGGCGGCGGCAGCGACGGGCGTGGCGGCGGAGGATATCGAGCGGCTGGCGCGGATGTATGCCGCGACGAAGCCGGCGGCGATACGGATGAACTACGGCATTCAACGGCAGGAGAACGGCGGCGCGGCGGCGCGGGCGGTGGCGATGCTGCCGCTGCTGACGGGCGCGTGGATGCATCGCGGCGGCGGGGTGGTGCTGTCAACCAGCGGGGCGTTTCCGTTCAACTCGAAGGCGCTGCAGATGCCGGAGCTGATGCTGGCTAGTCCTCTGGGGCGCGAGGCGCGGGTGGTGAATATGTCGCTGCTGGGGGAGTCGCTGACTGAGCTGGGGACGCGCGCGGGCGATGGGCCGCCGGTGAAGGCGCTGTTTGTGTACAACTGCAATCCGGCGGCGGTTTCGCCGAACCAGACGGCGGTGGTGCGGGGATTGCAGCGCGAGGACCTGTTCACCGTGGTGCATGAGCAGTTTTTGACGGACACGGCGGACTACGCGGATATTCTGCTGCCGGCGCCGAGTTTTCTGGAAGTGAAGGACGTGCAGGGCGCATATGGGCACTACTTCATGCAGCTTTCGCAGCCGGCGATAGCGCCGCTGGGCGAATCGCAGCCGAACTGGTGGGTGTTTGGGCAGATGGCGCAGCGCATGGGGTTCACGGAGGCGTGCTTCCGGGATACGGCGGATGAGCTGATCGACGCGGCGCTGGAGGGCAATGCCGCGGGCATTACGCGGGAGCGGCTGGAGCGCGAGTACAGCATCGACATTGCAGCGAAGGATGCGCTGCCGTTCAGCGAGGCGAGCTGGTTTCGTACGCCGAGTGGGAGGGGGGAGTTTTATTCGCAGGCGATGGCGGAGGCCGGGCTGGATGCTTTGCCGGTCTTCCGGGCGCCGGTGGAGTCAAGATTCGGGGCGGGGAAAGAAAAATTTCCGTTGGAGCTGCTGGCGCGGAAGGCAGACAACTGGATGAACTCGACGTTCGCCAATATTCCGACGCACCAGGCGATGGAGCGTCGGACGCGAGGCGTGCTGGAGATGCACGCAGAGGATGCCGAGGCGCGGGGAATCCGAGACGGCGAGATGGTGGATGTGTGGAATGACCGCGGTAACATTCAGCTTTGTGCGCGGGTGAACGGATCGGTGAGGCCGGGGGTAGTGGCAGCATCGCTGGGTTGGAGTAAGCTGACAACGGACGGTAAGGGAGTGAATGCGCTGACTTCTGAGCGACTGAATGACCTTGCCGGAGGGCCAACGTTCTACTCCACGCTGGTGGAGGCACGAAAAGCAGGATGACGATATGCACTAAATACGGTGCATGCACCATATACGCCATCTCCGCCGAGTTGGGTAGTTGCTTCCAACTCACCTATAATTGAACTTTCCCAAGAGGGTTCCGAAGGAGCCTGATTTTTGCAGTGAGGGTGTGCGTATTCTTACCGTTAGCCAAGAGGGTGAAAGCCCCCTGACCCATCAGACCAAGCACATGCGCACGCGCCAGGGCCGTCTTAGCAGCTTCCGTAGTTCTCTTCCCCACAAGCTGTTGCGTGCGCTGCGCCCGTTGGGCATTGCTGCCCTGCTAGGCGCCTGTCTTGCGCCCGCTGCGCAAGCGCAGAGCAGTACCCAGGTGTTGTGCCAGCCGCAGGTGATCGGCAACCGCAGGATTCCGAAGGAGTCCGTGCTGGCCCGTCTGTTCTCGCGCCAGGGCGATCTGTACGATCCAACGGTTGTGGAGCGCGATTTCAACTCGCTCTGGAACACCGGCTACTTTGAAGACATTCGCATGGAGCGCGAGGACACGGACAAGTGCGTGCAGCTCGTGATCTACGTGCGCGAGAAGCCCACCATTGCGGCGATCGACTACAAGGGGCTGAACGCCGTCACGCAGTCTGACGTGCTGGAGCGGTTCAAGAAGACAAAGGTCGGCCTCTCGGTGGAGAGCCAGTATGATCCCACGCGCATCAAGCACGCAGAAGTGGTGCTGAAAGAGATGCTGGCCGAGCACGGCCACCAGTTCGCGACGATCCAGACAGAGATCAAGACGCGTCCGCCATCATCAGTGAACGTGCTGTTTGTGGTGAAGGAAGGCCCGACCGTGAAGGTGGGCAAGATCGTATTCGAAGGCAACACCTCGCTGAAGCCGCGGACGCTGCGCGCTTCGATGAAGAACCTGAAGCCCATCGGGGTTCCGCACTCGATCGTGCTGGAGAACCTGTTTGCGCGGACGTTTGACTCGACCAAGCTGGATGAAGATTCTGAGCGGGTGCGCCAGGCGTACCGCGACCGCGGGTACTTCAAGGCGCTGGTGGGCGAACCGCAGACGCATGTGCGCGACGCGGGCGGGCTTGACCTGCTGCTGCGGCCTTCGAAGGGCAAGCGCGTGGACATTCTGATGCCGGTTGAAGAGGGCGGACGTTACCGCCTGGGCGGCATCACCTTTACGGGGAACAAGGCAGTGACGAATACGCGCATCCTGCGCGCGCAGTTTGCGCAGAAGGACGGCGAGTGGTTCAACGCGACGATGTTCGGCAAGGGGCTGGAGCAGTTGCGCAAGGCCTATGGCGAGCTGGGCTACATCAACTTTGTGGCCAACCCGACGCCACGCGTGGATGAGGCGAAGCACCTGGTGTATCTGGATATCGACGTCACCGAGGGCAAGCCATACTACGTTTCGCGCATTGAGTTCTCAGGCAACACGGTTACGCGCGACAAGGTGATCCGCCGCGAACTGTTGCTGGAAGAGGGTCAGGTCTACAACAACCGGCTGTGGGAGATGAGCATTCTCCGGCTGAACCAGCTGAACTACTTCGAGACGCTGAAGGCGGAAGAAGATTCCGAGACGCGGCAGAACGAGCAGGAAGGCAGTGTGGACCTGCTGCTGAAGTTGAAGGAGAAGGGCAAGAACTCCATCGGACTGAACGGCGGCATCAGCGGCCTGTCGGGTACGTTCATCGGGCTGAACTACGAGACCAACAACTTCCTGGGCCTGGGCGAAACGCTTTCGGTGCAGGCCAACGTTGGCGACCTCTCGCGTAATTTGAGCTTCGGCTTTACCGAACCGTACTTCCGCAACCGGCCGCTTTCGCTGGGCGTGCAGGTGTTTACCAGCAAGTACGATTACAACCCGGCGAAGAGCTACGGGATCAACAACAACAGCGGCACGGCGCTGAGCGCAGCGCAGAATTCGCTGATCACGAACTATAACCAGTCGACGACGGGCCTGAGCGTATCTACCAGCTATCCGCTGCGGCGCTCACTGAAGCGTGTTGGTATTTCGTACCAGCTATCGCGCGCGACCGTGACCACGTTCAACGACACGACGCGCAACGTCTTCCAGACGCTGGCGTTCCGTTCGCAGACGATCGCGGGACAGAATGCGCTGAACGGCATTATCACGAGCGTGATTACGCCGAGCTTCAGCTACTCCAGCATCGGCAACCCGTCGCGTCCGCGTGACGGCAAGGAACTCAGCATCGCGATGCAGGTGGCTGGCGCGGGCGGCAATGTGAAGTACTACAGCCCGGTGATGAGCTACCGGCAGTTCTTCCCGATGAAGGGCCTGCGCATCAATCGCGAGGGACGGAACGTGCTGGGCTACCGCATCCAGTTCGCGCATGCCGCGGGCTTTGGCGGGCAGGTAACGCCGCCGATGAACCGGCTGTACTCCGGCGGCGAAGGCGAACTGCGCGGCTTTGACGTGCGCTCGGCATCGCCGTACATCTGGATCCCGAACAAGATTCTGTTCCCGCTGACGAACCCGGATGGCTCGACGGTTCCACGCGATAGCGGCAACCCATCACTGGGGCCGATTGAGATTCCGCTGCCAGTCTTCCGCATTGTGCCAATCGGCGGCGATACCAGCCTGACGACGAACATCGAATACCGCATTCCGATCGCGGGGCCGGTGACGTTCGCATTCTTCAACGACTTTGGCCTGGATGTTGACCTGCGGCATTCTCAGTTGCGCGAGAGCGTGCTGGGAAGCGACGCCGTGACCAGCGGGTTGTATGGCTGCCCGGTTTACGACAACTCCCCCGGCGCGGGCGGCGGTTGCACGGGAGGTATACCGGGTCAACAGATACCGTCGTTCTACCATCCGGACAAGCCCTACCTGACGGCAGTGAGCGGAACGAACTGGGTGCCGCGTATGTCGACCGGCGCGGAGTTGCAGGTGATTCTGCCGATTGTGAACGCGCCGTTCCGGCTCTACTATGCCTACAACCCGCTGCGGCTGTTTGAGCAGATACCGCAGCAGCTGGCGCTGAACAATTCAGACTTCCAGAACCTGTTCCCGCGGAGCGATCCGAACTGCAAGCCGACGGCGGCTGCACCATGCGCGCTTACCGGCGCAGGCGCTTACAGTTACCAGTACGCGCTGCAACTTTATGGCGCACAGTACCAGCTTCGGGAGCCACGTAAGACGTTTCGGCTGACTGTGAGCACGACGTTCTAGGACGGCTCTAACCGCGCCAACATGGGCGATTGCGATGATTTGCAGCCGGGGAGTGGTTTGACCCGCCCACGGCTGCGAACCTATAATTTCAACAGTTTTAGAACCCACCCTCTCGCTCGATTCTCACTCCGCAGACAGGCGGAACAAAAGGGTCAAGCAGGTGTTGCGGCGGTCCGGAAACCACCGTACACAGAGCTTCGGCACATGGACAGGTGTGCGGCAGAGGAACAGAAGATTTGATCCTGCGCGCGTATGGGCAGGGGACCGAAAGAATTCGCAAGAATAGAAAGAATCGCAACACCACTAAGGAGTTTCAAAGCCGAATGAATCGCACTCTCTCCACACTCAGCACGCTCGCCCTTGCGCTTAGCGTATCGGCATTTGCCCAAACCGCGCCCACGTCTGTTTCGCCCGCACCCGCACCGGCACCACCGGCACCGGTTGCCACACCTGCCAAGGTCGCGCTGATCGCGTTCCAGGAGGCGGTTTTCGCCACCAACGAGGGACAGGCAAAGACGGCAGAGATCCAGCGCAAGTACGAGCCCGTAAAGGCCAAGATCGAGACACTGAACAACGAAGTTGAGTCGCTGAAGAAGCAGCTCGACGGCGGCAAGCTGTCTGACGACGAAAAGGCAAGCACGGCGCGCACGCTGGAGACCAAGACCAAGGACCTGCAGCACGAGGGCGAGAACGCCGAGACGAACTATAACGGCGACCTCGGCGATGCGTTCAACAAGCTGGCTGTGAAGCTGTATCCGGTGGCGCAGAAGTATGCCGCGGACCACGGGTTCACGCTGCTGCTGAACGAGACGCAGGCCCAGGGCCAGCTGCCGATGATCATGTGGGCAGCGGACGGACAGGACGTAACCCGCGCCGTGATCGAGGCGTACAACACGCAGTCTGGCGTTGCTGCACCGCCGCCGGCCTCACCGACGCCGCACCGCAGCGCAGCTCCGGCAACGCACACGGCACCGAGGCCAGCAACGACACCGAAGCCGGCAGCAACCACCGGCAAGTAATTCCACAACCGTTTCAGGCAAGACAAGGGAGACCCATGCGGGTCTCCCTTTTTGCTTTTATTCTGCGGACATACGGGGGGGGCATCTGTGGAAAATTCTGTGGATTGCGGGGACGGGGGGTGGAGCATTTTGTGAAGGGCATCACAAAATGCAGTATTTCAGGGGTTTTCAGGGTTTTTGAAGCTCAGGATTCAAAAGGGGTTACATGAGAAGTGGAGATGGCGGGGCATTTTCCCGGCGAGTGATGCAGGAAATGTGCAGTTTTAGAGCTTTCCACAGATTTCGATGAATGGCAGGTTACAAGAATCTAGCCATGAGTGTTGGCGTGTGATATTTTGGTGAGCCAAATTGCTCGCTATTTACTCTTCGCCAATCTTGAGGACGGCGAGGAAGGCTTCCTGCGGGATGTCGACTTTGCCGATGCGCTTCATCCGCTTCTTGCCCTCTTTTTGCTTGTCGAGCAGCTTGCGCTTGCGGCTGATGTCGCCGCCGTAGCATTTAGCGATGACGTTTTTACGGATGGCGGTGACGGTTTCGCGCGCGATGACCTTGGCGCCGATGGCGGCCTGAATGGCGACCTCGAACATCTGGCGCGGGATGAGTTCGCGCATTTTTGAGACGAGCAATTTGCCGCGTTCGTAGGCGGCATCGCGATGCACGATGACGGAGAGTGCGTCGACGGGATCGCCGCCGATGAGGATATCCATCTTCACCATGGGGGAGACCCAGGTGCCGGCGAGGTGGTAATCGAGTGAAGCGTAGCCGCGGGAGACGGACTTGAGGCGGTCATAGAAGTCGAGCACGATCTCGTTGAGCGGCAGCTCGTAGGTGAGCATGACGCGCGTCTCGGAGACGTATTCGAAGTTCTGCTGGCGGCCGCGCTTGTCTTCGACGAGTTTCAGGATGCCGCCGACGTACTCTTCGTTGGTGAGAATCTTGGCAACGATGACGGGCTCTTCGATGGTTTCAATCTCGGTGGGATTGGGCCAGCGCGAGGGATTGTCGACTTCGACGACGGAGCCGTCCGTAAGCGTGATGCGGTAGCGCACTCCAGGGGCGGTGGTGATGAGGTCAAGGTTGTACTCGCGCTCCAGGCGCTCCTGGATGATCTCAAGATGGAGCAGGCCGAGGAAGCCGCAGCGGAAGCCGAAGCCGAGGGCGGCGGAACTTTCGGGCTCGAAGTTGAAGCTGGCGTCGTTGAGGCGGAGCTTTTCGAGGGCGTCGCGCAGCATGGCGTGCTCGTGTGAATCGACGGTGTAGAGACCGGCGAAGACCATGCTCTTGAGGTCTTCAAAGCCGGGGAGGGCTTCGGCGCAGGGGCGCTCGGCGTCGGTGATAGTGTCGCCGACCTTGGTATCGGCGACGTTCTTGATGGTGGCGACGAAGAAGCCGACTTCGCCAGCGGAGAGCTCGGTGATCTCGACGGGCTTGGGCGTCATCACGCCCATGGACTCGATGTCGAAGGTCTTGCCGTTCGCCATACTCATGATCTTCATGCCCTTGCGCATACGTCCGTTGATGACGCGGGCGAGGACGATGACGCCTTTGTAGGGGTCGAACCAGGAGTCGAAGATGAGGGCCTGCAAGGGCGCGTCGGCGTGGCCCTGCGGCGGGGGGAGAAGGGTGACAACAGCTTCGAGAATCTGCTCGACGTTCTGGCCGGTCTTGGCGCTGACGGCGACGGCATCGTCGGCGGGCAGGCCGACGGACTTCTCGATCATCTGCTTGGTGCGCTCGATGTCTGCGCTGGGCAGATCGATCTTGTTGATGACGGGAATGATCTCCAGGCCGCCGGCGATGGCGAGGTAGGCGTTGGCGAGGGTCTGCGCTTCCACGCCCTGCGAGGCATCGACGACGAGGAGGGCGCCTTCGCAGGAGGCGAGGGAGCGCGAGACTTCGTAGCTGAAGTCGACGTGGCCGGGGGTGTCAATGAGATTGAGCTGGTAGGTGATGCCGTCGTGCGCCTTGTACATCATGCGGACAGTGTGGGCCTTGATGGTGATGCCGCGTTCGCGTTCGAGGTCCATGGCATCGAGCACCTGCGCCTGCATCTCGCGATGGGTGAGCGAGCCCGTCATCTCCAGCAGGCGGTCAGAGAGGGTGGACTTGCCGTGGTCAATGTGCGCGATGATCGCGAAGTTGCGAATGAGACTTGGATCCATAGATGCGGAGGGGAACCTTTGCGTGAGAGCTTCCCTTTGATTTTACATTTTTGCGGGGGCGAGGGGATGTGGCGGCGGGGGAAGGAGTTCGGGGGCAGGGATGCGGGGACAGGGGCCCACTGAACGGAGCACCATGGTTCAGCGTACATCGAATTCGATGCGTGCGGCTTTCACCTGTTGCCAATGCTCTGTAACCCAATCCACCAGACCCTGCATGGGGAGAAGCAGGCTTCGGCCCAGTGGGGTCAGCTCGTACTCCACCCGCAGAGGCACCTCGGGAAACTGCTCTCTTGTGAGCAGACCATCTCTTTCCAGAGTGCGCAGCGTCAATGTCAGCATTCTTTGCGAGACGCCAGGGATCGCTCGTTCGAGTTCGGAAAATCGCGCACGCTTACCCGGCAGTTTCGCCAGGGTGAGGATCAAAAAGATGCTCCACTTATCGCCGACTTTGGTCAGCAGCTCACGAACCGCAGCGGGGTCTTCATGGCCGCAGACATATGCAGAATCCAGAGGCTTCTTACTGTTCTTTTTCATGCTTACTCCCATGTGCGCTACGAATCTCAAAGTGCCTTATTGTTCATAACAAACTCTCGAAATAGAATCAACGCACAAAAGGTAAGTATGAAGTCAAGAAGGGAGTCCCATGAAGCAAATTCTGATTATCGAAGCAAGCCCTCGTGGTGCTGAGTCCGCGAGCCGCAGATTAGCCCACAAGGTGAGAGAGCGGCTTGAGGCTCAATATCCAGAGGCCAGAGTCATCGAACGCGACCTTGTGCAGGACAAACTTCCCCACCTGGATGAGCCGACACTGAAGGCGATGACGACACGTGACCCGGTGGAAGCAGAATCGCTGAAGGCTGCGGTGCATCTATCGAATCAACTCACAGAAGAGCTTCTGTCGTCGGACCTGGTAGTGATTGCCAGTCCTATGTGGAATTTCGGCATCCCCTCTTCGTTGAAGGCGTGGATTGATCATGTTGTGCGCGCAGGCAAGACGTTCAACTATGCCGGCGCGGGAGTAGAGGGGTTGGCAAAAGGGAAGAAGGCAATTCTGGTGCTTGCATCCGGCGGAGCCTTTAGTGAAGGCCCATGGAAGGCATGGGACACGGTGGAGCCTTATCTCCGTCAGATTCTCGGCTTCATTGGAATCGATGATGTGCAGACCGTAAGGGCAGAGGGCATGAACATGCCGTCGCTTGCGATTTATGCTGTACCCAACGGCGAAAAGGCCGTGGAAGCACTGGTGATCTGAAGGAGAGGACAATGCTTGGTTTCATCATTCTGACAGTCAGCGATGTGGAGCGTTCCCTGGCGTTCTATGAGGCGGCCTTGAAGCCGCTGAATATCAAATTCTTCCTGCCCTACAAGGGTAAAGACGGCCAGCCTGACCAGTGGGGATTGGGCGATGGCAAGCAAGCGTTCTTCTGGCTCCAACAAGGCAAGCCTGATCCAGGGGCTATTCACTGGGGATTCAAGGCTGAAAGCAATGGCAAGGTCGATGAATTCTACGAGGCAGCAATCGCCGCCGGCGCCAGGGACAATATTTCACCGCGAGTACGACTGGAATACTATCCCGGATACTACGCTGCGGATGTGTTTGATCCGGACGGCTATTCGTTCGAGGTCGTGCACAAGAGCTACTAGTGGATAGGGGATGAGCACCAAATTGCTCGCAGTGCATTTGGACAGCATGGAATTCAATGTGACGAACAAGCAATCAGGTAGGTACACGCCATAGAGATCAGTTCCTGGCGTACCGCGTCGAGACGTTTTTCAGGGGCAGGAGACTCCAGCAGCCTGCGGCTGACGCCGACCATTGCGCCCTGGAGCATGAAAGCCACGAGTTGCGGGTCGGTGGTGAGTGGCTCGGGCGAGGTCGTTAACATCTGGACGATTGCTTTATTGGAGCGGTTTCCGATCTGATGCACGATCTTCATGGCGTCCAGGTCGGAACTTACGGCGTAGAGCGCTACGCTCGTCTTCACATTCTTCATCTTGGTACGAAGGAATGCGGTGATGAGAGCGGCTACCATGGGCTGGAGCTTCTGGCCCTCCTGCTCGCGGCAGATGCGTTCGATGGCTTCAGACACGTCGGTGAGGTGACGTTTCAAGGCGGCTTGCAGCAGAGCGCTCTTGTTGGGGAAGTACTGGTAAAGGGTTCCGACGGAGACGCCGGCGCGCAGAGCGACTCTGGTGGTGGTCAGACGGTCTTTGCCGACACTGAGCAAAACCTGAACGGTGGCCTCGAGAATCGCCTCTACGCTAGCGGCTGAACGGGCTTGCACGGGCGATTTGCGGGGTTCTAAGAGTGCTTGTGGAGGCTGGGGCAAATGCGAACTCCTAACCTGAAGCTTTCTTCATCTAATCACATGTAAGCGCAAATACAAGCGACGAACAGACCAGAGGAGAAACGCATGACCAAAGAGATGAAGCCTGGAGGCAGCTTTACGCTGCTCGGCACCACGTTGACCGTAAACCGCATGGGCTATGGCGCGATGCAGCTTGCCGGGCGGGAGGGAGACAAACTTGTATGGGGACCACCGCGCGATGTTCCTGGTGCGATCGCTGTTCTGCGCGAGGCCGTTGCGGCTGGCGTGAACCACATCGATACCAGCGACTTCTACGGCCCGCATGTGACAAATCAGATCATCAAGCAGGCGCTCCATCCTTACCCGGACGATCTCGTGATCGTGACCAAAGTGGGCAATCGCCGCGGAAGCGACGGCTCATGGCCGCATGCGCGCTCGCGCCAGGAGATTATCGACGCGGTGCACGATAACCTGCGGAATCTTGGGTTGGATGCGCTCGATGTGGTCAACCTTCGCATTGGAGGCTTTGCCGCGCCGGACGACGAACCCTTTGAAGAGCCGTTGACGGCGCTTGCGGAACTGAAGCAGCAGGGGCTGATCCGTCATCTTGGCCTGAGCAATGTCACAGCGAAACAGGTGGCGGAGGCGCAGGCGGTTACGGAGATTGTGTGCGTGCAGAATTTCTACAATGTGGCACAGCGGACGGATGATGGCTTCGTCGATAGCCTTGCGGAGCAGGGCATTGCCTATGTGCCGTTCTTTCCGTTGGGAGGGTTCTCGCCGCTGCAGGCGTCGGAGCTGAATGAAGTTGCAGCAAAGCTGGAGGCTACTCCCATGCAGGTTGCGCTGGCATGGCTGCTGCACCGGTCCCCGAATATGCTGCTGATCCCGGGCACATCGTCGGTTGAGCATCTTCGCGAGAACATGAAGGCTGCGACGCTGGAGCTTTCTGGCGAAATACTTGCCGATCTTGATGCAATCGGGAGACGCGCCGGGAAGTGATCGCAGGGGGAAGGGGGTGGCTCGCCGCGGAGGCTCTGAACCGTCATACAATGACAAGAGCGTTACGTGACGAGCCGCCCATACATTCCGCAGAAAAATGCCCGCCGGGGGCTGGCCCTATGGGCAGCGTGCGCGGCGATTCCGATGATGCTGCTGCTGACGGGCTGCCCATCGGAGCAGACGGTCCAGCCGCCAGCCCAGGCGCAGGCGCCAACGCTGGCCACTCCGGCGGCGGCTCCATCGGCGATTGCCTTCAATGCGCAGGCGGTGACGGCGCAGCGGAACCAGCGGCTGATCGACCAGGTGGAGCGGAGCTACCGCAGCGGCGTGGAGAACTATCGCGCGGGGCGGCTGGATGCGGCGCGGCAGGATTTTGATTTTGCCGTCGACAAGCTGCTGACCAGTGGTTACGACCTGAAGGGCGATCCGCAGCTGGCGGATGAGTTTGACCACATTGTGGATGCGGTGAACGCGCTGGAGATGGATGCGCTGAAGCAGGGCAATGGATTCTCGCCCAAGGTGGAAGCGTCGCCGTTGGAAGAGGCGGGGAACCTGACGTTCTCAGCCAATCCGGAGCTGACCCAGAAGTTGAATGCGGAACTGGCGGTGACGAAGTCGGATTTTCCGCTGGTGATCAACGACTATGTGGCCGGGTTCATCAACTTCTTCAGCAATTCGCAGGCGGGGCATGCGCACCTGGTGCGTTCGCTGGAACGCGCGGGCAAGTACAGGGAGATGATCCAGAAGATCCTGGCGGAAGAG
>JARLFX010000043.1 GCA_031296355.1 Acidobacteriaceae bacterium
CCGAAGCCCTCAAGAGTCCGTTTGAACTCAGCACAGATGAGCGCTTCATCGTCTACGAGAAGGATTGATTTCATAGCGCACCGAATCCATGGAACGCAGTGAACTGCGTTGCTAGGGGTGGTTGGGGTCGAGACGGAGGTAAGTGAAGAGCAGCGGCTTGGTGGTTGGCTTCGCGCTCCCGCCGTCTGGCTCGACCGTGACGAACACAGCGTCGATCTTTGCAATCGTCTTTGCATCCTTAAACTTCAGCACCCAGCGCTTCTGGTTGGCATCGTCCTGATAGAGGAGGCCCAGGCTGACAGCGTGCTGCCTGTCGGCTCCGTGGCTTCCCCACGCCTGAAATGTGCTGGCTTTCCGGACGCCCCGCTGCTGGTCGAGATCGTAGCCGTAGAAGATGAGCGATTTGTCTTTCGTGTAGAAGACACGACCAAAGGGCTTCTGCGTGTCTCCGGACTTCGCGACATCGTAGATCTCGGCGATGTAGAGATTGCGGGCACCAATCAGATTCCGGATGTCGCGGTCGTGCTGCAGCAACTCCCGTTCTTCGCCAATCTCCCTCTCCTTATCCGCGAGCGCTGCGGTGAGGTCCCTGACTTGCGTCTTGAGTTCTAGCGAAGGTGGAGTTTCCTGGGGAGTTTGTTCGCCAACCTGGCCAAGCTTTGCTTGCAGGCTCTCTTGATTGGCCTGTGCCAGGGCCAACTGCCGGTCCAGATCCGCCCGCGCCTCGATACTGCGATCAAGATCCGCACTCCGCTTCGTCAGGTCGTCTTCCAGTTGGGCGAGTTGCCCTTTCAGCTTGGCCAGCTCCACTTCGTTCATCCGAGCCTGGTCTCGTGACGCCCCTCCTTGGCCGTCGTCCAGGGGGATCTTCTTTGCGGGTGAGGGAACAGTGGTGATTGCGGAAGGATTCATGCGCGCCGGGTTGCTTGGCGCCAACGAAGTCGCTGGCACATGGATCGCTACTGAACCACGTTCCCGCTGAATGCCGATTCGATAGCCGGCGAAGCCGCAAGCCAACAGAATGGATGCTGCCATGGCGTAGCGGCGCGCGGGTTTCCAGCGTGAAATGAACCTTGACGAGGAAGAGACAGAAGATACGCGTACCGGTACCGGTTCGTCCCGAAGCGATTCCATCAGCCGGGCTTCAGCCTCTTCGAGCGACCATGAACTAGGCGCGCTCTCATCCTCGCGTTCCGCGGCGGACTCCACAGCGAGGGCAGGCATTGTCGTCGAGATCACTTGCTCATATTGGCGCTTGGCTTCTCGGCAGGCGTCGCAGTGGGTCAGGTGTTCGGTGAGCCGCGCCCATTCCTCCGCGGTCAATTCGCCTGTCGTCGAGAGCGCGCAGAGCGACTCGAACTCATGATGAGGATCGAGCGGCAGCGTCCAAGCTCCCTGTGCAGAGCCGTTTTGTGGTGTCTTACTCACTTTGACCGCAATTTTTCGGGCAGAACGTATTTCTTCATCCGCTCCAGCCCGCGATAGTAATGGCTTCTGACGTTGACGAGGGACCGCCCCGTGACTTCGGCAATCTCCTTGAGAGCATACCCCTCAAAGAAGTAAAGCTGGATGGTCTCTCGCTGCTCCGGGGTGAGCCTGGCATGGAAACGCGCCATCAACTGCTTTCCAAGGATACCCTCCATCGACTGCGAATGGAACGGGATCTCCTCCTTTTTGTTGGCCTGGCGCAGGGACGTGTCGTCCAGTTCCTGAGTCGTATAAAAATGGCGCGTATTCAGGTAACGGCGCCGGTCGAAAGCCCGATGGTAGGCCACATGGATGATCCACGAAGCCGCTGCCGATTGGGCGCTATCGAAAAGAGCGGCTTTGCGGAAGATGAACAGAAAGACTTCCTGCACCAGATCGTCCGCCTCCGCCTCGTTCCTCAGAATCCGGTAGGCGACATTACGCACGGCACCAGCATAGCGGCGGAAAAGCAGAGCGAGCGCGTCTTTGGCCCCATCCCGAACCTGCTCCAGGAGAGATTCGTCGGAGGTTTCGGAAATGCTGATGGCGGCCGAATGCGGACGTTCCGATACCTCTCCGGCGAGCAGGGCTGGGGTTTCCAGCGGACGGCCAAGCGCCTCACGCACTTCAGAAGTGCTTGCGAGCGCGTCCGGGAAATAGGCTGCTTCGGAGCTCATGCATCCTCGCGGTCTGGTATTGCGAAATGGAGAAGTGAGCGACCTAACGATAATCTCAAAATAGTCGATTATCGCATAATTTGCAATAACCAGCCGCCATCAATGCTGATCCGGCACTTTTGGTGCGGCAGCGTTTGTCCTCCAAATGGAATAGTCGATTTTGTACTATTCGTACTTCGCCTATTAACTTGAGCGACAGCCAACGCTCATGCCCCGAGTGAAATCAAACTTCGGCGAAGAATACGCGATATTTCTCGCGACGCTTCGGCGTTCCCGTGAAAATTCAGGACGAACGCAGACTGACGTAGCCGAATTCTTGAAACGCGACCAAAGTGTGGTGAGCAAATGTGAAAGAGGCGAGCGCAGGATCGACGTCATTGAACTACGGGACTACTGTCAGGCGATAGGCATAGAACTGCGAACATTCGTGGACATACTTGAAAAGGAAATTACACAAGCAACGTCGGTAAAGGCTTCTCTGAAAGTCAAAAAGCGTAGCTCACGTTAGGGAAGAGTATTCGAAAATGAACTTTACTATTCCAATTTGATGATCTTCACACTAGCCGATTCCGCAGTTTGACTGGCCACAACCTGGGAACTGTGCAGCCGTTCTAATATGACTTCGAGGTTTTACTGCACTAAGGCACATCACAGAATCGAGATTCGGTTTCGCCTGGATCCATTTTCTCCGTTGCACCACCAGTGAACGTCTTGAACATTCTCCGGGTAATCGTCTCTCCATGCCCTCCCATTCCCCGTGGGCTGATATGGTCCGGCACGATGTCGCCATAGTCCGTGAAGTTGGCACCGCATATCCCGCATTTACCACTCTGGGACCCTCCTCGTAAGATCGCAGCTGAGTTCGAAAAGAATGTCGCATCCTGCGAACCTGTTTCCCTTGCAATGCGAATTCAATCAATGGCAGACTCGTCTCAAGCCATTCCGGGACTGTTCTCAACACAGTCCGAGAATCGTGACCACACCCGTC
>JARLFX010000328.1 GCA_031296355.1 Acidobacteriaceae bacterium
GATTGTTTTGAATCCGTCTTTCGAGACCTGTACACGATACTGGCCGGGAGGAAGGATCGAGACTGTATAAATGCCGGTGCCGTTTGTTTGGCCGGCATAGTGCACGTCGGTTGCTTCATTCAGTATTTCGATCATCGCGTCTGGAATGACTTTCCCTGCAGAATCGATAACAACGCCGCTGATGGTTGCGTTGGTCGATTGAGCATCGAGCCGCATCGATACACTTAGAGTCAGCAATAGTAGCAGAAGGGTATGAAAGAATTTCAAGTGGGACTCCTCAAACGGGCGCAAGGGATGGTTGTTCACCTCACTTACGGAAGAGGCGGCACAATTGTGACGGCGATTGTTACCGACTGCCCTGGCGAGTGCGGTATATCGAATGTGCAGAATGGAGAGGGCTGCTGGAATTGAGTCGAGCTTTACGCCTGCGCTTGCACAGCAAACCTCCGACTCACCGCCTTGATGGCGGCGGGAGTCCGTGCCATCGCATGAGCATGGTGGGCTTTTGCTCGGAGTGTTTTTGCTGGACGGCTCTTTGAATGAAGAGCGCTATTCAGAGGCTTTAACAGCGCGCCGCGTACGCGTCGATTCCGGAGATCTGGAGACACTGCGACTACCGGTCCCCGCTGAAGCTTTTCTCAAATCGCGTTCGTGCCTGCGAATATGTGCGCCAACGCGAGAAACAAGGGAAGAAATTCCGGCGGTCTTTGGAATGAATTCGTCGGCGCCCGCTTCGATGGAAGCTGATTCGTACGGTTCTCCGGTCATGGCCGTGAACATCAGGATGGGAACAGCAACATCCTTCGCGCGAAGCTGACGAACCAGTTTGACGCCATTTCCAGTCGTTGGATGGGCTCTGCGTTCCGAGCGGAGATTGAATTCGAGCAGGATCGCGTCGAATTGCGTTTTACGAGTTGAACGCAGAGCAGTCTCCAGGGTATGAGCTGTCGATACCTGGAATCCGAAGCCCTCAAGAGTCCGTTTGAACTCAGCACAGATGAGCGCTTCATCGTCTACGAGAAGGATTGATTTCATAGCGCACCGAATCCATGGAACGCAGTGA
>JARLFX010000329.1 GCA_031296355.1 Acidobacteriaceae bacterium
GCCTGCCCGGTTTTGTGAAAATCTTGGCTTGTCGTAAGGACAATAGATGAAGGCTCGCACTCTACAGGAAGAACCCATCTCCGGTATCCCGTTCGCGCATAGCAAAGCCGTTCACGCTATGCGTTATCTGCGCTTCGCCGTCGCCTTCACTTCCGCCTTCGTCATTCTGCTTTTTCTCTACTCCGCCCTGCGCCGCATTCACTACCCCTACGAACTGGAAGAGCTTGAGGGCAACATGTTCATTGGCGTACTCCGCGTCTTTCGCGGCCAGGCGCTCTATCCTCGGCCGTCGCTGGAGTTCATTCCCTACATGTACTCGCCCGGCTACTACTATGTCTGCGCATGGATGGGCCGGCTCTGCGGGATGACGATGGCTACGCTGCGCCTTACCTCCATCCTGAGCACGCTCGGCTGCTTCGCCGCCATCTATGCCCTGGTGTGGAGTGAGTTCCGCCGCCATTTGCCCGCGCTTGCCGCCGCCGGAATCTACGCTGGCTTCTACACCGTCTGCCAGGAGTGGTTTGATCTTGGCCGGCTGGATTCCTTTTTTGTCCTGACGATCCTGGTCGCCATGCTGTGCACGCGCCGCCTGCATCCCGTGCTCGCCGCCTTCGCCTGGACACTCGCCTTCCAGACGAAGCAAAGTATATTGCCAGCAGCCTTCTGCATGCTTCTAAGCGGCTGGGAGCCGGGAAATTCAAAGCAGATTCGCCGTGCTCTTAGCGGCGCCGCCACCTTCGCCGTGCTTGCCTTCGGCTCCATCGCGTGGCTCAACCACCGCACCGCTGGCTGGTATAGCTTTTATATCTTCAAGGTGCCGGGCGCAAATGCGGATATCAAGCTGCGCTCGCTCTTCGTCTTCTGGCCAACCGATATGTTCCGCCCGCTCGCTTTGGCCTTGACCGTGATCCTCGCCAGTGTAATTTTTACATCACCCTCGCTACGCAGCCGCGCCACTCGTTTCTACCTCGCCTCGCTCTCTCTCATCCCGCTCTTCTGGTGGATTCGTGCCCATGCCGGTTCCACCGTAAACTCTCTCATGCCCATCTATGCCCTGCTGGCGGTCTTCTTCGGCCTTGCCGTGGCGCGGCTGGCTGCCAAACTGCAAGCGTCACAGGCGCAGCCCGCAATGCTCCTGCTTCTCCTCGCCGTCTTCGCACAGGAAGCAGCTGGCATTTATAACCCGGGAGATTATCTGCCGACGCGGGAAACCGCTGCCTCGCTTCACACCACGGTAGAGAAGATCCGCTCCATGCCCGGCGACGTCTACGTGGCGCAGCATCCGTTCTACGCCTACCTTGCAGGTAAACCGACGCATGCTGACCTCGTCTCCCTGCACGATGCCATGCGACCCCGCCTCCCTATCCACGACGAATTGTCCCGTGAGATGCAGCAGGCGATGGCCAGCCGGGAATTTTCAGCGATTGTGCTCAATGCACCTGGCTCCGCTGACAGCATTGACGCCATCGATGGCCGCGACCCAAGCTGGCGCACTGGTTTCCCCGTGCAGCATGAGATTCCCCAAACTACGCCGCTTACCCAGCCGTACTGGCTGATGGAGCGCTAATCCCTTCCATCCAATCTGCCCCGCATTGCCCTATCGCGCTGTGCAGACAGATTCGTCCACATGGGCATCCAGCAGCCGCGCTACATCGGTTGCGCCGGCAGACGGACATGGCAGATAAATATACTTCGGCTGCGATGTAAACCGCTTCGAATCGCCGCCCGCATCTTGTACCCGGAGCGGATAATACGCAAGAAAATCGCCCGGCATCCATACCCGTGGAAAGCCAAGAAAATATTCTGCCGGGGCATCCAGCACCACCGCACTCAGTCTGCGGCTATGGATAAGCGCGGCATAATCCTGCATGAGTTGGTCGCCATTTTTTTGCTGCTTTGCTTCGATCACGGCGCCGATGGACTCGCTGCCCGCATACTCCGCCTTGCCCGCCATCATGCCATCTTCCGGATGGCTCAGCACCAGCACATCTCCCGGAATTTTGCGCAGGGTCGCTTCAAATTGGTTACGCAGCGCAGCCTCCTCCGGCGCAACCACATACTCCGCGGGCGAGTAGTAATGCTGCGCCATCTGCGTCATCGCCGCCACCAGCAGTACGGCCATAGCCGCCCGCGCCGAATTTGCTTCCAGCAAGCGATACAGCCGGGCCAGCGCCACGCCGAAGAGTATGCCAATCCACGCGTACGCCGGGATCAGCGAATTGACATTCGCCCCTCTGTGCGCCCGCAGATAGCCCGTGAATACCACCATCCCAACCGTGCCCAGTAGATAGAAACTGAAGGCAGCGCTGCGCATCGGCGGCGGCTCCACCAGGAACGCGGCAAGCACCAGCAGCAATGCGATGCCGCACACCGCAAGCAGATCGTAAGGAATGAAATGCGCCGCCTGGTGAATCTCAAACCCAAATCCCCCCGCCATCCCAAAGACGTAATAGCGGTACCAGCCGCCCGTCGCATGCGTAAGCCACCCAATGGAGAGAGCCATCATCGCCGCAAATCCGCCCACGCCCATGGCTACCCGCCGTGGCCGCTGCCACTCGTGGCACAGGAAGAGCATCGCAATGGGCAGCACACCCTGCTTCGTCTGAAACGCGCAGACCCACAGCAGCGCGGCAAAAAGCGGGTGCATGCGCCGCGTCGCGAAGATCGCCCATAACACCACGCAGATGAAGAGCATATCCACGCGCCCAATGTCGAAGCTGCCTTCCAGCACCGGATAGCATGCGGCAAAAAACCCCACCGCCGCCGCTCCCGCAAAGACCCTGCGTGTCTCGCTGAAGACCAGAGCATAGATCCCGGCAAAGCATCCGAGCGTCGCCAGAATAGAGATCAGCCGCAGCGGCACATACGATATGCCAATCAGCTTTGACAGCGCCGCCGCAAGATACAGATAGACCGGGGTGTAGAGATACGGCGTGAAGTGGACGCTGGGTGCGCTGTAAAGCGGCTGACCGGCACAGATATGCCGCACAGATGCCAGCATGCCATCTTCGATCCAGTCATACTCAAAAGCGTAGTGCAGCCGCTTTTTTGCTGCCGCCAGAAATGCCGCTACCATCACTACGGAAACAGCGATCAGCGCATAGCGCAGCCACTGCAATACCCGCTCTGAGATTTGCACCGTAGTTGCTTTATTCTCTATCGGCATAAGCCCTATGATACTGGGCTCGGCTGCAACCGGAATGTAAAGTTTTGCCGTACTTTCAGGGCCTAGTGCCGCGCTCTGCAGGCCGTCTCATTCACCTTCGCATCCAGCTGCCGCGCAACATCCGGTGCGCCCGCCATTGGGCAAGGCAGATAAATATACTTCGGCTCTGATGTAAACTCGCGCGCATCGCCGCCGGCATCTTCCACCCGCAGCGGATAGTGCGTCAGAAAATCGCGCGGCATCCACGTCCGCACATTCGCCGGCCGTCCCTCCGCCGGAGAATCCAGCGCCACCGCCGCCAGCTTGCCGCTGTGGATCAATACTGCATACTCCGCGATCAACTCATCCCCCGGCCCGCGATCCTTCGCGTCAATCACCGCACCGATAGATTCGCTCCCCGCATACCCCGTCTTGCCTGCCATCAACCCGTCTTCCGGATGTCCCAGCACCAGCACGTCCCCGGGAATGCTGCGCAGCCGTGCTTCCATGTTGTCGCGCAGCGCCTGCTGGTTCTGCGGCGGCACAAAATCATCAAAGTGATACCGCAGCCTTACGATCTGCCACCCCGCCGCCAGCAGCAGCGCCACCGTCGCCGCCTGCGCCCAGGCCGTGCCGCGCTCTTCCAGCCTGCGATACAGCCACGCCAGCGCCACGCCAAACAGCACCGCCGTCCACGCATACGCCGGGATCAGCGAATTCGTATTCGCCCCGCGATGCGCCCGGATGAACCCCGTATACGCGATCATGCCGACCGAGCCCAGCGCATAAAAACTGAACCCGGCGCGCCACATCACCTGCCGCCGCCGCACCACTTCCATCACCGCCGCTATCACCATGATCAGCAGCGCCACCCCGCACACCTGCTCCATGTCCAGGCGAATAAACTGGTTCGCCCAGTGCGGCTCCAGCCCAAACGCTCCCGCCAGCCCAAACACGTAGAAGCGGTACCAGCCATGCGTCGCATAATTCAGCCACGCAATCGAGCCCGCAAGCATCAGCGCAAACCCCGCCACGCCCATCAGCACCCGCCGCGGCCGCTGCCAGTCGTGGCACAACAGCAGCGCCGCGATTGGCAGCACGCCCTGCTTCGTCTGGAACGCACACACCCACAGCAGCGCAGCAAACAGTGGATGCATGTGCCGCGTCGCATACAGCGCGCACAACACCAGCAGCACGTAGAGCATGTCCACGCGCCCAATGTCGAAGCTCCCATCCACCGCCGCATAGCACGCCGCAAACATCCCCGCGCCAGCGCACGCCGCAAACATCCGCCGCGTCTCCCCGTACACCAGCGCAAAAATCGCCGCAAAACATCCCAGCGTCGCCGCAATCGAAGCCACCCGCAGCGTCACATACGATACGCCGATTACCTTGCCCAGCGCGGCAGAGAGATACAGGTACAGCGGCGTATACAGATAGGGGGTGAAGTGGACACTCGGCGCGCCATACAGCGGTAGCCCCGCGGCGATGTGGCGCACAGACGCCACCATCCCGTCCTCGATCCAGTCATACTCATACGCAAAGTGCAGCCGCAGCAACGCCACCCGCACGAACGCGATCATCGCCGCGGCTGACAATACGATCAGAGCCCCGCGCAGTCCATGCTCTATCCACACCAGCGCGCGCGAAACGCCTGTTCCTTCTTCTTCATTCTGCACATGCCTATGATACCCGCACGCAAAACGGCGAGTGTCCTGCCTTGCTTCTTGGACTAAGCTTTTCGCTTCTGTAACCGTTCCCTTACTTCTGCCTTTGCTGTTGCCTTTGCCTTTGCTGTTGCCTTTGCCTTTGCTGTTGCCTTTGCCTTTGCTGTTGCCTTTGCCTTTGCTGTTGCCTTTGCCTTTGCTGTTGCCTTTGCCTTTGCTGTTGCCTTTGCTGTTGCTGTTGCCTTTGCCTTTGCTGTTGCCTTTGCCTTTGCTGTTGCCTTTGCTGTTGCCTTTGCCCTTGCCTTTGCCGTTGCCTTTGCTGTTGCCTTTGCCCTTGCCTTTGCCCTTGCCGTTGCCGTTGTCTTTGTCTTTGTCTTTGTCTTTGCGTTTACTGTTGCGTTTGCCCTTGCTGTTGCTTCTAAGGTAGGTGCGGGCTTCAGCCCGCACACCCAATCCCTCCACAGAACCGGGCTTTAGCCCCTGAGGTTATCTTTTTGTTTTGTCATTCCGAAGCGAAGCGCGCGGAATCTGCTTTTCGTATCTTCCATTGCTTCGCGAAAATGGTCTCTGTTTTGAAACAAAGGCCTCTGCTTTGAAAGGGCGGGACTTTAGTCCCGCCGCAACTCCGATCTTCTCCATGTGGCTTTAGCCACTGAGGGAATGCTTCCGAAGCGGGAATGACTTTTTCAGCATCCTCCTTAGCCCTCAGATTGCTTTTGGGATTAAGCCCCCGGCTTCAGCCGGGGGGGAGTGCAGGCTTTAGCCCCGGAGGCCGCACGCAAAACGGGCCCGCGAAGTCTTCTTCGCGAGCCCGTTTCTGATCTTGCAGCAATGCGTTCGTTTAGACGGCTACAGCCGCGCTGATCTCCGTCAGCCGCTTCGCCAGCAGAGCCTCCAGGCCCTCAAGCGCCTTCGCAAAGCCCTCGATGCCTTCCTTCAACTTGTCGGTCGCCATGCGGTCCGCTGCATGCATCGTGTCGAAGGTCGCCTTGTCGATGCTAAGCTTCTCGATCTGCAGGCTCTTTGACTTCTCTGCGTCCAGCTTCTTCGGCAGCTCTTCCGTGCTTGCATCCAGCTCAGCCAGCAAATCGGGGGAGATGGTCAGCAGGTCGCAGCCTGCCAGTTCGCGGATCTCTCCGATGTTGCGGAAGCTCGCGCCCATCACCTGCGTCTTGTAGCCAAACTTCTTGAAGTAGTTGTAGACGGCGGTCACAGACTGTACGCCCGGGTCTTCCGCGCCCTCGTACGTCTTGCCCGTGTCCTTCTTGTACCAGTCCAGAATGCGGCCCACGAACGGCGAGATCAGCGTGATGCCGCCCTCCGCGCACGCAATCGCCTGATGCAGGCCAAACAGCAGCGTCAGGTTACAGTGGATGCCTTCCTTCTCCAGTACCTCTGCCGCCTTGATGCCTTCCCACGTCGAAGCGATCTTGATCAGCACGCGGTCCGTACCGATGCCCACCTTCTTGTAGCGCGCAATAATGTCGCGTGCGGTCGCAATCGTGCCTTCCGTGTCATACGACAGGCGCGCATCCACTTCCGTCGAAACCCGGCCCGGCACAATCTCCAGTATCTTTACGCCAAACGCAACCGCCAGTTCCTTGAACGCCTCATTCGCCACGTCCTTGTCCGATGCTCCGGCCTTGGCTGCGCGCGCCTTCTTCAGCGTGTCGTCCACAATCGCCTGGTACGCCGGCATCTTCGCCGCCTTCTCCAGCAGCGACGGGTTCGTCGTCGCATCCTGCGGCTTGAACTTCTCCATCGACTGCATGTCGCCGGTATCCGCCACCACCACCGTCATGCTCTTCAACTGCTCCAGTAATGTCTTCGCCATAAAGCTCCTCATTCGTCCTGATCTTGATCTTTTTTGGATGCGCGCATCCGGGAGTGTGTGCGCAGCAATCACGTCCATTTTACTGTTAAATTGGCCGGACCACTTACCGTCCCACCAAATACCCTCTAAACAACGCTATTTTCGAGGCTTCCAATACCTTCCACGCTCACCCGCACCACGTCTCCACTCTGCATCGGCCCCACCCCAGCGGGCGTTCCCGTCGGAATCAGGTCGCCCGGCTCCAGCGTCATCGCCGCCGTGATATACCGCAGCAGCTCCGCGATGGGGAAGATCAGGTCCCGCGTCACGCCCTTCTGCTTCGTCTCCCCATTCAACTGCGTGCTCACCGTCACCGCCGCGCTCACCGGATCAATCTCGTCCGTCACCACCGGCCCCACCGGGCAAAATGTATCGAACCCCTTGGCCCGCGACCACTGTCCATCGCTCTTCTGCAGATCGCGCGCCGTCACATCGTTCACGCACGTATACCCGCGGATGTACTGCCGCACATCCTCCTCCGCGCCGATCTGGTAGCAACGCTTGCCAATCACAATCCCCAGCTCGCCCTCAAAATCCACGCGCTTCGATTGCTCCGGGCGTCGTATCGCCGCACCCGGCGCCAGCAGCGACGACGGAGCCTTCAGAAACAGCAGCGGCTCCTTCGGCACATCGTTCCCCAGCTCCGCCGCATGGTCCGCATAGTTCCGCCCCACGCACACGATCTTCGAAGGCTTCACCGGAGCCAGCAGCTTCAGCTTCGCCAGCGGCTTCGCCTCAAAATCCCCGCCTCCGCCCACACCCGCATCCTCTTCCGGCGCAGCCATCGCCTTCACCGCCCACAACTCTCCATTGCGCTCTTCCACCAGCGCATACCGCGCCCCGCCATCCGCTTCAAACTTGCAATACTTCATCTCTCACCTCAATACGTTTCATCACCCCACAAATCCGGGTGCCCCAGGTCTCGCTTCTGAGACCTGGGAAGCGTCGCAACGCGACGGCCGCGCGACGCGCGCAAATGCTTCCAGACCACGAATACTCCCGGTCCACCCCAACTCTCAATCGAGTCATTCTGAGCGCAGCCGAAGAATCCAGACGCTCTCCGCGCCCCCCATACAATCCCAGCCTTCCGCTGCACAGCTGCCCACGGTTTCTACGGCGTCACACTCACATCCACCGCCGCCCCGCGTCTGCTCTCATTCCCGCTCTTGTCCACCGCACTCACGGAATACATATAGCTGCGCCCCGCCTTCAACCACTCATCGTGAAATGCCGGTGCCGGCAGCAGCGAATTGCTCACCCGCCGAACATCACCCCCCGCATCCTGCCGGTACACCACATACCCCGCCAGGTCCTGCTCGGTATTAGCGTCCCACGAAAGATCCACGGCGTAGCTTCCATCCGCGCCGCGAACCGGTTCTGCCACCGCCAGCC
>JARLFX010000044.1 GCA_031296355.1 Acidobacteriaceae bacterium
CTCCAGATTGAACCCGATCGCTTCCTTCCGCAATCCAAATCACCATGCTCCAAGTTGTAAAGTAAGTGACATTGGGCTTTAGCCCTCGTTTATTTTCTGGCATTTACGGCACGACTGAAGTCGTGCCCTTTCAAAACAACGCTGCAGCGGGAGTTTTTCCGCAGCCTGTTTAGCCCCCGAGGGAATCATCATTTCTCTACACCATTTCTGAAGCCGTGCTAAGCCTGCCGTCTTCCGGACACAACAAAACCCCGTCCGCACGGACGGGGTCATATCGAGCTAATTCCTGTTTGTCTTAAGCTACTGGCGCGGCAGTCTTTGCAGCCGTCGGGCCTGCCTTGGTAATCTTGCCGCTCTTAATGCAGCTTGCGCATACGCGCAGTCGCTTCGGAGCACCGTTCACCAGCGCCTTCACTGCCTGAAGATTCACGTTCCAGCGACGCCGCGTGATATTGTGCGCGTGAGAAATGTTGTTACCGAACTGCGGCCCTTTGCCGCAAATATCGCATACTTGTGCCATCGTTCAACTCCAAATCCTTGTGTACATTACGGCTGCCTTCACTCGTCGCGGCGTATACAGACACACCAAACCCGGCTTGCCGAATCTCCAGTATACCGTGAATTCCAGCCCTGCGCCAGATCCACTTTAAGCGCCAACCCAGCCCAGGCGATTATTCTGGAGTGTGACTGAAAGCCAACAGACACCCCCCAACACCCCGTCCCGGAAGTTCTCCTTCCGCTCCTTTATTCGATGGTTTGCCATTACGGTCGCGCTTCTTTGGGTGCTTGCCGCCCTCATGCTTGTCGCCGCCAGGTGGATCGACCCACCCACAACTGCGGTGCACATCCAGCGCCGCCTCCAGGCCTGGATTCACCACAAGCCGTATCAAAAACACTACACATTCGTTCCGCTCAGCCAAATCTCGCCCAATTTCCAACATGCTGTCATCTCAGCGGAGGACGCGCGCTTCTACCAGCATCACGGCTTCGATTGGCACGCAATCCAGGTCGATGCCGAAGAAGATATGGACGGCGGCCGCATTCGCGGTGGTTCCACCATTACGCAGCAACTGGTAAAAAACCTGTTCTTCGGAACCGGTCGCTCCATCCTTCGCAAGGGTGTCGAGGCCACATTGGTGCCGGTGGCAGAACTCGTCCTCGGCAAGCAGCGCATTCTGGAGCTCTACCTCAACGTGGTCGAATGGGGCCCAGGCATTTATGGCGCGGAGGCAGCCTGCCATTATCACGACAAAACCACAGCCCGCAATATCGGCCGGCAACAGTCAGCAGAGCTCGCCGCCATCCTTCCGGCTCCCCTCAAGCGACGGCCCGAGCGCATGGGCCACTATAGCGCCCGCATCCTCGATCGGATGCGCCAGGTCGGCTGGTAATCGCATGGCTGTATCGACATATAGCTATCATCTAAACACTTGATAAATAAGAGAATTGTCATCCTGAGCACCTTGCCGAAAATAACCCCCAAAAAGCGCACAATCGATACATGGAGACTTTCATCCAAATCCTTGCACCCCGCCCGCGCAGCTTTTCTAGTCCCTACGTCCCTAGTCCCTTAGTCCCTACAAGCCCTACCCCCCTCCCCCCTATTTCCTGTGAAACTGTGACATTTCAGCCAACAAGCAGAAAAGAAACTGCTTACGCCCCAAACCCTCATTACCATCTAGTCACTAGCCTCCGTCCCGCATAAACACATAACAGACACAAACAAAAAGACTTGCAAGCAAAGCAAGCCTCGGCGTCAACAGCGGATTTTCGTGGATTTAGGCCCAAAAAACGAGCCTCATCGCCCCTTTTTCGGGAGTAAGCCCCGTTTTCTGCGCAGCGTGCTCGCCGGCACGTAAACGGCAAAAAGCAGGCGGTCCTAACGCCGCAGCAGCGCCAGAAGATCGGGCCAGCGATTGACTCGGAAATGGAGTCTTGTTATAGTCCCGCTATGAGCCTTTGCCTCAAGACGATGGTGTGTGCGGCGTGTTGTTGCACGTCACATCGGTCTTGTGGGTAAGTAACTAGACAGGCTTCGCCGATTCCCATAAGGCCGCGTTTCAGCACCCTTGCTGACGCGGCCTTTCTATTTCCCCACACAACTCTCTTTTGAAACGTACAGCAGGCTTCGCACCGGCAACCTCTACCGTTTGCGCTCATTTCCCCAGCGCTTCCGAAAAAAGCAGGCGGCCGGTTAACCGGAACTTTAGGAGGTCCAAGTGACACGCACAAAAATACTGCATCGATTGCTGATTGCTCTCACGCTTGCATTACCCATTGCCTTCGTTGGCAGCGGAGCAGTTACCGCGCATGCGCAGATTGTGGGCGGAACCATCAGCGGCACCGTTAAAGACGCAAGTGGCGCTCTTCTCGGTGGAGCAAAGGTAACCGTTCGCCAGCTCGAAACGGGAGCAACCCGCACTCTCGCAACAGACGCGCAAGGCCGCTTCCACGCGCCATCGGTGCCTGTGGGCAACTACACCATCACCGTAGCCCACGACGGCTTCGCCGCGCAGCACCGCACCGGCATATCGCTCGTGGTTGCGCAAAGCCTCCAACTCGAGTTCAATCTCGGCCTCGATACGGTTCATCAGGATGTCGTCGTCGATGCAACCGACACCAGCGTGAACACAACCTCCCAGCAAACCTCCGGCCTCATCGACGAGCGCCAGGTCAAGGAGCTTCCGCTCAACGGCCGCAGCTACGACGAGTTGCTCACCCTCAATCCCGCCACCGTCAACTACACCAACGAGCGTTCCGGCGGCATCGGCACCTCGAACTCGTCCGTCGGCAACATGTTCGCCGTCAGCGGCCGGCGCCCGCAAGACAATCTCTTCCTCCTCAACGGGATTGAATACACCGGCGCGTCCCTCATCAACGTCACGCCCGGCGGCACCAGCGGCGAGCTGCTGGGTGTCGATGCCGTGCGCGAGTTCAACGTTGAAACCGACACCTACGGCGCCAGCTACGGCAAGCGCGACGGCGCGCAGGTAAGCATCGTCACCACCTCCGGCACCAACAAGCTCCACGGCTCCGCATTCGAGTTCCTCCGCAACAGCGTCCTCGACGCCAGGAACTACTTCGATGCCGGTTCCATTCCCGAGTTCCAGCGCAACCAGTTCGGCGGCGCAGTCGGCGGCCCCATTCGCGCCGACAAGCTGTTCCTCTTCGGCAGCTACGAAAACTTCCGGCAAAACTGGGGCCTCAGCGCCGTTACGCTGGTCCCGGACAACCAGGCACGCCAGGGCTATTTGCCCAACTCCTCGGGCGTCGAGCAGTATGTCGGCGTCAACTCCGCCGTAGCGCCGCTCTTGGCTCTATGGCCCGTGCAAAACGGCCCCGAGTTGCTCTCCAACGGCCTGCCCAGCGGCATCGCCGAAGCCTTCAGCCATCCTCCACAACACATCCGCGAAGACTTCGCCACCACCCGCTTCGACGCCAACCTCAGCAGCAAAGATCTGCTATTTGCCGTTTATACAGCAGACGACAGCACCGCCAACACCCCCTCGGCTAATCCTCTGAGCCTCGTCAACGAGAGCCTGCGTGAACAGGTCGCCAGCGTGCAGGAGCAGCATGTCGTTTCGCCGTCGCTCCTCAACACCGCGCGCATCGGTTTCTCGCGCGCCAGCTATTTCTTTACCGGATACACGCCCGCATCGGTTACCGGCTGGGTCACGGGCAAGCAGGTTGGCGCCATTGTCATCAGCGGCAGCACCGCTTCGAACGGCGCATCCACTATCACCGGCGCGGGCACCAATGTCGGTAGCAACAACAAGACCGCGCGCAATCTGTTCACTGCCGACGACCACATCTACTGGTCGCGCGGTCGGCAGCAAATCGAGGCCGGCGTGTGGCTTCAGCGCGTGCAGTCCAACGACCTGCTCGCACAGTATCAGTACGGCCAGGCCTCCTTCAGCACTTTGCAAACCTTCCTGCAGGGCACTGTAGCTACATTCACCGTTGTCCCTTCGCCGACCGAGTTAGGCTGGCGCTCGCTGGAAGTTGCCGAATTCGTCGAAGACACAATCAAGCTGAAGCCGCGTCTCGAACTGCGCGCCGGCGTCCGTATCGAGTCAACTAATGGTTGGAACGAGGCACAGGGCCGCGCTGCAAACTATGCCCTCGTCAATGGCGTCCTGCAAACCGCCCCAGTGGTCGGCAACTCGGCGCTCACCGTCAACCGCGCAAAATTTCTGCCCTCGCCCCGCGTAGGCTTTGCGTGGGATGTGTGGGGCAACGGCAAGACCGCCATCCGTGGCGGTTTCGGTCTCTATTACGGCCTACTCGACACACTCGACTACCGCCTCGACCAGACCGCGCCATTCAACACCGCAGAGTCGATCAAGCCGATCGCAGTCTCGAGCCTTAACTTCACGCCGGGCACACCGCCGCCTGCCGGGACAAAGGTGTCGCCCAGCAATGTGCAGCCCGATATTGCCACCCCCGCCGTGCTCGAGTGGAGCCTCCGCGTCGAACAGCAAATTGCGCCGCGTACTTCGCTCACCGTGGGCTACGTAGGCTCGCACAGCTATCACCAGATTCTCTCTGAAGACATGAACGAACCGATCCCTCAGTACACATCCACCGGCGCGCCTTACTACATCACCGGAGCGGCGCTCGCCAATCCAAACCTGGCCAACACAACCTCATGGGTTTCGCAGGGCGTCGGTTTTTACAGCGCGCTTGAAGTCGATGTGCGGCGCTCCTTCGGAAACGGCGTGCAGTTCCGCGGCAACTACACTTACGCAAAAAATCTCGACGATGGGTCGGCCTGGAACACAAGCGTCAGCGGCAATACTCCGGCCTTCGTCTCCTTTCCGCAGAACCCCAAACTCGACTGGGGTCCGGCCGCAACCGACGTCCGCCATGTTGCCTCGCTCAACGGAAGCTATGAGCTGCCCTTCGGTCCGCACAAGCACTTCCTCAATCGCGCATCGGCTCCGGTCAATCTCTTCGCCGCCGGCTGGACTACAAGCGCAATAGTGAACCTGCAGACCGGCTTCCCCTTCTCCCCCCAGCTTGGTTACAACCCCACCGGCAACGGCGACACGCGTAACCCCATCCGCCCCAACTGGAATCCAGCCTTCAGTGGCAACCTCTATCCGCGCACGCCGACCCATTACTTCAGCCCGCAGGCCTTCCTCCCACCCCCCTCCGGAACCTTCGGCAACGTCTCCCGCGATGCCCTCTCCGGCCCTGGCCTCTTCGGATTGGATTTCTCCGCTGCCAAAGGTGCGCACCTTACCGAGCGGCTCGGCCTGCAATTCCGCGCCGAGTTCTTCAACATCCTCAACCGCACCAACTTCTCGACACCCAACGAAGTCGTCTACACCTCGGCAACTTCGGGAATCTCCCCCACCGCCGGCGTTGTCACTGCAACCTCCACCACTTCGCGCCAGGTCCAGTTCGGCGCTAAGCTTCAGTTCTAGAGCAATATTGACCAGCAGAAAAGGCCGCTCAAGAGCTACTTTCGATAAGCGGCCTTTTCCTTTTTGTACCGCTCGTTACGGGCACGCCTGGCACTGTTTGTGGCGCGTTGTGGGAACTGTGGCTCTGTCGGCACGTGCGATCGAAAGCGCGTAAACTTGAAGTAGTAGTCAGAGTTTCCCCTTCTCGCCTCAGGCATTCCAGGCTTCGCTCCAGACGAGCACCGCACAAGCACGTAGCCGAACGACTGGAGTTGCCATGACCCTCATCAAGAAATGCGATGTGCCGAACTATTTTGCCGCGCGCCGGCACGCACGCACACATCCTTGCACGCCCATAAGCCGGCCTGTCGTTTCGGAACCGATACCGGGTGTAAACCTCGGAAAATCCTCCAAGTTCCGCAAGGACTTTCTCGGGGAGCATTCGTCGACTTCGCCCAGGCCCCTTGCGCCGCGCGTCGATGAAGGCCGCGAAGTACTCTAGCGATTGAAAGCCTCAAGCGGTTTTGCCCTGAAGCATCTCCCCAAGGCTCGGCCGCAAACTTCAATGTTGAAACCAGGGATGAGAAAACAGCGGGAAAGCTCCCGCACAACATGCAAATTGCGCCTAATGCGGAAACAGGCGCAGGGACAGTTGAAAGCAGGACACAATGCCGATTTCTGAAACTTTTCATCCAGACAAACATGCAACAGAGCTAACTTCCGCGACCAGTCTGCCCTTGTCATCGAAGGCGAGTTCTCTGCCTTTGCCTACGCGTATTGCATTCGTTGGCAATTATCTGCCGCGCGAGTGCGGCATTGCTACATTCACAACTGACCTATGCACTGCGCTGGCTAAGGAATACGGTGAGGAACGCCTGTTTGCCATCCCCGTCAACGATCCCGATTCGAATTATGAATATCCGCAACAGGTGCGGTTGGAAATAGAGCAGGAAGACATTGCCTCCTATGAGCGGGCGGCCGATTTTCTCAACTTCAACGGCAACGATCTGGTCTGCTTGCAACACGAATACGGCATCTACGGCGGAGTCGCCGGCCGCCATATTCTCGCCCTTTTGCACCGGTTGAAGATGCCGCTCGTCACTACGTTACACACCGTTCTGCGCGAACCGGACGCAGATCAGCGCGCTGTGCTCGAAGAAATTGCGCAGCTTTCCGATCGCATGGTTGTCATGAGTGAACTGGCGGCGCAAATGCTACGTGAGGTTTACGGAGTTCCGGCCGGAAAAATCGACGTCATCCCGCATGGCGTGCCCGATCTTCCCTTCATGGACCCCAACTTTTTCAAAGACAAGTTCGGCACGGAAGGCAAGTCGGTTCTGCTTACCTTGGGCCTTCTCTCGCCCAACAAGGGAATTGAGAACGTGATTCGCGCGCTACCGTCAATTCTGGCGCGGCATCCGAACGTGGTCTATATCGTTTCTGGCGTTACGCATCCTCATATCCGCAAGCGCGAAGGCGAGCGCTACCGAGAAGGATTGCGTGCTTTGGCAGAGGAGCTTGGCGTTTCGGCGCAATTAATTTTGAACAACCGTTTCGTCAGCGCGGAAGAGCTTGTCGAGCACGTCGGCGCAGCGGACATTTACATCACCCCTTACCGTCAGGAAGCGCAGGTTGTCTCCGGTACGCTCGCCATCGCGCTCGGTGCGGGCAAGGCAATCGTCTCCACCCCCTACTGGCATGCACGCGAGTTGCTCGCCGACAAACGAGGCGTCATTGTTCCCTTCGAAAATCCTGAGGCAATTGCGAACGCGGTTCTGGGATTGCTTGAAAACGATGCCGAGCGCCATGCCATGCGCAAGCGGGCCTATCTCTATTCCCGCGGAACGACGTGGCCAAAAACAGCGCACGCCTACATGACGAGCTTTCAGCGCGCGCGCTTCGAGCACTCGTTGCAGCCGCGGGCCGCGCAGATAGATGGAAGCTCGATCAGCCACACCGACCCCATGGATCGCCTGCCTGCATTGAATACAAGCCATCTATTGACCATGACCGACGACACCGGCATGTTGCAGCACGCCATCTTTTCCGTGCCGAATACGCGCGAGGGCTATACCACCGACGACAATGCGCGTGCGCTGGTCGTGTCCGTGCAGTTGGACGAGAACGCTGCATACGACAGCAAGGCGGCGCATCCCAACCTCTCGCGACGGTACTTGGCCTTTTTATGGCTTGCGTTCAATACCGACACCGGGCGATTCAGAAACTTCCTCGGGTACGACCGCAAGTGGATCGAAGAGATTGGCTCTGAAGACAGCCACGGCCGGGCGCTGTGGGCGCTGGGCTCAGTATTGGGCCACTCGAAGGACGCGGGATTGCGCGGTGCGGCGGGAAGGTTGTTTGAAGCAGCCGTGCCTGTGGTGACAAAGTTCAGCAGCCCGCGCGCTTGGGCATTCAGCATTCTCGGCATGCAGGCGTACCTCGACTGGTTTCCCGGCGACCGCGCGGTGCAAGGGATTCGCAACGCGCTCGCCAATCGTCTGCTTGACATCTACGACCACAGCCGTGCGGAAGGATGGAACTGGTTCGAGAAGAGTCTTTCCTACTCCAATGCACGTCTGCCGCAGGCACTCATTCTGGCTGGATGGCGCAGCGAAAACGGGCGCATGATCGCCGCGGGAATCGAAGCGCTGGAATGGCTTGTGGCTGTACAGCACTGCGAAGACAAAAGGGTCTTTGTTCCCATTGGCTCAAACGGTTTCTATGCCGAAGGCAAGAAGAAAGCTCGCTTCGATCAGCAACCGGTCGAGGCCTGCGCCACTGTCTCCGCTTGCCTTGAAGCTTACAGGCTCACAAACCAGGAACGCTGGCTTGAGGAAGCGCAACGTGCCTTCCGTTGGTTCCTGGGAAAGAACGATTTGCAGGTGCCGCTTTACGATGCGTCCACCGGCGGATGCAGGGACGGGCTTCATCCTGATCGCGTCAATGAGAATCAGGGTGCTGAATCGACGCTTTCCTTTTTGATGGCTCTGCTCAATATGCAGGCAGCCAGAGCGACAAACGCAAATGAACAGCATAAAGAAATGAGTGTCACTTATTGAGTTCAAGCGACCTAATTGATGAATCGGCGCAGTCCATCGCCCTGGAAGAAACAAGGCTGACGGCAAACGCGGAAGCACCCTTATTTACGCGCTACACCGGCAATCCGATCCTTAGCAGGGAGAGTTGGCCCTATCCCATCAACAGCGTGTTCAATGCTGGTGCGGTGCGCCTGCCCGACGGAGACACTTTGCTTTTGTGCCGCGTTGAGAGCCGCAGCGGCCTTTCCCACCTGTGCGCCGCACGCTCGGCCAACGGCATGGACGGGTGGCGGATCGACGTAAAACCAACTCTCGCCGGCAGTCCGCGTGAGTTCCCCGAGGAGATATGGGGCATTGAAGATCCGCGCATCACCTTCGTGCCGGAACTGGATCAATTCGCGGTGGCCTACACCTCCTTCGCCCGCGGTGGCCCGGGAGTTTCTCTCGCACTCACCAAAGACTTCAAAAACTTTGAGCGCTTCGGCGTCATCATGCCGCCTGAAGATAAGGATGCCGCACTCCTGCCACGCAAAATCGGTGGCCGATGGGCACTCATTCATCGCCCGGTCACAACGCTGGGCGCGCATATGTGGATCTCCTATTCGCCCGACCTGCGCCACTGGGGAAGCCACAAAATCATTCTTGAAGCGCGCCGCGGCGGCTGGTGGGATGCAAACAAAATCGGCCTATGCTCTCCACCAATCGAAACCGAAAAGGGATGGCTGATGATCTATCACGGAGTGCGTCAGACCGCATCGGGCAGCATCTACCGTCTCGGTCTCGCGCTCTTTGACCTCGAACACCCAGATGTCTGCCTGCAACGCGGAGACTCCTGGATGTTCGGACCGGAAGAGCCGTACGAACGCGGTGGAGACGTCAAGGATGTGGTGTTTCCTTGCGGGCAAACCATCGACGAGGACGGCGACACGATTCGCCTGTACTACGGAGCGGCCGACTCCAGCATGGCGCTGGCCACGGGGAGCATACGCCGCTTGCTGGAATGGCTGGATGCGCACGCAAGTCCTGCCGAGCCGAGCGCTCGTTAGTGGTGTCAGCCTGTCAGAGGGTCGCTTGTGTTTTGAAAGGGCACGGCTTTAGTCGTGCCGGAAATCCCTCAAATCAAGCCGGGCTTCAGCCCCTGAGGAATGTTTCTTCTTAGAATTTAGCCCACTGCGGGCATAAACGAGGAGAGCGAAGAGCATGAGCGATACAAGCAGGCTTAAGCCTAACTGGGCGCCGTGGTTGCCGTTGCTGCGGCGCAAATGTCCCTGCTGCAACTCGGTCAAATTCAGAGCGGCGGAGTTGCGGCCCTTCGATGAGTTGCTCGGCCTGCTCGGACTCCGCCCGGTGCGCTGCATGTACTGTTGGCGGCGGTTTTACTGGGTATCGCTGCGCGGAGCGCCGGAAGGCGGCTGAAGCCCCCCATCGTCACTCGCTACTCCGGCGGACCCACCGTAATCACCAGGTACGACACCGGTTCGGTCTGGCTGGCGTTGGCAACGTAGTGCTCGTCCCCGGCAACACACAGACCGATGTCACCCGCCTTCAGTGTGCGCGTCACCCCGGCAGTCATCAGGATCGCCTCGCCTGTGCGGATAAACCAGATCTCCGAGTGTTTGTGGTGGCCGATCGCCTCGTGCGGTGCGCCCGGTGCCAGAATCGAATCGTGTGACTCCAGCCGGATGTTATCCGGCAGCATTCCCAGCATGTAGTGGTGGGAAATGTGTGCCGCGGTCGGAGGCGCAGTAGGCGGCCCCGGCGGATATTGCCCTGAAGCCAGCGCAGCCAATGTATGTGCAGCGCCCTGTGGTGCGGCAGCCTGACCTTCAGCGGCAGGCGCCAGCGCGGGTGCGGCCAGCAACATCGGCAAGAGTGCGGAAAATTCACGACGGTTCATGGGAGCCTCGCATTCGAGGCCATAGTATGCAATCCGGATGACAGTGTGCAAATACTGAGGACCAGAATTGCGGAGGGTTTGTAGGCGACTGCCACGCCTCGACGGAAAAATGGCCCGTCCATCGCAGAGAATCTACCCCTCGCGTGAAACCATCCAACCGGCTCCCGCCAGCTAAATGAGCACAGACACTGCATCCTGTCCATTGCGCTTAAGCGCAACAAACAGGGCGCGGCGGAAATCCTGCGGTTGAGGAGGAGTGGTGGCCAGAGACGGGATTGAACCGCCGACGCCGGCCTTTTCAGGGCCGCCTACCGAATGGCTCAAGATGCCTGGAATCAGTGGACATGATTGATAGGATGGAGGTTAAGTTAAACGCGATTTAGGATCGTCTGGGACGATTTGGGATATTTCCGGCCCCTCGATGTACGCGCATAGTACGTGTCGACTCCGAACACTTGCCTCTGAAGTCCTGGGGCTTTTTGTCCTTTTCTGACGCCAGATTATGATTGGTGATCACATTGCGAGTTCTTTTCCGCGACTTGATATCCAGACCGCGCAGATCGGAAGGACTAATCCTGAATCTACCTCAGGCCACTATAACCCAAGGCATGATTGGGGAGAACTCTGCGACACGAGAGGCCTGGTTTTCGTCGCTAGCCTGACCGTGCACGGATCGTGAGTGATTCCAGGCCCATGGGCGTATGGGGACCTATTCCGTTTCACATTTCCAAGCGAGCTTAATGCGTATTTTGTCCGTTTTGAACGGCTGACTTCTTACCGCTCCGCTGCCCCTCGCGTTATAGTGGCAGCGTGGACATTTCATCGATCAAAGCGGGAGACGACCTATACATCACCGAGCGCGTTCTATCTGAAGGAGGGTGGTCAAATTCTTGGGATTACCACCGTTCTCCGTTCAAAAAGCAGCACGAAATCTGGGCTCATGGTAATGAACTCCTCCTCAAAACAGCCCCATCTCAGGAAGATCTCGCCGCAAGTCTGATTCAATTCCAACGTGCAATTGAACTCCGAGACAAACTGCTTGATAGGCTCTATGGATTTGAAAATATTCCCGGCAAACGAAGCCCTGGAAAGTACGCAATTATGGCCGACCTAGGTATCATTCGTCCCACACTCAAGATTCGCCTGCGGGATCTCCGCAACAAGCTCATGCACGATCCGGAGGTCATTCACATCAAAGAGAACGAGTGCAATTTGCTTGCGGACACTGCTTGGTACTACCTCAGAGTCACCGACCGGATCGCCGAACAGTGCGCGCACGAGATCAACTACGAATTCGGATCGAGCGACGCGGGCAGGTCTGGGTTAACCGCAAAAGTCGAACCGGTCTGTTGGAAAATCGAACTCGACGGATACTTGGCACACGACCATGTACTAGAGAGCCCTACGGCAAACAGCCCCGTCGTACGCGTCCATCGATGTGAGTACGTACGATACAACAACAGTCTGAAGGTCATCGGCGTGCTGACCGGTCCGCCTGCAACCCTCTGGTCTATCATTCAGAACTTCTTCGACGAGTCGATCCTCTGAGCCGCATCGGAGCAGAAGAAGCACCTCCTGGTTGGGTCTGAGCGATCCCCTTGTTAGGCTGGCAACAGTTGAATCAGCCTTAATACGCCTGTCATGACTTCGTTTGCTTCCCCTCTACCGATCGGCAAGGCGGAATGCACCGCAGCATTCCGAATCTTCAGCCATCCGTAGACCGGTGTGATAAGTCCCACATTAAGAATCTCCGCCTTGACTGCTAGGTCCATAAGCGCACGGAGAGAAAGATAACGCCCGGATGATACTATCTGACTCTTGCCGAGGGTAGCCCGAAGCCTCGATTCGAATAGCGTCATCGCAGAAATCACAGCAGCCCTGTATTCACGAGCAGCAAACAACCGCTGCGGCTCACTTTCCTGATCGAAACCTCTCTCGTTGGCAATGCTTCGAAGGACCTCGAATAACCCTTGGATGAACTCTTCCGGGTCTCCGCTCAGGAGGTTGGGTCTGGTCAGGCGAATTATCGACTCCAGCGGAGTCGGAAACGCCTCTGCTTCGGCTCCTACCAGGATCAATTGAAATGATTTCGGGCCGCGCGAGCCAGGGTCCTTAAGTCGCTCCAAGGCCATTCCGTATTCGACCCGTGTCCATGAAGAATTGAGTTCGATCACCATTACGGACGCGCGGTCGATCAGTGAATCCAGTTTGGCGGTGACGTTGTCGCCGGGCGTTACGATATCGTCAGCGGTGACTGGCACAAAGCCTGCCTCTTCCACGCCTGGGAAGACTCGCTCACGATAGAAGGGTAGCAAATCAAGCGGCAACGAGAAAAAGCAAAGCCTGCTCGTAGAAGTCCGTGGCAGCATGAGTTCTCGAAGGGGCTGTTCCTCGGTGACCTTGCTCACAGAAATCACCTTCTCGCGCACATACGCACGGAGTTCCCGGAACGTCTCAGACAAGATATCTCCGTAACGCTCTTTGTTCCCCGGCAGATTTATCACCTTTACTCCTCGCCGCTCGAACCGCGCGACATCCGAGGAACGCGCGTTGATCGCGATGGTATAGGCGGGTCTTCGGTTCTTTCCCAAACGATTCGAGACAACATGCCAGATTTGCCGGAAGTCTGGATCATCAAGGCTGTAGCCGATGAACACCGCAGTCTTCGTAATAAGCTGGTTCGCGAGATAGGTGGCGAGGAGAGGATAATTGTTAAGGAATCCGTCATAGTCCGACTCGGTGACCACCAAGCGGCTTGGATGGTGCACGTCGCCGTGAAGCTTCAACAACAGGGTTCCAGCCGCTCCGATGTCAACCGACAATTGTTCTTCATCGATCAGTGGATGAACATACCGCGACGCCTGCTCATACTGACGTTCGAGCAAAAAGTCGAAGTTCGTTGTACATACCAAGTCGAATGGAATCGTGCAGAATTCGCGGTGAGCCATTCCTGGTCGGCTGTCTTGGATATTGAGAATTTCGATCAGTTTTTTTACTAACCGTGCCCTACCAAACTCGTGCTCATAGGCGGAAATTCCATCGAGAACACTGCTGGGAGTGAAGTCCTGGAGTTGTGATGCCAAGGCTTCGCCGAGCTCCCTCCAAAGGGGCATCTTCTTTCCCTTTGGAAGAACAGCATTCATCGACATTCCCGCCCCGACAACGGGAAGCCATTTACCTGTTACGAGGTCGTCGAGCACGGGCTTTGGGAATGACGGAAGATATTTGGCAGCCATGAGGTTCCTTCGTAGGTCAATTCTGTTTGAGTACTAGCAAGTGTATCGGATGGCGGCTCCAATCGGCCAAGCCGACGGGCCTACGTTAAGTGTGGGAATCCGCCCGCTCACCAGTGGGGCATCAATTATGCGCCCGTCGATTTCGGTTACTACTTAGAAGTCGGCATGGCGCCAGTTTTCCGGGAGCGGGGCTGGATGTCGCGGACATCGGATTGGGCTGCCGGTGCTTGGCTCCGCGTTCTTCGGGCACATGGCCCGCAGGCCACTGTACTCATCTGTGCTGCTCCGTCGTGTATCCTCATTTCTTGCAAGTGTCAGCAATGGACAGGGAGGCGTCATGACACCAGGATTGGCCTCATGCGGGCGTATGAAGCGGACCGTTGGCGAGAGTTGCCGCAAGATTGCTTCGGTGTTCTACCGAATCATAGAACTCGCCTATTTGCTGCCACTCGTTGCCCCGCTCGTATACGCCCAACCGGCGCCTCCGGTGCAACAACTCGTGTTTCGTCCTTACCACGCAAGCGGCCTGTACGATGTTGGCGATACGGTCGGCTGGATGGTTACGCCAGGTCCCGCAGCGCCGACGTATGCCTATAAATGGACCGTCCGACGCAACAACAAAGACGTCCTGAAAGAGGGCAAGCTCGATCTGAGTTCAGGGAAAGACAGAATTGAAATCGCTGGCGACCAGCCCGAGATGATCTATGTCGCCATCGAGCCCTACGCAAGCCTCATAGCCGACAATGTGGTGAAAGTTGGCGGAGCATCGGCCACAACAAACGCCGGCCCGGCTGCCACACCCGCGTTCGTCGGCGACAACACGGGCCGTAACAATGGCCTCTACGCCGTTGGAGCCGCCGTCGCCCCAGGCAGACTCGGGCTCTCCACAGCGCGGCCGCCCGACTTTGATACATTCTGGGACGCAAAACTGGCGGCGCAAGCCCAGGTCGCCATTAACCCGAGCGTTACACCGATCCAGTCCGACATCCCTGGCATCGAGGAGAGCGTGTTTACTCTCGACGCCTTGGGATCGAAGGTACACGGGTATGTTGCGAAGCCCGCAAGGCAAGGACGATTCCCCGCGATCATTCAACTTCAATATGCCGGGATTTATGCGCTGGATCCTCACTGGGCTGCACAACGCGCCTCAGATGGCTGGCTGGTGATCAATGTCGACGCACACGACAAGCTTCCATCTGACCCTTCTGGAGACGTTCCCAAATCCTATGTCGCAGTGGGCAACACCGACCGCGAGAAATCGTACTTTCTTGGAATGTATTTGCGCGATTCGCGTGCTCTCGACTACCTGCTGACGCGACCGGATTGGGATAGGACGAAAATCGTGTTGATAGGAGGCAGCCAGGGAGGCCAACAGAGTTTCGCACTCGCGGGTCTGCGCCCCGAGAAGATCACCGCAGTGCTTGTCTGCGTTCCCGCAGGTGCGGATACAAACGGCGATCTGCGTGGTCGCAAGAGCGGCTTTCCCAATTGGCCTTCAGACAATCCTGAGGCGATGGAGACCGCCCTCTATTTCGATCCCGTCAACTTCGCCTCGCGCATCAAGGCTCCGGTGATGGCAGGCATGGGGTTCATCGATACCGTTTCTCCGCCCGCCGGTATTTGGACAGCCCTGAACCAGATCCCGGGTCCCACGGAACCATTGTCGCTCCTCGAATCGGAGCACGATAACTTCACGCCTGACAAAGGGAGAGCATGCCCGGCGCGCACGCAGCAGATACTCGATAGCCTTCGCACGGGAGCAAAATACAACCCCACGGTCCTGAAGTGATCCGCGCGTAGCCGTTCTGCGAAGATGAATGCACGTGAGCTGAAGTGCAGGAGGCGTGCTTCTAAACTCGGCTGCACACGCGGAACTTCACTTGGACACTGGAGCGTTTACCAGGACTGTTCTCCGCTTATTAGAGGAATCTAGCTCAATTTTCTCCTGTTGTTTGCCTAGAAAGAGCTAAAATCAACCCGTGTCTCAGAGTAAAATCAAGCGGAGCGTCGGCGAGTGTGCGCTGTGCAAGCGCAGAGCCCTTCTTGAGCTGTCTCACATAATTCCGAAGGGCTGCTATCGCCGTGTGTCCTTGGGTAGCAACCTAACCGTCAATATCATTCGGGACAAAGCCGTTCTCACTCAAATGCAGCTTAAGATACCTCTTCTTTGCAAAGCCTGCGAAGACAAACTCAACAAGAACGGCGAACGATATTTTCTGGCGCAATGCCTGCAAGCGGATCAATCATTTCCCCTCTTCTCAAGAGCCGATCTTGCTCGTCACGCCCTCATATCAATGACAAACGGAGGGGCCTATTGGAAGGCCGCCGATCTCGGGATCGATTATCCAAAAATCTCCTACTTTGCGGCATCCCTTTTTTGGCGCACATTCGTAGCGAAGCATAAGATTCCCAAAGAACGAATAAGCCTTGAACTGGACGCTCATGTCGCCGAGGCGCTGCGTGCGTTTCTCAACGAAGAAACGCACGAAATTCCGGGAGTCATGATCAAGGTCGATCTAATCAACCGAATTCCGCACCACGAATTCAGATCCACCTTCGCGCTCCCACAGGAGGTGCCAAGCCCCAATTTCGGTTCCGGAGTACGGTTCTACACATGCGAAGCGCTCGGTTTCGCATTTACTATGACGAGCGCGACCGATCCGCAGATGGTCTCGGCGATGTATACGAATTGCCTCATACACAACCCCGATCATCCGCTTTTCGTTTCGGAGCAGATGACGCGCGCCGCTGCGGCTCGGCAGGTTGCATGGGTTCAGCGAAGCACCCCCACTGAACATTTGAGTGCCTATAACAAGGCGCACGGAATTTGAAGTCCGTCAAAGCTCGAACACTAACAGAACACCACACAATCCCGAAAGAACGATCCGAAAATACAGTAATTCTCATCGCCTAAAACGCCGTCAGATAAACGCCATGTTCTCTATCTTCAAAAGACGGCTAACTTTCCCAGGCCGACTGTCAGCTGGATCCCTTACTGCCCAAGGTTTCCGAAGTTGCCAAAAACTCCGTGGCTTGCCCGGACATTCGGCATCCATTGGCAAAGCCCCTCATGCCTCGCTGGTTCGCCCTGATTTCGCGGATTTGTCCTGATAAGTCGCCTTCCCGCAAGTTTTCCTTAGTCACGACGCGGATCCGAATGGTGACAGCAACTCGTCCCTGTCACCATTCGGGGGTCGATCAGCTGCCAAGGCTGCACTTGAGGCGTTTGATGTTTTGCTCCATATGCTCTGGACGATGAAGTCGAGACAAAACATAAAGGCCCCGAGGTCGATAGCCACGGGGCCTTTATGCGTACGTGCGAGGGCGGGTTACTGCGCTGCGGGGATGGCCAAAGCGGCCTTAGCCGCCCTAGCGGCCTTGTTCTTTTCCCGCTTAACCTTGGCCCAGCGCTTTTGCTGAGCAGCAGCGATCTTGGCACGGCCCTCATCGCTCATACTTCCTTTTGCGGTCTTTTTTGCTGGCGCCTTTGTCGCCTTGGCTGGCTGCGCCTTCGGTGCAGCAGCCTCACCTTTCAAACACAAGGCACGCGCCTTCTGCAAAGCGTTGATGCCGCGATCGATTTCAACCAGTAGTTGTTTGGTGCTCATTCACAATCCTCCCTATGAGTCTACACGAGGCACAAATATGGTTGTAGGTGAACATCGGCTCCGGTGTGGCAACCGGATAGATACCGGCATCCCGTTCTGGCAATGTCGATATGTTAGCATCAGCAGTCACTCGTTCATTCCTCTCGATCCACTGGCGTAAAGCCTCCCGGCGGATGAGCTTTCGTCGGCCAAGTGACAACACCGGAATCGGAGGACAACCTTGAATCCTTCCGGACACCGCTTTGCAGACATGCGCCTTGGAGCAATGAAGCAACGCTGCTGCTTCAGCCAAGGTGAGCAGATCGAAAGTGTCAAGTGATGTTGACATGGTGAGTGTCCTTCGCAGGCATACCCCCTAAATCGGACACGCTGTCACCGAGTTTCGCCGCGCGAGGTTCAATAGGGGCTTGCGAGGTAGGCCGAGAAACTCGGCCGCTCGCTGGCCGTCTACGAATTGTTCATGCGTAAAGCCCATTGGAAGTTGCATTCGAAGCATCCTCGATACGAAGTTGAGTCAAAATGGATTCTGTATGGGGCACCTTTTCTTCACGGTGCCAGTTATGCGATGTACATTTCAATACTGTCGCATGAATGAAAGTGTGAAGGCAAGCTCATTTTGATTCTGAATGCTGGTTCGACTTCGTCCTCGGCAGATCAGTCGGCTAGCTTTCTGTCTTGTGCCTTGTGCGACTTCTCTGCTTCAGCTTCCAAGCGGAGGTTTTCGGCGTGGTGCCGCATCGCGGCCTCATAGATCATTTTCCAGGTAATGGGGAACTGTCCCTTCGCCCCGAGAAGTCGGACAATAGCGAACTCCGGGCGGCTCTCGATCACAATCCTACGCTTCTTGCCGTTATGTTTAACGGACGAAGCAGAGACAAAAATGGTCTGTGCCTTGTGTTCAATGAGGCAACTCATTCACACTTTCTCCTATTACAATCTGGCCTGCCCGATTTTTCGTTTTGGCGAGATTGTCAGTTAAGGGCGACAAGTGCACGAGATTCACCGTCGCGGCCAGGTGTGTAGGGAGCGGTACATTTCTTTGCTTACGGCCAGTTACGGTCATTCTTACGAAACGCAAACTCGTACACAGTTACGTCAGTTGTCTGCGCGAAAGCTGCGGTCAACACCACACTTCGTGTAGATCGCGCGAACAGCTTTACCCCGATGTCCCTCTCAAGTGAAGCTCCCCTCCTAGTGAGTGACGGCAGAGTAATCCCGAGCTTTTTTGCTGCCCGGTTGAAGTTGCCTTCCTGTGCAATCATGAAGATGAAGATTTCGACCTCGATTGGATCTCTGTTTTGCATACAGACCTTCCTTGATGAGTCTGGGGAACAGACACCAAGGGCGATTGCAATATCCCACGGCTTACGGAATGTCCTTTCTTTAATCCGCCTCCGGTAGGGGAAGCGGGGCGGGCGGATGGGGAAAACCTCCTGGCCGCATCGGAAATTGACTTTCTGGCAATCTGCGCCAAGTTGAGTCTGTGGCATCCAAAACCGCGCCACTATAGATCAATACGATCCATCCGCTCGACGATAAAAGTCCAATACTTTGTTGAAGGCTGGTGATTACCTGCAGTAATGACTGCCACGAGCCACCGCACAAATCCGCAGTAAAAATCATCGGATTGCGCGTAGAATCAGAGGACAATCTGCGATGGGAGGGCGTCTGTCTCCTGTTCTACGGCCTGCCTGCTCGACAGTCCGCCGTATTTTCCGGCCCAGATTCTGTCGAAGACAATGACCCATTCACCGGGAACCCTCGACGAACTCCCGAACGACAAGCACGTTTCGCCGCCTCCCATCAACATACTGCCCAGCAGGACGCAGGAGAGGAACGATGGCACGCAACAGCACCAGGTACATGGAATCGGTGGTCGCACTCGCCGAGAAACTGAACTTCGGCCGCGCCGCGCAGGAACTGGGCATCAGCCAGCCCATGCTCACCAGAAACATCGCAGAGTTGGAAGCAAATCTCGGCGTTCAACTGTTCACCAGAAATCATCGGGCAGTGAGGGTTACTGCCGCGGGCGAAGCCTACATCGCAAAGTCGCGTGTCGCCCTGCTTTACGGAGAGAAAGCGTTTCTGACGGCGCGCGCGGTAGGCGAGAGCGCCAAAGCTGTTTTGTATGTCGGCAAGTCTCCCTATACCGACCCGGCGTTGACCTCCGCGCTCCTTTCCATCAAACTGCCAACCCACCCGGATTTGCGCATTGAGTTGACCAGCCAATACTCCTACGGGCTTACGCAGGAACTGATCGACGGCGGACTCGATCTGGCCATCGTTACCGAGCCGCCAAAGTCGCGTATTCTGACTCGACTCAAGGTAGCCGAAGATCCCTTTTATATTGGCATGTCAAAGCAGGATGAGTTGGCGGCAAAACCGTCCCTGACGCTCGATGCGATGGCGGGCCGATGTTGGGTCATTTTCGAGCGCCGCATTCATCCGCCGCTCTACGACGCCATTATGAAGCTTGCCGAAAGCAGAAAGATAACTCCTGCGAAGATTCATCACATCACGGCCCCGGAAGAGGCTTTCCCGTTTATCGCTGATAGTTCATGCCTCGCATTTTTCGTCAAAGCGGGCGCTCTGGTCATGGCCCGCAATGGCATCACGGTGCGGCCTCTCGCTGAGAAGACGCTCTTCCTGAAAACCTATCTTGCATCGCGCATGGACAACAACTCAAAAATCGCAAGCGAACTGGTGAGAACCTTCATGACCAGCATTGCGGGTTGGGATTAGGACGACGAACACGGCTTGCTTTCTGTTGCGGTTCAGTGATCCGGCCGGCGTTTACGGTACGGTAGATCAGTCGGTAGAACTTCTCATTTCCTCCGCAATTGTGATTCGGACAGGACCTAACCACTTACAGTTTGGGCAAGAGATCATTCCCGTGGAGATGATCCTCAAATCAGTCTTGTCCAGATTTATCAAGTGTCCGCACTTGGGGCACTTGTGAACGCTCTCCAATTCACCTCGTCTGTTATTTACCCTTGGCTGATTGGTCATCTGTCTCCGTTCCGATCTTCTGCAAAGCTCTCGTCCGACATGCACATTCCAAGTTCGTTCTTGTCTCAACCAAGACCGTGTTCATTGCACGTAAATGCTGCTCGCTACGGCCGCCTTGGTGAAGTCCCAGAGCCGTCTGAAGGCGTAGAAGCTGCGGAAGCAGATCATGGACCGGTAGGGACGAAAACCAATTTCAAGGAAGAACCTGTCGCTCTAGTAAGGGCGGGAGGGACGAACCCAGTCATTGGTTTTGCACCACAAATGGAGTGCTCTTCTCTTTGAACTTGCCGCATTCATTGGCCTGTGTGCCGCAACCTTCGCCTTTCAAGATTGAAAATGGGCGTTGCGCCGAGAGCCTGTTTGCGCATAACGCCCGAATGCAGTGCAATACAAACCAGAAACATTGTCCTACTGCAGGTAATAGCGGAACGAATTCTCAAAGATGTTGTCGAGTCCCTCGGGCGCAAGTCTGTTGGAATCAGCCCACGTTTTGCGCCGAGCGTAGCCATACTGGATGCCCTGGCGGAAGCGGCCTCTCGCGCCCTTGTAGAAGTCGTACCAGTAGCCCACGGTGAATTTCTGAATGTCGCGGTTGGTCGCTGAGCAGGAACCTAGCGTTGCAGGATAATTCGTCGTGCCGCCCGTTTCGTTCGGAACGGGTTCGGTACTGCACCCGGCATTTGTGTAGCTGCTAATGGTGCCGACGCCATAGCCCAGCGGATTGCCAGTGGTCAGGTTGGTGTAGTTGGTGCGCTTGACGTAATCGCCGCCGTAGTTCGCATATACATCGGAGCGCGGCGTGGCGTGCCACTCGACCGTCGAGAGAGCAGACCACGTATGCAGCGGCGAGAGCTTGCCATCGGAGCGCGCGGTCACGTCGGCGATGGTCGAAGTTCCGTAGCGGCCCATAGCCTTCCTGACAAAGTAGCTGCCTGCAGGGATTTCGTACGTCTTTGAACGATCTTCTTGGCTCACTTGCCGAACGAACGGAAACTCCCGCAAAGCGATGCCATCGATTGTGTAGCTGCGCACTTCGGTTGTTGGGATGACGATTCGGGCGCGGGTATTGGCGGGAATGGTAATTTTCCATTTAATGCCGTCGCGGGTGACTGCCCACCGCGAGCGTATCGCGCCATAACGCGACTCATAAGCAAAGTCAACGCTTCCCAGACGCGAGTTGAAGTTCGGATGTAGAAGCACCGTATGGAAGCCTGGATCAGAGGGCAAGGCATCCACGCCGGCCGCGTAACGGTACATCCATTCGCCGACAGCTCCATATGCATAATGATTGAAGGAATTCATGCCCGGATCGATGATCATCTTGTCTCCATTCCAGCGTTCCCACATCGTTGTAGCGCCATGCGTAACCATATATCCCCAGGAGGGGTACTCTGTACTGAGTAGCAGACGATACGCAAGATCGACATGACCGGCCTCGCTAAGCACCTCCAACAGATACGGTGTTCCTAGAAAACCTGTCCCCAACTTTCCTCCGTTGCGCTGAATCAGGCCGACCAAGTTTGCGGCAGCCTGAGTCCGCATCGAGTCGGGCAGGAGCCTGAAATAGAGCGCCAAGACATAACCGGTCTGCGTCTCTGCCAAGCTGTCCTGCTCTGGGGACGTCGAAGCAGCAGGGCCGCTTTGCGGCTCTGCCTCGGAGCCCACAACGCCTCCCTCATGAATCCATTTATGCTCGAATGCCGACCGAATCTTTTCGAAGAGATCTGCATAGTTCTGCTCGTCCGCAGCAAGGCTCAGCGCATGGGCCATCTGTTCCATACGGCTCGCATCGTAGGCCCAATAGGCAGTGGCTAGCAGGGAAGCATCGGTCGGGCCTTCGGGCGAGAGCCAGTCGCCGAAGTCGATGCCGCGATTATTTCGCCAGAGATAGTCCGGATTGGCCGCCAGAATTGTCGCGAGATATGTCTTCATCGCACTCCAGTTCTGCTGGAGGACAACCTTGTCTCCGTTCTGTAACCACGAGGTCCAGGGAATGAGGATACCGGCGTCGCTCCAGCCCGGGCCAAAGCCGGGATTTGTCTTGCTCGTGCCCGGCGCATAGATACCGTAGAGACCAATTCCATCTTGAGTTCCCCGTAGATCTTCTGCATATTTGCGCGAGAAGGTCGTGGTGTCCATGTTGTAGGAGGCAGTGCGCCAGAAGACCTGGGCATCAGCACTCCATCCGAGCCGCTCGTCTCGTTGCGGGCAGTCAGTGGGAACGCCGACAAAATTCGAGCGTTGTCCCCATAAAATATTGCTCCAGAGCTGATTGATAATCGGACTGCCCGTCTTGAAAGCAACGCTAACTGGCATATAGGTGTGAATAGCAACGGCACGCACGGCCTCGAGGCCGGGATTCCCAACCACTCCGGTCAGTTCTACGTATCGAAAGCCATGGAAGGTAAAGGACGGTTCGTACTCTTCGATGCCATCGCCTGCAAAGGTATAGCGGTCTGTCGCCTTGGCGTTCCTCAGATTTGCGACATAAAGTGTGCCATCGGAATTGAGCGATTCGCCAAAGCGCAGCTGCACCGTCTCGCCTGCCTTACCTTGCAGGCGAATACGCGCATAGCCAGCCAGATTCTGGCCGAAGTCAAAGACAAAGACGCCGCGCTGGGGGCTGGCGACGGACCTGGGAGCTAGCGTCTCTGTCGCGCGGATGGGCGGGAAGGATTGCCAAGCGATCTCGGGCTCATGCGGCTCGACAAGTGAAACAGAATTCCAGGCGGCATCAGAGAATCCGGGCTGGTTCCATCCTTGTTGCAGGCGTCTGGCATCGTAATCTTCACCGTCGTAAATCTCTGCTTTGACGATCGGCGAAATAGTAGCCTTCCACGCAGGCCCGCTCGTAATCCACTTCGAGCTACCGTCTGCATAGACGATGTGCAACTGTGCGCGTAGGGCGGGGGAAGTACGACCGTAGTTGTTGCCCTGCCCGATCCACTCAAGGGGCGTGGAGTACCATCCCGGCGCAAGGTAGGCGCCAAGAGCGTTTTCACCCGGGGTAAGCATCGATGTCACATCATAGGTTTGATAAAAGACGCGCTCGCGAAAGTCAGTCCAGCCGGGGGCCAGAACCTGATCGCCCACCGCTTTGCCATTGAGCCAGAAACGATAGGTGCCGAGGGCCGTTGCGTAGAGCCGTGCCGAATGCACGGGCTTCGCGCTATAGAAGGTCGCACGCAACGCGGCAACCGCACCGGTAGGCACGGGGCTCCCCAGCGAGTCTTTGCCACCAAAGGGATCCTTGCCGGGCAGGTACGGCACTACCTCAGACCAGGAATCGTCGTTGAATTTCGGTGTGGTCCAGTCACCATTTGCATTGAGAGCCCCTTTCCATACCGCTTTTCCCGTTGTGAGCACTTGCGTGCGGCCATCGGCTGTTTCCAGATATAGGGCAGCATTCATCGGCGTGGTGGTGGCACCCTTGGCCTCAAAGTGTGTGATCTCGATCGCGACCAGGTTCCGCCCCGGATGAAGCAGCTGGGTAATCTCCTTTTGTACATAGGTACGCCATGGCGTGCGTCCCCATGGTGGCCTAGTTCCGGCCTTGATCACGGCTGTGCCGTTGATCCAAGCCGCAGCTGCATCTTCGCCGGTGACATAGAGGACGCCTGCAGTGAAGTTCCGCGGAACCTCGAAGACGAGGCGGAAGCGGTGATGCGTCACGCCGTTAGGATGCAGGCCCGGAACCTCGGGATTGGTGACCCACTCAGCATTCGCTTCGCGGATCGATCGCTGCTCCAGACTCTCGTAGCCGATCCAGCGGCCGCTCCAATGTTCTTGGCCCATTAGTCCGGTCTCCCACCAACTCGATTCGCTCGGCGGATACGGCTTCCCGTCCTTATCCCAGACCTCAACGCGCCAGTAGTAGCGCGTCTCGGGGTGCAACGCCGGCCCAGTGTAAGGAACATCGACCGAGCGATCCGATGACTGACGGCCGCTGTCCCAGAGATCTGTGCGACCGTCGACAAGAAGTCGCAGTTCCGTTGCCACAAGGATTTTGTACGAGCTTTGGCGAGCGCCCCGACGTCCATCCAGGAGCTGCCAGGAGAAAAGCGGGATGGGGTTGTCATCCCCAAGAGGATGTTCGAGGGCATCGCAACGCAGGACGACGGGCCCTCTGGCTTGGGCATCAAGAGGAACCATGCACATCAGCGCCAGCATTGCAAAGAGAAACAAAGTCCTTTTCATCGTTCAAGCCTTTTCTACTCCGGCACGGCAGCGCGGGGAGTTATTTTGAACTAGTTCTGGGGGCAGGAATTTTGGTGTTCCATCTGCAATCCACACGTGGTCATAGTACAAACGAACTCATGAGCGCGTTAGAACTGCAGGCGGAATACGCCATGGCCATCGCCAACAACGCCCGCTCGTCTGCCATTTGTGTGCCGCCGTTGTTTGGCAGGTCAAAGTTTATGCCATCGCCAGGCTAAATCTGAACGCCGAAATCGGGACTCTAGACTTCACCTGTTTCTCGATTCCTGTCTGTACTGGAGTATCTTCGATACTTAAAATGTGTATATGACTATGGCGTTTGTGTGTAGTACTGGCAGGTGCGATGGCGGAACAGTGCTGACCTTCCGACAGGTGCGGTGCTATGGCAGAGGTTTATTCAGCACTACGACGCAAGTTATTGAACCTCAAGGAGCTTATGAAAAAATAGCGAGCGTTTTTTCTTGACTGCGTGTGCTGCAGGAAAAGCCGCGCAATGTTAGGGACTCAATGTTTATAAAGCTGTCGTCCCAGCCAACGAACGAAATCGTGAATTGTGCAATCCGAGACCTGTGGCTGACTTTCGGAGCACTTCACAGTCAATTGGACGACAGCGTAACCGGCGCCATGCGGCCAATTGCGGCTCGCAAGCGATTCTTGTGTTTGGTCCGGTTCTCAGTCAAAACCTCCAAATGGACGCTTTGGGGTCGTAATTTCAGGCCCGATTGAGGCTTGCCTTGCAAGCGGGTTGTTTGCGATGGAGTTCCATTAGTGCCGACCGGCTCATCCGGTCAGCGGAGGCCACTTGAATTCAGGAATTGAGTTCTGATCGCAATATGATCGGCCTGCACGATTCGCAAGTGCTGGCGATTAATTCATGCACTCCTACCAGGATTAACGGCCGACAATGTGGACAGAAGTCGGAGAGCAACTAACGTGTGACGCATGGAGATTCTGTCTTTTCGGCGGTTTAGGCGCCGAGCCGGCGGCAGCCGCGGCAGCACTTGCTACTGCACGGTCGACGGGCTTTTAAGACGGTCGTCGCAAGCTACCAGGCTTGGACGGCGACGACATCGGTGGACGTCGGAGTACAGTTCACGATTGACGCGTGGAGAACAAACTCGATGTTCCTCTTTTTCAAATCACTTCGAGGGAGTTTCCTCATCTGAGATGCGTCTGTGACAAACTCGGCAGCAGCTTGTGTTCCGCAGCCCGACAGGCCGGCGATACCGAGTACTGGGCCCTTGTTCTTTGCGTCTACTAACCTGAAAATGACCGCATAATCCGAAGTCATCGAATAGTCCGTAGATGGCGGGATTGTCCATAGTCGATGGGTGCCGTTTCGCTCGCGAATGCCTATTGCACGATCGAAAAAGAATGGGAGGTCACGGGTGATGTCAATCGTCCAGAAGTTATCGTATGACCCAACTAAAACCAGCGGTGAGTCCGTCAAATCGAGGACTGCCAGGTTAGACCCAAATCGAAAGCTTGGGACACGGTGAAATGAGCTCAGAAGAGCGGCTACCCTCACATCCGCGGCAACGTAGCCTGGCGAAGCTAGACCCTCTGGAAGAGACGTCAGGTCGCTTGGAATTGGCAGTTGCTCGTGCCAGGAATAGAGGGGCGGATTGACGGCAGGTAAGCCAGATTCCTGGGAACTGCGCGGCACAGTTGCGCCGTAGGTCGTTGATGGCAGAAAGACCGGCGTCGTACCGCTGTAAAGCAATACCGTCTTATTGCTCCGGATCAGGGGCGCCCAGAGAAGATCGAGCTCGCTTTGGCGCATCTTCGTCCAGACCAGGCTGGCGATGACTATCGTAGCGCAAAGCGAAGCCGCAACGACGACAACCATAAGGCGTAGGGTTGTCGAGGGTGCCGGCTCGGACCCGGATCGAGCCGGCTCGTGCTTACGCTTAGCAACCTCTTCAAAGCCATGAAATGCGCCCGATTGATGCTCACTTTCCGTTGAGCCATCACGAGTCTCATTGCTCGCACTTGAACGAAAAACAAACGTTGCGTAATAAGAGCCGTTCGGGATGACAATCTGCAGGTTAGCGCCTTTGGCCTCTCCGCTCTTGTAGTACTCAGCAAGTCGCTTTCGAAGCAACCCCACTCTAGACCGAACGATAGGGTCATTGGCAGTATCGTAATCAGGTTTTCGTCCGAAAACTTCGATCCCAATGGTTCGTTCCTTGAGAGCATCATCGCTCCCATTTAGAGAGACCTCCACCAAATACTTAAGAAGGGTCTGCAATTGAGCGCTGTTCCTCAATGGAGCGCTTCGCAAAATCTGGCCTAGTGTATCAGCGATGGCCACCGGATTTGGTGGTGCTACTACAGGATTGGCAGTTTCAGTCATCACGATTATTGCCTCAAAACTGCGGAGCACCTTGATTGAGAGTTCTTCAGACGTACCCCGAGATAATTATCTCAGAATGAATCACTTAAAGATCACAGCTTGCGTGCTGATCGACAGCTCCGCACAGTACGCTGTTCCACTCCGTTCCTCACAGTACTTTACACCTCAAGGAAGCAAGCGCAAGGTTTCATGCGGGAAACAAAGAGAAACAATATCAATTGCGGAGGTGATCTGGCAATACACTTTGAACGCCGAACGAATAAGCAACGAAGGCTTACTGCCACTTCAATCAATAGAATGCTTGGCTCTAGCCGGGTGAGGAACGCTCACAAACAGGGCTGCAGATGATGGGCAACGGTGTTGAGCTTGGCCTACCTAGTCGGGGCACCGAATCTGCGGTGAACTCAGTGAACTACAGCCAGTGATGAGAGGTGTTTGCACTCACTACCTTCACCAAGGGCTGTTCGACTTAACCAGACAAACTTTAAGGAGGCACTTAAAATGTTGAACCCTTTCCAAAGGTTCCATTCCAATTTGGAAGTCACCGTGCGGCCGCGACAATGTCGGCAAACAATACTACCCTTCGCGTTCCTCGGATTATTTGTGCTGCTGCTTACCATCGTGTCGCAGAATTCCGCGTTTGCTCAAACAAACCTGGCTAATATCTCTGGAACCATCACAGATCAGACTGGAGCGGCTGTTCCGCAGTGCACCGTGGTCGTTACAAACAAGGCAACCAGTGCCTCGCGCTCACTTTCCACAAGCGCGAATGGTTTCTATTCCTTTCCATTATTGCCATTGGGGCCGTACGTAATTGAAGCATCGGCTCCCGGGTTCCAGGCGTCAACGACGACAGTAGTCCTGACCTTGAACGGAGTCACGGCGGACCTATCTCTGACAGTTGGAAAAGCGAGTGAGACCGTCACCGTGTCGTCAGCGTCGGAAGCGGTATCGTTGCAGACTGAAAACGCAACATTGGACCAGTCCTTCAGCGAGACGCAGTTGGCAAAACTTCCGAACACCGCCGGGCTCAGCGTACTGGGCATTGCAGTTCAAGGGCCGGCATCTCAAGCTGGCACCGATGAGCCGAACAACGGCGATTCGGGATTCTTCGGCCAGGTATCAAATTCAGTCAATATTGCTGGACTGGGAATCGCGCACGCGCAGTACCTCCAGGACGGTGTGGAGAATGTCAATCTCCTGACGCACACGGCTAACATCGTCGCGCCTACCGAGTCCGCGGCAGCGGTAACAACCACCCTCAACAACGCGCCGTCGCGATTTGGAGAGCCGGCTGTAATCAACGTCATCACAAAGAGCGGATCGAACAGTTTTCATGGTTCGGCTTATGAATACCTTCAGAACGATGCGCTCAACGCGACAAATTGGTATGCGACCAGCAAGCCTCCATTGCGGTACAACAATTTCGGCGCCAATTTGGGCGGCCCGGTCCTCAAGAACAAGCTCTTTGCATTTTTCAACTACACGGGCTTCCGCGAACACTCAGCCTATTTGAATCGGACGCGTGTGCCTACAACAGCTGAACTGCAAGGGGACTTTTCAAACAACAACATATCGACAACCATCTACGACCCACAGAGCTACTCTGCCGCCGGGACGTCGACTCCCTTTCTGAACAACAAGATTCCAGCCGGCAGAATGGACAACTTCGGAAAATTATGGCTCAAAATCTTTCCTTCGGCCAATCGGACATTAGATAGTAATAACATCAATTACGTTTCGAATGTTTCCGAGCCGAACAACGCCGACCAGTATATGACTCGCGTGGACTGGAACCTTACAAGCAGCAACCAATTGATGGGCACGTTTATTCACGCGAAGGATGCTAACGGCGGAAACACGTTTATCCCAGGGCTGTTCGGAATCTTCATCACCACCGTAGGAACAAATGCCGCGCTGCAGGATAGCTGGGTATTGAACCAGCACCTTGTGAATGTTCTGAAGATCGGCTTCAATCGCGGTAGCGTACTCAGACAGCAGCAAGGGGCGGGCGCACAAAATTATGCTCAAGCGTATGGTCTCGTCAATCTCCACGCTGCCTCGCAGCAGTGGGCGCCTCCCGCAATATCGATAAACAACTACAACGGGGTGGGCGATCCTTGGTCTCCGCAGGGAGGCATGCAAAACCGCTATCAATATGCCGATGAACTGAATTGGGCCCTGGGAAAGCACAGCGTTTCGATTGGCGGGCAGTTCGTCAGAACCGAGTTCTTCGGGAACTGGGTCGTGGCCAACAACGGGACGTACGGCTACGACGGCAGCGCCACTTCGCTCTATGCAAATGGACAGCGCAGCCAAACTCAGATCGGTAACGCGCTAGCTGACCTCGAACTCGGCTATCCACAGAATGGATCGGCTGGAGTCGGCACATCGGTTGGCTGGTTCAAAGAATCGCAAGTCGCTGCTTACGTACAGGATGATTGGAAACTCTCGCAGCGCTTGACCGTCAATCTAGGCATTCGCTACGACTTCGATAATCCGCCCGTTACCAAGCCCAAGGGCGGCCTTTATGACATTCAAACAAACACAGTGATTCCCGGTACCTGGCAAACCAACTACAACGACTGGGGGCCACGCGTAGGCTTTGCGTGGAACGCGCTCAACAAGACTGTGATCCGTGGCGGGTATGGAATCTACTACACCCCGATCATGTACAACAATATTCAATTCGAGCTCCTCTATGCGCCTAACTTCTACTATCTCTCGAACTCCATCAACATCGCTAACCCTACGACGATCGAAAATATGTTTGCCCCTCCTTATGCGGGGACTACCGGTTACACCATTTCGAGAAAACTCAAAGACACATCTGCGCAGGAGTGGAACCTTAATATAGAACGTTCTTTAACCGACAACATGCTGCTTACCGTGGCTTACCTCGGCAACGTCACCAGGCACATGTCTACGCGCGCAGACGGCAATCAGCCATATGCGTTGTCTCCCGGCAATACAACGGGAATTCTGGATGTAAGACCACAACCTCTCACTGGCGCGATGTCCGAGCAATGGAATGCATATAACGCGAACTACAATGCAATGACTGCCTCGTTGCAGAGGCGCTATGCGTCGGGCCTTCAGTTCCTGCTCGCTTATACATGGTCGAAGGCAATGGATATACAAGATGCCGACAATAACGGTATCCAGAATATCTATAACCCTCGCTTGACGTGGGGCCTCGCAAATTTCGATCGGACCCACAATGTCCAACTGAGCGGAATCTACGACCTTCCTTTTGGGCCTGGTCGCCGCTTCCTTAATCAAAACGGGCTGCTGGCCAGAGAGGTACTTGGTGGGTGGTCGTTGTCCTTTGTTCAACAGCTTGCTTCAGGTCAGCCTGTTTCCGTCTCAGCCAATAACACATCCGATACGAGTGGCAATCATCAGAGTTATGCCATTGAGACCTGCAACCCGAAGTCTGGATTCACTAGGACAAAATTCCAGATCCTAAACCCCGCCTGCTTTGCCCAACCTGCACCTGGTCATTACGGGACAACTCGCACAATACCGGTGCGCCAGCCAGGTCTTTACCCAACTAATCTCTCACTGTTCAAAGTGTTCAGCATCTATCACGAGAATCAGCTTGTGTTCAGAGCGGATGCATACAGCGTGTTTAACCATCCGGAATTTGGTGGTGGCGGTGGAAGCGCCGGTTCTCCATCACTTGGCCAGCTGAACTATGAGGCTTCTGGACTGAGATCGATGCAACTATCGCTGAAGTATCAGTTCTAGGAACAAGTCACGGCGTGTTTCGTTCCGACCGGTGTTTTACCGAAATCGATATAGGTAAAACGCTCCACATCGGGGGCGTACCCAGCTGGGGTATGTCCCCGATGCAAATCGCGAATAAAACTGTGACTTCCACCGTATGGATGTACGCTTTCCTATCCACCTGCAGCGGAAGTACCGTCCGAGTTAGATAAACCAAGTGCATAACTATAACTGCGCATTGCGTGCAAACATGACTGAACAGGCGGGGTCTGCGTATTTAGGGCGAAAGGACAGAAGAGTGTCAGTGATTGGAAAACAGGGAATGTGTGTGTTGCGCATCGAAAGATTAGTGTTCTTGCTGCTGTTCGTGGTTGTAGCTCCTGCCGTGCACTCTCAGGAACCTCTAGAACCACAGGATATCCGCTATCAAGACTTTTCTCTGAATCAGAGGGTCACTGACATCGTCGGCCGTATGACGCTGGAAGAAAAGATTCGAATGCTGTTTGGAGGCACGACGCCGGGTCTATCTATCCTTCCCGGGATCCCTCGGCTCGGCATTCCTCCGATCTATCCCTCCGACGGTCCGCGCGGAGTCACCTTAGCTTCGACAGCAACTGCATTTCCCGCAGGGATAGGCTTGGCAGCATCGTGGGATCCGGAGCTGCTCAAAGCTGTGGGAGCCGTTATTGGAGAAGAGGCGCGAGCCTCCGGGAAAACGATGATATATGGCCCGGCCGTCAATATTGATCGTGATCCATTGGACGGCCGCTTCTTCGAATATTTTACAGAAGATCCATATCTCAATGCGCAGCTTGCCGTCGGCTTCGTGAAGGGAGTGCAAAGTCAGCGAGTGGCCGCGGCTGTCAAGCACTTCTGCTGCAATAACCGGGAGTGGAACCGAAACTGGTATATGTCCAATGTCAGTGAGCGCGCGTTGCGAGAGCTATATTTGCCCGGATTCGAGGCCGCGATCAAAGAGGGCGGAGCATGGGGAGTTATGACCGCGGCGAACGGAATTAACGGCCATTATGCTGCGGCACAAAAAGACTTGATCACAGGAGTGCTGCGGAATGAGTGGAGCTTCAAAGGCATTGTGCTGACAGATTATAACCAGGCTAGGGGCACGCTGGAGTCTGCTCAGGCAGGTCTCGATGTCGGAATGCCTTGGGGAGACTGGGAGACAACGCCCTTCGGAAAACCGCTGATGGATGCGGTTGAGCATGGCCAGATTCCCGAATCAATAATCGACGATAAAGTGCGGCACATTGTGTCGGTGTTGGGGAAGGTCGGGCTCCTCGACGGCAGGCCGCCGACAGAAGGCGGGTCGATCAACATTCCCCGGCATCAGGCCGTGGCATTGCGCGCAGCTGAAGAGAGCTTGGTGTTGCTAAAGAACAACAATCATGTGCTGCCGCTGGACGTACAGCGTCTGAAAAAGATTGTAGTGCTCGGTCCAAATGCCAATGTCCATCTATGCCAGGGAGGTTATGGAGGCAGCTCTGGAGTAAGCTCCCCATACGAAGTCACAATCCTCGAAGGATTGAGGAAGCGCCTGGCGGGCAGTGCAGACGTGGAGTATATCAATCTCGAAGATGCGACGGAGTTCCAGCAAATTGCCCCGGAGTACTGGAAGTCAATTGACGGCGTCCGCGGATTGAAGGCCGAGTATTTCAATGACGATGAGACGACGCCTGCGCTGTCACGAATTGAACCTCAGGTCAACTTCACCTGGCAGATGAGTTCACCGGATCCCATCAAAGTTCATACCGATAACTTTCGCGCGCATCTCTCGGGGACGCTCGTCCCGGCTGAGAGCGGCTACTATACCTTTCGCCTCACAGACGAGGACACAGGCATTTTGACCATCCACGGTAATCCTGTAATCAGAAACATGATGACAGGGCAAGCGCAATCGGGAACCGCCATTATGTATCTTGTGGCAGGTCAATCCTATGACATTGAGATTGACTATCACGCTCTCAAAGGAGACGCCTCGCTCAGGTTGGAATGGTCGCGCCCATGGAGCGAGACCGAGTCACAGAATGCCCTCCAGGCTCTTAAGCCAAAGCTGGCTGCTGCGGATGCGGTCATCTTTGTCGGCGGCTGGGGCTTTGGAATGGATACCGAGGGCGCAGATCGCCAGAACATGGATTTCCCAAAAGGACAGCAGGAACTTATCAACAGCATCGCCCCGCTGAATCCGCACACCGTTGTTGTGCTCGTTCATGGCGCGCCATTTACGGTTCAAGGATGGATTCACTCTGTTCCGGCGGTGCTCGACGCATTTTATCCCGGGATGGAAGGTGGAACGGCAGTAGCTGAGGCGCTCGTGGGCGATATTAGCCCTTCGGGCAGGTTGTCGTTTAGCTGGCCGCGAAAATTGTCAGATTCGCCATCGCATGCGATCGGCACGGAGGATAAGGACAACGTCAACTATCGAGAGGGCGTCTTTGTTGGCTATCGATACTACGAGACCTACCATGTCACCCCGGAATTCTCTTTCGGATATGGCCTTAGTTATGCCTCTTTCAGTTTTTCAAGTCTTCAAGTGTCACAACGAGGTTCCGATGTGGATGTTGCTTTTACCGTGGCTAATGATTCTGAAAGAAACGGAACCGAGATTGCCCAACTTTACTTGGCGCCGCCTCGTGGCGAAATTCGCCGTCCCGTCCGTGAATTGAAGGGATTTGCGCGCGTCTCGCTTGATCCGCACGAGAAGAAGACAGTTCATTTCACACTCCATCGCGACGACTTTGCCTACTGGGATGAAGCGAGCCACGGGTGGAAGGTGCCTCTAGGGACCTACAAAATTGAGGCGGGAGAATCTGCAAGTAATATTCCTCTCACTTCGTCTTTATCAATAGTGGCGCTGCCACAAACTGGTCCCGAAAAAGGGGTCGTCAAAGGAGAAATGTAATGGGCATTTTGAAGGGTGGCGTGTTGGGTAGGCGCGAATTCATGGCTGGAGCGGGGACATTTGCATTGGGTGGTGGATTGCCGGAAGGTGTTGCGGCAGCGGAGTTGGCCACATCGAGTGAATGCCTGACTGCCGCCTACAATTTCGGGAACGACGATGTAGATCCGCGGAATGAGGCGCTGCATGGTCCACGCTGTACGGATCCATGCCTCGAAGAAGAAACCTGCACCCACTTACATTTCAACAGGCCAAAAATACACTTCCTACGCGCGATCTTTGCAAGTCTCTTGCTCGTCGCGACAGCCCTAACATGGGGTCAAACGGCGGCAAAACCACCTAGAAAATACGACGTCGCCGCCTTCGTGTGGCCTTCCTACCATCCGGACGACCGGGCCAAGATATTCTGGCCCGATGGCATCGGCGAGTGGCAAACCGTCATGAGCAATAAAGCGAAGTATGACGGACACGAGCAACCCCGCTATCCATCGTGGGGTTATATCAACGAGGCCGATCCCTATGTCGCGGAAATGGAAATCGCCGCGGCGGCCGACCACGGCGTCAACGTGTTCATTTTCGACTGGTACTGGTATGACAGACAGCCGTTTTTGGAAGGCCAGCTCGATGAGGGGTATCTCAAAGCGCGAAATAATGACCGCGTGAAGTTTTACCTGATGTGGGCCAACCATGATGTGAGCCTGGCTTGGGATAAACGCAATGCGGATGATGCTTTCAGCGGAAAAAATAAGGCCCAGATCTGGAAAGGAGCCGTCGACCGGCCGGAATTCGAGAAGATCGCTCACCGAATCATCGGGAAATACTTCTCGCAGCCCTCCTATTACAAGATAGACGACAAACCAGTGCTCATGATTTATGACTTGAGAAACCTGGTCGAAGGACTGGGCGGCCTCGAAGAAACGCGCATGGCTCTGGATTGGTTCAGGACGGAGGTCAGAAAAGCCGGATTTCTAGGGCTGGAGCTGCAACTCTCAATGCGCACCGAAGACGCTCCGGACGCATCGCTGACGATCGGTGGCAAGACATATGCCCAAAAGGATATTGTGCAAGAGCTCAGATTCGACTCCCTTACACATTATCAATTCGCTCACTTCGTTGACGTGAATCGGGATTACAACGACATCGTGAAAGACGCAGTCGTCGCGTGGAATAGGATCTCCAGAAATTACACCGCAAAGTACTATCCGCATGTGTCGATAGGGTGGGATGCGAGCCCCAGGGCCTATTGTTACGTAGGTTCCGTCGTCAAGAACAATACACCTGAGAATTTTCAGAAGGCGCTCATCGAGGCGAAGGCTTTCGTGGATGCACACCCCGACCAGGCGCCACTCATCACGCTAAACAGCTGGAATGAATGGACAGAAACGAGCTATCTCCAGCCCGACACGTTGCACGGGTATGCATATCTGGACGCCGTGAAGCGGGTTTTTAAACCAGAAGGTAAGTAAATTGTTGCTTGGTCAAGTGACCGGCCGTCAGGGAAGGAGACTATAAAAATTGTGGAGTATCCAGCTGCAAAATCCGACCGGAAGCCGGTGTGCCAAGTGCTGAAAGCTTGTTCCAGCGTGGCATTCAGTACATGCACTCGCACAGAGAGAAACGGCTGGACGGTGAACGGGTTCCAAGTGTCGCGGTAGGGATGTTGGTTGCCCGGCATCCCGCCGTAGGAGCGCAGCATGACATTCGCACGACTTCGCACATTCTCGAAGGAGGTTTGAGATTTCGGCCCTTTGACATCTCTGACTACCAGGGGCAAATCTAGGTGGCTTCCGATTGCTGTCCTTATCTAGCATACGCAGTATGTCCGCTGTGCGAAGAGCTTCCGGCAACGATGACCTCCTGCACCAGCGGCCCGACGAGCGACAATCGCAGCCAGTGCCATGCCCCCACAACGCTCGCTGGCGATGCGCGCAAAACTATAGTCCAAGGCAACTATTTGAAATTGCTCTACAATTTTCCCAAAATCTGGCCGAAGTCATGGCCTCTATTGACGGAAATCTACGTCGCTTTTGTTGGGGGGAGGTCGCCGCTTCCCCGGTGGCCAAACTCGTTGCACGATTCTAGGATTGGGGCCGGTTCGAGCGTTCGAGGTGCAACAAAGCTCGGCTCCAATGGCGGCTAGCATCCCATCCGCTCATATTCCCCTGCCGGGGATGGCACACCGGCAGAAATGGCGTCGGCAGCACCGAAGAGTATTTGCCTGCCACGCTAAGACTCAATGAAGAATATCCGCCGCTCTGGCTTGGCGCGCGAACGGTTCGGTTCCAGTCAGTCAATATCCTGGGAAGATTCGTAATCGCGGAGAACGCGCGGTTGACCGCCTTCGTCCAATGTCAGTTTCGCCTCGATCGTATTGCGCAGGCAGACATTGAAGTTACTGCCGTCGGTGAATTCGAAATTCACCTCTGGACCGTAATCGCCATTCTCAAAGATCCTCGCCTGACGAACCACTTTGCCAATGAGTTCTTTACAGTCGATCATGCGATTTCCCGCCTCGAATGGTCCCATGAGAGCATTATCCATTACTTTGGAGTGGCGAATTCTTTGGTAATTCGCCAGATTTTTATGCGCGCCGGGGCAGAACTGCTCCGCCCCTTAGTCCATTGCCAAGAATTCTTCCGGCGCTGTTGCACGCAAGAACGAACGGGCATGGCTCCGACGGAAAAAACATCGCCAGAGAGTGTATCCACTAAATATAGCGCATCCACTAAGTCAATTCTGGAGGAATGCCCCCTGATGTCTGCATCCAGCTCGGAGAACGCATTCGCGAGCTTCGCAAGAAGCGCGGCTGGAGGCAGATCGACTTGGCCGAGCAAGCCGGAATCCACGAGGTCCATATCTCCGATCTGGAGCGGGGAACGCGCGAGGTCGGGCTGCGCCATCTGGCGGCTCTGGCAGCCGCCTTTGACCTTTCGCTGAGCGAATTTCTCAAAGGGGTCAACGGCAGGTAGCGGGTTTTTGGGGTGCTGCCCTGTCAAACTGACATTCGAGGCCAGACGAATGCCTCAGAGTATGCGCTCGCGTCCATGCGTCAATCTGGCCGAACGCTTTCTGCTTCCTCTACTACATCGCACATCCAATGCTCTCTATGTTGGAATTGCCCCTGCTGTGGTCATATTCTACGAGGATGTGCAATAAGCGGATAAGGCGCTCGACATCCCCTTGGGCAAGCGCCCCAATGCGTGAACTGAACTTTCTTCTGAAACTCAAGGCTTCCACGGTGTGGTTCTTTCCGATCAACCGATGCGGCCCGGCAGCATCCGTTCCATACACTGCTCTACAACGTGCTCACGGCCGGAATGCCGCGCGAGGGGGCCGGCATCCATTGCCAACATGATGAAGCGTCGCAGGTTTGCTGACTGCTCAGCTTGGCTGAGGATCGCCATCGAGTCGGATGCGATGCCGGGTGTCGTGTCCCATTGCAAGCTCAGGTCGTTCTTGCGGGCAAGCTCGACGGCAAATTCTTGGAGTGCGACTTCGTTTCCTGCCAAAAATGGCTGTATCGTTCCGAGGTCGTAGAGGAATGCCGAGGCGCTACCTGCCCACTCTTCGGCACTCAACCCTTTCAGGTGGTTCTCGCGGCTCAAGCGATCCAGAACGCTGTTGATGGATTTCTCTACCTGAGACGCGGGCACATTGTGGGCGTCGATCGATCGCAGCTCTCCGGCCCAATCGTAAAGGTCTTGATAGAGATGGTGGTGAATGGCCTGTAGGTGCGCGGAGTCAAAGCCGCCTCGAATGGGCGAAGCATGAA
>JARLFX010000330.1 GCA_031296355.1 Acidobacteriaceae bacterium
CCAAAACCCCAAAACCCCAAAACCCCAAAACCCCACAATCGCTCGGACGTGCACAGTTACATGTGAATAACACAGAATCAAATAGCGAGGGAAGTCACAATATACTATGGTGTTATGATGAGGAGTACGACACACACACAATGTCTCCGGCATATCATAAATAATCTGCGCATATCTATTTATATTTAATAAGTATGAGTGCATCTGACTACAGTCCCGAGGTACCCTCCTCCCTTATCCCGCAGAAAGTCGACGACCTGATCCACACAGGCAACTACGCCGAGGCACTGGCTCTGGCCAAGTCTGCCGCCAAATCTCCCAAGTCTCTCCATCAGAGTATTCACGAAATATCCACGCGATAGTGGCGATATGCTATTTGAAGCTGGGGGAGATTGAGACGGCGCTGAAGACTGCGGACGAGGCGCTGGTGCTGAAGCCGACAGTGGAGCTCCGTGCAGTACACTGTTGGATGGTCACACGCCGATAGATAGCGGAGACCAAGGCCGACGTCCTATGGGAGCTCGGCCAGGTCAACGAGGCCATCGCATTCCTCCAGTCCGCGGGACCCTTCGAGGACAAGGTTGCAGCCGTAAAGCAGCTTTGCCTGACGGAGTGCGGACTGCCTCACGACCACGCGGAGATAAAGAAGATCGAACGATTTATGAAGTGGATGCGGGAGGGCGGCGCCAGGTTCAAGAACGTGCGCATGCGCTACTACGGGCCGGACTTCAGAGGAGTGCACGCCTGCGGGCCGATAAACCCCAGCGAGGTCTTCCTCCAGGTCCCCCACAGTCTCATCATCACGCCTCAGTCGGGCAAGGAGCTCGAGATCGGCGCCAAAATCCTGAAGGCGAACGTCAAGCTCAACTGGGATTATCTGGTTTACATCACCATATTCTTGATGAACGAGATGCACAACCCTGAGTCCAAGTGGAAGCCCTACCTCGACGTCTATCCCAGACTAGCGAACGGATTCCCGATGTTCTACAGCGAGTACGAGAAGTCGCTGCTCAAGGGCACGCCGATGCTGGAGCACATCGCCAGTGAGACCGGTCAGATCAAGGAGGAATATCTGCGAATCCTGGAGGCGGTGCCGGAGTTCAAGAAGTTCACTTGTGAGGAGTATATCCGCAACAAGGTGCTGGTTGTCAGCAGGATCTTCTACGTCAGAATGCACAGCGTGACCGAGCGCATCATGGTCCCTCTTGCCGGTATCGTTCCGCGGTGCTCACCTCGATTCAGACATGTTTAACCACCACTACGAGAAGGTGGGCCAGACGTACTGGCAGTACTCGGACAAGGATGATTCCTTCATGGTCCGCGCCCAGCGCAGGGTCGAATGTGGCGAGGCCGTAACTATCCTCCATGATAGCGCGTAGATCTGCGAGAACTACGGCACCAAGCCTAACTACAGATTCCTGTTCTACTACGGGTTCCTGATAGAGTCGAACAAGAAAAACACGGTTTACATCAAGCTGTACCTGAACAAGGACGACCCGCAGGAGCGTGTCAAGGCCGCCATGGTGGGCACCAGTCCTGGTAGCTACATAAAGACCTTCAAGTATTTCGAGGACTTCAAGGATAACGCAGCGAAGAACAACAAGTTCCTGGGGTACCTCCGCCTTCTGGAATACAGCGGCGACCTTACGACCATCGGAACCACTTACCTGGTCCCGCCGGTGAAGAATCCGGCGGTGTGCCCGGTGTCGAGGAGGAAACTGCGGCTGCCGGCTCTGTCAATCGAGAACGAGCGCAAGATGCTAGCCAAACTGAAGGAGGTCGCCGGCCGCTGTCTCGCCAAGTTCTCCGAGTCCTACACCGAAGATCTTAAGCTCCTGCAGAACAAGGCGCTAACGTACAACGAACGCAACTGCATCGTCTACCGTTCTGAGGAGAAGAAGGTGCGAAATTCGTGTGACTTGGCGTAGATCTATAGCGACATGATCGAGATGGCCGACCTCGGGACTACAATGCTGTCGATGACTCCGGACGATGCACTCGCACACTACAAGAAAATCACCAAGACGTTGTCCTATGCCACCTACATCGACAAAACGCTGTTCCCGCTGATCAAGGAGAACGCAGGCGTTATGACGAAGTAACTCTCCAGCATAATCCCATTATACACTGTGCTCGAGCGCTTATCCAATCCATTGTCTCTCAGCCAAGCGAGAAGGGGTTTTGGGGTTTTGGGGTTTTGGGGTTTTGGGGTTTTGGGGTTTTGGGG
>JARLFX010000331.1 GCA_031296355.1 Acidobacteriaceae bacterium
CTCGTGATTGTTCTCGAGTTTGACCTTGAACATGGCATTGGGCAGCGTCTCAATGACTACCGCCATTACCTCAATCGCGTCTTCCTTCGACAAACCGCATCCTGTTTCTGGCGCAACAAGCGCCTTTGTGTTTTGGACTGAGCGAACTACTCAGTCAAGACTCTGGCTCCGGAGGCCGTTACAGCCACCGTGTGCTCAAAGTGAGCACTCATGCTTCCATCTTTGGCTACCGCAGTCCAACCGTCGTCCAAAACGAGGACGTCCGGACCGCCGGCATTAACCATGGGCTCAATGGCGATGACCATCCCCGTTTTGAGCTTCATGCCCCGGCCTGCCTGACCATAGTTTGGCACCTGTGGATCTTCATGCATATGAGACCCGATGCCATGGCCCACAAAATCCCTTACTACCGAAAACCCTTCAGCTTCGACCACTGCCTGAACAGCGGCACCTACATCGCCAAGAGTCGCGCCAGGCTTTACAACAGCGATACCCGCGTGCAGCGACTTCTTGGTCACATCGAGCAAGCGCTCCGTTTCGGGTGCGATCTTGCCGACTGGCACCGTGATCGCGGAGTCTCCGTAATAGCCGTCCACAACCACACCGAAGTCGACCGAAACGATGTCGCCTTCCTTCAGGACACGCTTCTCGGATGGAATGCCATGGACCACCTCGCTATTGACCGAGGTGCAAAGAGCGCACGGATAACCGTGATAGCCCTTGAAGGCTGCCTTGATGCCAAGTTCCGCCAAACGCGCAACCGCGGCCTTTTCAAGGTCGAAAGTTGTGACGCCTGGCTTGACGAGCCCGCGCACCAACTGGAGCACATCGCGGGTTACTTCGCCCGCTACGCGCATCTTTTCGATTTCCTTCGACGACTTAAGAACTACAGCCAATGCAAAACCAGCTTTCAGTTTGCAGTTCCTAGTTCAAAGTTCCTAGTTCGCAGTTTTTGAAAATGACCGTGAACTATGAACTACCAACTAAGAGCTTCCATTCAAACGCACAAAGTCACCGTGCAGCTACGCTACTTGCGTAACCGCTCCACGGCGGCAACGATTCCGGCCGCAATTGCATTGATCGGCCGGTCTCCATCCACTTCCGCAAAACGTCCCAGACCCCGGTAGTGCTCAACAACCGGCGCGGTCAGGGCTCCATAAGCGCGCATGCGCTCCTTGAAAACCTCTTCCGTGTCATCGGCTCGCTGGGTCAGCGCCGCACCTTCTATATCGCAGAATCCATCTTTCTTAGGGGGATTCACGTAGACGTTATAGATGGTCTGGCAGACGGGACAGTTCCGGCGCCCGGTAATTCGGCGCAGTAACTGATTATAGTTCACCTGGATGCTGACAGCAACCACCGGAAGAGTGTTTGGCTGCGCCTCCAGGCGGCCATCGAGCCAGCCTGCCTGGCCCAGGGTCCGAGGGAAGCCGTCCAGAATGTAGCCGTTGGCGGTATCGGGCTGCTGAAGGCGCACGGCCACCATTTCGTTGACGAGAGAATCGGGGACCAACTCACCGCGGCCCATGATCTCTTTGGCTACACAGCCCAGTTTTGTGCCCTGGGAGACA
>JARLFX010000332.1 GCA_031296355.1 Acidobacteriaceae bacterium
AGCAGCAGCAGCAGCAGCAGCACCGGAGGAGGATGTGACGGCATTCACCGCTGCATGAGTCGAACTCGCATGCTGGCCGCCGTTACTGCTGCGAATCAACTCCTCGATCTGTTGAATCACGACCGGCAGTAGCAGCTTGGCGGAGGATGGACGATCGAGTGCGAGGAAGATGAAAGTGATATCAGGCGGCAGAGTCACTGCAGCATCTGAAGGTGGTCCGGGAGCAGCTGCTGTCCCTGCCGGTGCGAATTGCGAGGCAGCGGATCGATACGAGTCGAGTGACCATGACCCCGTCGTCGGCGGTGCAGAGACGGATCGAAGAGACTGCGGGGTGGGAAGCGGAGCAGATTCCTGCCACTCGGTCACACGACACCCGAGTCGCTCGAGTCGCTCACGCAACTCCGCGCGTACATGCGGCGCGATATCGCGCTCGAGATGCACCGCTAGTTCACTACACTGACGCGGATTGAAAGGCACGGATAGATGCTGCGTACGTGGTGCGGTGAGTCGAGTCGAGAGTGGTCGACTGAATCGCGAGCCGAATTGTCCACCGCCGAGTGCATCCAGAGGCGAGACGGGATGCAAGAGCTTCAGTCGTTTCTCGTCCCTCGCGAGGAGGACGGCGCGTGGCACTGCAGCGGCTGGAGTCGAGGTCGAGCCGGCGCAGGGGCTGTCATCCTGCGAGTGTGTCGTCGCCTGCTGCTGCAGCTGTGCAGCATCCCATTCCTTCATGCGCTGCACCTGTTGTGCGATTAGCGCACGCTGCTGCCGTGTGAGTTGATTCTGCCTTGGCGTCGGTCGATAATCGATGCAGCTTCGAAGCAGCGGCATCTCCTCCACCGACAGCTTGAGTCGAAGCATTCGATCACAGAACTCGAGACACTCCGCACTGCCGGGGCCGATCGAGAGATACATCGGCTCAGGCGCGTGGCCTTGACTCGAGTATCGCTGCTGATGCCGCTCCTTCTGCAGCGCCATCGGAATATTGATCGGCGCGATGCAGCGTGGCCGCATGAATCGAATGAACTCGATCGTCTCATTGTAGTCGGAGTGCATCGAATAGAGGAGATGCGTCACACCGAATCGATCCTCAGCGCGTAGCGGCATGGTCTTCGGTGCATTTGCAGTTGCTTCGAAGTATGCAGCGGCGATCGACTCCTCCATGTGGCCGATGCGCGTGGGGCGAGCGAGATAGGAGGAGCTGAGTGGCAGCTGCCGCGCGGCACAGGCACTCCGCACATTCGAAAGGAACCAGAGTGTACTTGGCTTGATGTAGAGGCTCAGAGGCGGCGGCGGCGTAGGGAGAGCTGGGTGCGAGAATGAGGCAGAGGCTGAAGTGACAGCAGCTGCTGCAGCAGGTGAATACGCGTGCATCGTCGAAGCGTGTAGCTTTGATTGCTGCGACTCCTGCTCGATGCGCCATCTTCGCTTCGCCTCAGCTCGCTCCATTCGATTACTCTGCGCGAATCGCTGAAAATTTCCGCCCGGAGCGAGATGGAGATTCGTGCAATGCGATTGACGCGGATCGGTCACGATGAGAACCGGCCCGGCATCATGATCCTTCAGTGCGAGTAATTTCAGCTGTTCGGCGCGGAGTCGCATCGAAGGATTCGACTCATCCGCGAAGAAGGGTTGATTCAATGCAGTCGAGACCGAAGCGAGTAACTCCTCCGAGCCGAGTCCTTCGCAGCTGAGATACACGCGCCAATCGAGTTCGGGAGGGCATGGACCAGGCGCCGGCTGCTGCAGCTGTTGTCCTCGCAGCTCACGTGCATGTTTCTCTTTCATGCTCTTAATCGCTGCGATCGTCTCCCGAATCGCTTCATACTTCTTCGGAAAGACGCATTCACTCGTGAAGAAAGTCGCATCGAAGTAGAGCAGATCGACCTGACCGATGAGTGCATGAAGTGGGCCGAAATGAAACTTCGTAGGATCATAACGAAAATCACCGGTATGTAGAATCGTGCCGAATGCGCCACTCTGAAAGGCGAACATCACCGAGCCGGGGCAGTGATTCGAGGGGAAGAGAGTCACGGTGAAGGTCTCGGCTTGCACTGCGCCAGTGGCACTCTGCTGCACACGCTTTCGTTTCCTCGTCAATAGCTCGGCATCTGGCGCGACGAATGTCTCCTCCTCCATATCTTCAGCTCGGCCTCTATGCGTGACGATAGTGTGCGGCTGTTCCGTGTCGAGTGCGATGATTCTTCGATCGAGACCGGCCGCGGCGCCGAACTGCAGGAGCAGCAGTGCGCGCGTGACATGCGAGCAGTAGAGCGTGCCGAGACTCCAGTTGGCGGAGAGGCCGACCGTGTGATCCGAGTGCGCGTGCGTGCAGAAGTAGAAGCACTCACTCGAGCTCGGCTGCAGATGCAGCTGCGACTGCGTGCAAGCCGACGGGCGTCGCAAGAAGTGATCCACCACGATCGGCGTGCCGGGGATGCGACCATCCCACGCGCGCATGTGGAAGGAAAGAGTCGAAGGAGGAGGACCGGGGCGGCGAACAGCAGCGAAATTGCAGTTGGAATCGAGGCAGCGAGGGAGTGCCGACTGGTCTCTGCCGCGAGCAGGGAAATCGCGCGCTTCAAATTGGCGGGTTGGGTGGACGGTAGGCAGTAGCGGCAGCGAGCACTGAGCGTGCGGCTCGCTGCTGATCATGAACTGGCGTCGGAAAACGATTCGGAGCGCCACTGTGCAGTAACTGTCACTGTGACAGCAGCCGGCTTGAAAGCTCATTCATCTCTGTTGATCGATTCCAAGGACCGAGTGAACCAAGTAGGAACTATCGATGTGAACCCATCTCATGTGCTGAATTGCGTGTCATTCGTGTTGATTTGAGCGTGCAAACGGCGACGTGAGCCAGAGCCAGACGCTGATTTGACTGCAGCTCAAGACGTCGCTGCTGCACTCTCTCTGCACTCCTTTGCGCTCTCGCTTCACCAGCGACGCCTGTGCAT
>JARLFX010000333.1 GCA_031296355.1 Acidobacteriaceae bacterium
CATGCACAAATACCAGCATCTAGCAAGAGCATGTGTAATATGTGTGCACCGCACTGGAATGCAATGTGTCGCAGCAGCATATAGGGTGTTACTCAGATTTGCGTCTGCCCTCGCCAGCGTGGTCCTTGGTCTTGAGCATCTACACGACATTTTTGCCACGAATATCGATACGAAGCTGAAGACAAAGAAGAATCCGGCCACAGCGAGGACGCTGAAGAGCTCCAGGCCGTATGGTACCGCCAACAGCTGGTTCGCCATCATCTTGAGCGGGTCCTGTTCCTCCACGGCCACAAACGTGCCGCGTTCCCACTTCGGCGCGATCGAGGACATGTCAAGATCGCCGTCACTCTTAGTGACCATATTGTCATGGACACTGGCACTCTGCTGCCGCTGCTGCCTGGCCTCCTCCTTCTTCCTCGCATCCTTCGTCTTCACGTACTCATTGTAAGCAACGTAGTCCGTGTCTATCCCCGTTTCGTCGTCATATGGGACTTACCATCGAGGCCGCCCTTGACTAGCAGGATGGCGTTGATCTTGGGATTGTCGGCCGGGCCCTTCACGAACCTGACCGCCAGCTTGCCTGCAACGTAGGCATCCTTCGCCAGCTCGCCCTTGTGGTACACTGCCTTGTTCTTGACATCGAATTCGACAAACTCGTCGTGAGGACTGAACTTGCCGGCGCGGGCGAAGATGTCGAGGTCTTCCACCACCATCTTCGAGCCCAGCGCCACGTCGAACACCTTGCCTCCCGCCTTCTCGAAGTACACCTCCGAGAACTTCAGCACCAGCACGTAGTGTCCGTCCTCTGCCTCCTTCTTCAGCGGCAGCTCATACGAAAGAAACTCCGCATCCGCGTATCTTTCGGTCTTGTAGAGGTCGATCTGGGAAAGCTCGGGCCAGACGTCGGTGTAGGCCTTGCCTGCGCTGCTGACCACGCCGTTCTTGAAGTACTTGTCGGCGGCGTAGACCACGCCGGAGGGGGTGGAGAAGGGGAACGACGAGCCGCAGTTGATGGCCACCACCACGTTTTCCTTCTTCAGCGCCGCCCTTGTTCCGGGCAGACACCCAATGGCGACGATCGTTACGATAAGTGTGAGAAGATTCCTCATGCTGGACACGACCATTATTTCCTAATATAGCTGTATAAAATAAACTATTGCACTGCATTGCAAATTATAAGCCGATAATAGAGTGTGTAATAAGCCTTACATCGAGCTCCTATACCCATTAATTCTTATTAAAGACAGAATTACAACAAAATAGCAATGGAGAACATTTCGCAAGATGTCTTCTCATCGTTCCTCCACAACGACATAAAGCATCCGCGCGTTCTCATCTCCTTAGGCTAGACGAGGAGTCGTACAAATTGCTGGAGCAGGACCCGGCGCTGGAGCCTTCGGCGAATGGCTGGTGGAACGAGGGCCAATCCACGCCCACGATGGGCGGCCATTTGCAGGCGGAGTGCGATAAGACCGAGCAGCCGGCTCCGGCAGAGCAGTTCGACCTCCCCGGGAACCCTTACGATGCGGGCACAGTGGTTCCCACCTTCCATGTTCCCGTGCCATCGCCGAATCCGGTGGTGTCCCAGTTCCCAGTCGCGAATGGGGAGAAGCGGGGACTGCCGCAGAGAATGGTGAATGTGGCACCGAAGGGAAAGCGCAGCGAGATGGAGAGCAGCGGGTCGGTGAGCGACAGCGAACGAAGGCCGAAGACGGACAAGCGGAAGCTGCGACTGGAGAGGAACCGCAAGTGCGCCAAGGAGAGCAGACGGAAGAAGAAGGAATACATCCAGGGCATCGAGGGTGAGGTACTCCTATCCTGCCGTGACGTCATGGACTAGAACAAACTGCTCCGTCAGGAAGTCGAATATTACAAGACTGAGCTGATCAAGCATGGGACCGTGCAGGCCCAGGAGCTGGACTCTCTTAGAACAAAGCTGGCCGACAACGTGCGTCTTGCGCAACAGCTCAGAGACGAGGGAGCTGTGAAGAGCGGGGTGGAACAGGTGTGGGCCCAGTATGCCTCCTTCTCGGGGGAGCGCGAGAAAGACATCGACTCTTCGCTGGCCCGGATGGCAGAGAAGCTGCTGCCGCCCGCACACCAGTACTTCGTCCACTCCGCTGAAAAGGGGCAGGGCCTCTACGCCCCGCCCGAGCCGGTCGGAGTCAATGAGGAGGAGAAGGAGATGGACGATGGAGGTTTCGAGGGCCAGTTCATGAAGCGAGATTCGGATCAGGGCGAAGTGAATATGGCGGATAGACTCAAGCTCAGGCCGGAGGACATGGAACGGATTAAGGGCAAGCGCCAGGAAATCGCCGCCCTCGCCTCCACCATAAGGACGAAGGCGAAGAAGCTGACGGAGGACAAGGAAGAGGTGGTGAAGGAGGTGAGGGAGCTGGACAAGCTCATCCACGATACGTTCTATTCGAAGCTGACCCCTGACGCCGCTCTGGAGTTCGTTGAGTGGGTTGACGCGGTATTATCAGAGGATAAAACTGGGAGTAGAACAAGGGCAAGTTCGCGACGGACGTGCTCGCTAAGCCTGAGCGTTCCTCGGTCATCCTGCCGATAGTGGAGCCAGCAATAGAGACGATCGAGCCCATGGAGCCGCCGCCGGGATCTAACGGCAGTTCAGGAGTGGTTCCTACCAAGAGACCTAAAATCTTTTAATTGGTTTTTAGCCCGTAGGAACGGTGGTTTGCTATATCTAACACGATTATTACGTATTATATATTTAGATGTGAACTCTACGACATTGCGCTTCCCGATATATGCACGCTACGTCGCACACAATTACCCGTATAATTTCTCACCCTTCATTATGACGCTTCCGATGCTTTGTCTGACCTGCCTCCGTTCTCACCTTGGGGTTTTGGGGTTTTGGGGTTTTGGGGTTTTGGGGTTTTGG
>JARLFX010000334.1 GCA_031296355.1 Acidobacteriaceae bacterium
GACACCGACGCCGATGCCGCTCCGCATACAGGGGCAGCGCCTAAAGCGATCAGCATCGCAAATCCCGCGAAATGAGCTCTGCGCTTCATCACTCGCATGTTTGACCTAGTGGCGTCCCTGGCGATTGTGCGGCAAATCGAACCCGCGCAGGGTACCGGATCTTGGGTCCGGCTATTGTCTGCGCGGGGATATCTACTATTCGACGACAAAAGGTACCGTTTGCGCAATCTCTTGTTTCGAAATTGCGTCATTTATTTTTACTGTCACCTTGTACTTGCCTGGCTGCAAACCAGCGATCGGTAATGTTTTCTCCACCGTCAACTGATCGCTGTGCGCTCCAATTTCCTTCGATTCCAGTTGCTTTTGCAGAATCACTGCCCCGGATGCCGTATCGGTGATCTCGTAGGTAACCGTGGCCGAGTTACTCTTGGTAGCCTCGTCGATACCAAGATTGTAAAACTGCATCCAGAAGCTGAGATCCTGGCTGCGCTTGAACTTCACCGGCGATACCGGAATCGTCGTGGCAGCCACGCGCGGCCGAACGTATTCGCCACCGATGATAAAGTTGCCCGCGCCGATTTGCCGTGAGGATACCGGATACATCTCGTCGGCCAGAATCAGCGACGAGGCGCCAAGTTTCTCATCGTGATAGATCGGCACTTCAATGCCGCGCCCGTAGATGCCGATATGGTCCGGGTTGTTCACGTCCTTGATGGCAATGTCCAGACGGTAAAGGCCCGGCATCAGCGGCAGTGCCTTCCAGTAGACCGATTGACGGTCAAGCGACTTTTCCAGCAATTCCGCCGGCTGATCGACCTCGACCGTTTCCTCAAACGTCTGCACCGTCTTGCCTGTAATAGTCGTCACTTTGCCCAGAATGTTCACCAGGCCCTTTGCCACTCCCTCTTTGGTCACAAAGGTGATGTCGCGGTTCCTGATCTGCAGCGTGATCGGCACCAGGTCCATGCTTTCAGTCACCTTCATAAAGTCGGTGCGCACGTCGAAAGGAAAAACCGGGCCGGTAAGCAGCTTGTGTTGAGAAACAAAAGCGTCCAGATCCTTGAACTTGATCGGCGGAGGAGCGAACAGCTTGGCCGCCATTTCGATGCGGTCGAACTGCTTGCCTTGCTGCTGGTCGCCCATCGGGCCGCCGCCCAGTCTCTCGAGCCCGCCGCCCTTGAAGCGGTCGGTCTTGTCCTTGTGGTTCATCTCTTCCCACTGGGTAAGGCCGGCGCCGGGAACGTTCAATAGCGCGTCTTTTTCGCTGCGATCGATCGTAAAGTGGTAGTCCCCGCACTGGCAGGTATCCACAAACTCGATATTGACGTTTTCGCCGATCCCTTCCAGGTAGCGGTAATGCCAAATCTCGAATGGAAATGTAGATGTGTTGCCGCCGCCCTCTTCCGCGGGCCGCTCGTAGCTGCCGCCGGAGGGATGAGAATCAATATCGTCGGGCTTGCCGAAGGCAATGTAGATGTGACCGCGGTCAGTCTTCCAGCCCGGCTTGCCGGCGGCAAAGTGCTCGTTAGCGTAGGCAATACGCCGGTAGTGCTCTTCGCGGTACTCGTTCTCGGGCGAATCGGGATTCGGGTTACGGCGCAGCCAGAAATTCTCGATGAACGAGTCGCGCTCTTCGTCATTGCTCAGCGTCATAAAGGCTTTGCGCTCTTCGTCGCTGATGATGTAGGGGACCTCGGTGTTCAGCCAGGTCTTGTAGGTCCCCTTCAACTCCTGACGGAGTGCCTTCTGGGCTTTATACCTGTCCTTGTCGGACCGCTGGCGCTTGAGAGGATCAACCTCTTGGTCCTGGCTGGCAGACGTCCCGCTCTGTTGCTGGCTCTGGGGCTGCGCCGGAGGCGTCGCCGCTTTCACGGACCTGGGACCAATTACGGGGGCTATCACCAGGCCGCAACCGGCCAGGATAAAGAGAACTCTACGACTTTTGAACGTCATTGCCTTCAATACTCCTGCAAGCCCTTATTCTACGGGTCCCGACAAACCTGGGCAACACTTCCAACGCAGTGAGCTAGCCGTTGGACTGGCATTTATGCCGAATGTCATCGGAAACCACCAGAAATCGCGCTAAAATCATTGCCAAAGGGGATACACAGGAACCTTCCAGCCAGTTCGGCCGTCCAATGGACAAAGTCCTTTTCATAATCTTCCGCCTCAGCCTTCTTTACCCGTGAGGCTCCCTGATCGCAAACCAGGGAAATACGGACTGCCGGCGCCAGGGAACTGTACGCAAAGCGATTGCGTACACTGATATGGAAAGATTCGGAGTACCTATCGTTCATGAAGAAAATTCTTTTGATTGCTCTTGGAGTGCTGGTAGCTGCCGGGCTTGTTGCCTTCATGGTCATCAAGCAGCAGTCGGGCTACACAAAGGTGCTCACAGCCAAGATTGTGCGTGAGGATCTGTCCACGGTTGTCAGCGGAACAGGCCAGATCAAGCCCAAGACCTACGTCAACCTGGGCGCCACGGCAATGGGCCGAGTCACCAGCCTTGCCGTCAAGGAAGGCGACAGGGTCAAGAGGGGACAAACGGTTGCTACCATCGAGAACGTCCAGCAGGTAGCCTCGGTCGCCGGGCAGCAGGCAGCCATTGCCGCCGCCAAAACCGACATTGCTTCGAATGTGGCTGCCGAAAAAACCGCGGAAGCCAATCTGGAGCACGCCAAAGCCGACCTCGAGCAGAAAAAGCTGGATTGGGACCGCGCCCAGGGTCTCTACTCTGCCGGCATCCTGGCTAAGCAGGATTACGACGCCAAAAAGGCCGCCTATGACCTTGACGTGGCTACCGTGGCCCAGTCCGTGGCGGGCGTCAACCAGGCCAAAGCCCAGACCGAATCGGCCCGTGGCCACATGCATACGCAGGAAGCCACTCTCCGCGTCAACCAGGACAACCTCAACCGCACCATCGCCATCGCCCCGTTTGACGGCATCGTGACCAACGAGCCCGTGCGCGAAGGTGAAACCGTGGTCGTCGGCATTCAGAACGCCGAGGGCTCGACCCTCATGACCCTGGCCGACATGAGCATTGTCACCGCCGAGGTCTAGGTGGACGAAACCGACATCGTCAATATCAAGCTCGGCCAGCCCGCTGACGTCACCATTGACGCCCTGCCTGGAAGAACCTTCAAGGGGCACGTGACGCTGGTCGGCGATCAGGCGCTGCTCCGCTCCACCGGCATTGCCACCTCCCAATCCACCACCGGCACTGAAGAGGCCAAGGACTTCAAGGTGGTCGTCACTCTCGACAATCCCAATGACGAACTGCGCCCCGGTCTCTCCTGCACCGCCAAGATCACCACAGCCCACAAGGCCAACGTGCTGACACTGCCCATCCAGGCGCTCACCATGCACGACCCGGCCATGGACGCGGCCAAGGGCAAGGGCGGTGTTCAGGCCGCGTCGTCGGCACCGTCTCCCAAGCCCAACCCGGTCCAGGGCGTCTTTATCGTCGATAGTGTCAAAGGCAAGCTGCGCTCCAAGTTCGTTCCCGTCACCACCGGCATCACCGGCGCAACCAACATCGAGGTGCTCTCCGGCCTCAACCAGGGACAGGAAGTCGTTACTGGCCCCTATAAAACCCTGCGCGACCTCAAGGGCGGCTCGCTATTGAAGCGCGATACCGCCAAAGTGGTTCTTCCATCCGGCAGCAGCAGTTAGCAGCCTGTGACCAAAGCCGGGTTTTTAAACGGGCTTGATTTTGTAGGGTTTGAAGAAGCTCGATCTTAATGGGTTTTGAAAGGGCACGACTTTAGTCGTGCCGCAAGAGCCGCAAAATGAACGTGGGCTTTAGCCCCTGAGGGATGCTTCTTGGACTCTTCTTTCAAATCAATGCTCATGCCGCAGCCTGCTTTGGTCCCCGAGGCAAGTTTTTCAAAGATTTGGACTGAACCGGATACAGACGACCGGCACAAAGGATGAGATTCTGATGGCAACCGACAGCATCACCACCGAAGAACTGGCTCAACCCGTAGCTCCGCCCGTCGACAACATCATTGTCGTCGAAGATCTCTGGCGCACCTACGACATGGGCTCCGAGCAGCAGGTCCAGGCTTTGCGCGGCGTCTCGCTCCGCATCAAGCGCAACGAGTACGTGGCCATCATGGGCCCTTCCGGCTCCGGCAAGTC
>JARLFX010000335.1 GCA_031296355.1 Acidobacteriaceae bacterium
ATTCATTTCATGCCACTTATACAGGGGATAAGAACTTATCCGTAAATTGCGCAATCGAGAGTGTTGCCTTACTGAGCGGGTTGTTTAAGCGGGGTTAATGCCATCAGATGGCGAGTGCGAGGACGCCCGCACGACAGCCGGCCAGGAGGCCGGCGCTACCTATTTACGGATAAGTTCTAAAGCCCCGGCCTACCGCCCGGACGAGTTTTTCAGCAAGCTGAAAAGCCGTCATCATTTTCGGCTATTTACGGCACAGACTCAAAGGGTATCCCGCCGAGCGCCTTCAAAACATCGATTTAGTTCAGAGTCGCCCTCATCGCGAAATTTCTTTACTTGCGGTGGCGGATACCTCATAATCAGCAAACCTTGGAGCACGTTGCGTTTCCCTGAACTCCCCTCCCCCACCGCGAGTGATCTCCGAGCAAACCAAGGAGGTACTTCACACATGAAAAGGTTCAGCCCCTTTGTGCTGGGACTGTCTATTGCGGTCGCCGGAAGTATGCTGGCCGCAGCGCAGGAGACGCCTTCAGACTTCAAGGTCCTGCAAGTTACCCGCGAGTACACCAAACCCTACAAAAACGGCATGGCTCACGACAAGACGGAGAGCGCCTTTGTCCAGGCCATGACCAAAGCCAAGTTCCCCGCGTACTACGTTGGCCTGACTTCGATGTCGGGCAAGTCGCGGTCCCTGTACCTGACCCTGTACGGCTCGTTTGCGGAATGGGAAAAGGACAACAAGCTGGTGGACAAAAATCCCGCTCTCGGCGCCGAGCTGGAGCGCGACAGCGTTGCCGATGGCGAGCTGCTGGATTCTACAGACTCGCTGATCTACACCTTCGACAAAGACCTGAGTTATAAACCGCGGCCCGACCTGATCCACGCGCGCTACATGGAGATCTCGGTATTCCATGTGAAACCCGGACACAGGCGGGACTGGCAAAAGCTGGCGAAGATCGTGAAGGATGCGCACGACAAGGGCGGCACAAGCGCGCACTGGTCGATGTATGAGATTGCGTATGGCACCCAGGACGGCGAATATGTTGCCCTGAGCGCGGACAACTCAATGGCCGATATTGACACGGGGTTCGCCGAGAACAAGAAGTTCATGGATGCGCTGGGCGAAGATGGGCTGAAGGAATTCCGGGAACTGATGACGGCCACGGTGGATTATTCGCGGTCGGAGCTGTTCTCAATCAACCCCAAACAGAGTTACGTCTCCGAGGAGTGGATCAAGGCGGAGCCGGATTTCTGGAAGCCGAAGCCGATGGCCAAGCCGGCAGCGAAACCCGCAGCGGAGGAGAAGAAGCCATAAGTTTCTTCACTCTTGAAAATGCAGAAGCGGCTTCGGAGTATTCCGGGCCGCTTTTGTTTTGGTGCAGGGATGGTGGCGGGAAAGACGAGGGCGGCAGACCGGTGCGACCGCGGCGGTTAAACTGATTCTGCAGTGCTATGCGGGATGCGATAGAGGAGACAGCCTTGAATAACGGGATACCCCAGCTGAGCGTGAAAGAACTGAAACGCCGCATGGATGCGGGCGAGGACGTATTTATTCTCGACGTGCGCGAGCCTTTCGAGTATCAGATTGCCAACATTGGCGGGAAGCTGATTCCGCAGAACGATGTGCCGCAGCGGCTGGGCGAACTCGACCGCGAACGGGAGATTGTGGTGCAGTGCAAATCCGGCGGGCGCAGCCAGCGGATTGCGGAGTTTCTGGCACAGGCCGGCTATGCGAAGGTTGTGAATCTGACCGGAGGCATTCTGGCCTGGGCCGACGAGATCGATCCGAAGATGCAGAAGTACTGAGCTGTATCGACATATACAAAACGGATATGTTGGCTGCGTTTGGTGCCTTATCTTCGCAATTGGCTGA
>JARLFX010000045.1 GCA_031296355.1 Acidobacteriaceae bacterium
CCCTCGCCGCTGAAGCCGCCTGGCGCGCCGCCGACATCCGCTGGCAGATGGAAAAGCAGGACATCTCCACCCTGCCCTCAGCCCATGAAAAAGAGAGCTTCCTTCGCCCGCAGATCTACGAAGGCGAGATGAAGCGCATCATCAAAACCTGGCCGCAAAGCAAGTGGGCCGCCCGCGCCGCCTACGCCCTCATCGACAACCAGCTCTGCGGAGACTGGCAGGGCCTTCCGCAATGCCCCGACAAAGAAGCCGGGCTCTACGAGCGCTACGCCGATAAATATCCTGACGGCCCCCGCACCGCCGAAGCCCTCTACAACGCCGCCTACCGCAAAGGCGCACTGGTTGATATGTACACGGAAGCCGGCAACCGCAAGCGCGCAGAAGACGCCGCGAATCACACCAAAAAACTCGCCGGCTACCTGCAAAAAGGCTTCCCGCAATCCGACTACACCGCACGCGCCGCCGCGTTAGTCTTCCGCATCGACCAGCAGATCGCCATCTACGGCAACGACCGAGACTAGTTATATTTTGGAGTTGTCATTCTGACTTACTATTTGTCATCCCGAGCGAAGCCGAGGGATCTGCTTCTCTACCCATACTGCTCGCATCGCCAGAAAAACTGCGTCTGTGGGGTCCGCCGGCTGATGTGCGATTCTCCGTCGCCAGCGGCAAGTGAGAGAAATCGCGAAAACCCCACTCCCCCACAGACCTGTACCAAGGACCAGCCGCTCCAGCATCAGAGCGTCGGGTTGATATGAAGAAGTAGATGCCGCACCACGCATCCGCGTTGCCGCCGCCTCACGGTCTCAGTGACGTCAAAAACTCTATCCACACCGGCGAATGCGCGCCCACCCGCGCATTCAATTGTCGCGACGGCTCCGCATACTTCGCATCCAGTGCCGCCGCCAGCGCCATTGCCGTCACGCCGCCCTTCGCATCCCACATGCCGGAGTAGCCCTTCTCGCCCGCCTTATCGCGCTCGGCGTCAAACGGCACCTTGGAGCGCACAAACTCGTCGTGCGTCTTCGCCCCGCTCGCATACGGCAGCAGCCAGTCCACCGCTCCAGCTACCGAACTTCCCGTCGACGACTTCCACTCGAACCAATCTTCCCCGTGCATCTTCGCCGCCAGCGCCGTTGTCAGCAGCGGCTCCAGGTCGTAGGCCACATAGTGCAGCGCATCGCGCTTATAGAAATCCTCCACCGAGCCATCCGCATGGATATTGCACTTCACCTGCTCCTGATAGAACTTCTTTGCCCGCGCAATCAGTTCAGGATCGTCCAGTTCATAAGCCGTCAGCGTTGCCAGCTTGATGCGGTGGCTCTGCCAATTGCCAATGTCCTTCCCGCAGGAAAGTTTTTCGATGTCTTTCAGATATCCCGTCGCCATCGTGCGGAAGAGCGCCAGCATTTTCACCTGCAGCGGCTGCGGCAGATCGCTACGCGTCAGGTCGAATGCGAAGAAGACGTAGTCCATCCGCGTCTCGTCGATGGGGTTCAGGTCCGGATGGTAGAGTGCCACCCACGCCCCCAGAAAGTTTGCCTCAGCGTCCAGGTATTTGTGGTCTCCCGTCATCCGGTACGCCAGCCCAAGGTTCAGCATCCGGTCCCAGTCACGCTCGGCCACAATGCTCTTCTCGCGAATCGGATCTCCGCTCAGGGTATGTTCCGTGTGGACATGCCCCAGCGGCCCCGGCGTCAGCTTCGCCGCGCTGTCGGCTGCATGCAGAATGCTCTTACCCGGGCCACTGCCTGCCTGCGCCTTCAATTGCGCTGCGATCCCCGGCGAAACCACCGCGTAAGGCTGCGTCTGCGCCCCCGCCACCGCCGCAAAGCCCAGCACCAATCCAGCAACTCCCAATTTTTTCCACTTACACATCAATCCATCTCCTCAACTTCACAAACCCCGACTACTGCAATGTTTTGAATGATTCGCTTCTTTGACACTCGCCGGTGGACTCGCAAGCGATGTTTCCATGGGATGGGCATAAGCACATACATCTCCACTCTCCGAACTCAGCATGAACTTCAATTGCTTAATCCGGGCATCGATCAAATCTTTGCGATACATATACACGCACATCGGATTAACACTTCCGTACTCCATGGCGTTACCTAAAGGCCACATTGCATCAATTTCTGCATCTCGATAGGCCACCCACGCTCGTTCTGCCATTTTGATTTTGTTCGTGGCGAGCACATCCGTCTTTACCTTCGCAAGCAACTGCTGATAAACCCGGTTGAGTTCCTGATCTGATCGTTTTGTATCTTCGGCCGCACAATAATTCATGCCTGACTGGCCAAGATGTTCGTTATTGAACCAATTCTTGCAGTTTAAAGTCTGCCTCTGCCTAGACTGAGCGTGTACACATCCTGCAACTGCCAAAACTGCTATCCAAACCATTGGTTTTGCCAGATGCATGCTGTCCCTCCAAAAAACTGCCACCACCACTCTCGCAGATTTCTTTATTTGGTGGGGTACGTACTTGGGTACCACCCCTTGTACCCCGCCGAAACCACCTCTCTGAATGGGATAATAAAGCTGCTCTGGTGGTTCTCGCCCTCTGTCTCATGGCTCGCTCCGGCGGCGCTCGCCCATGGGGTGCGCTACCGGTGGACAAGGCTGTTTCGCGTCTCTTGCATCCTATGAAACCACTGAAGATCGTACTCACGCCAACGCGTCATCGCCGCCTCAATGAGATCATCGGGCTGTCGGTCATCGTCGCGGCCGGCCTCCTCCTCCTCGCCCTGCTCAGCTACACCCCCACCGACCCGTCCTTCAATACCGTCGGCGGCTATGCCACGGGCCGCCCCGCGCACAACTGGACCGGCATCTTCGGCGCCTACATGTCAGACGCCGTCCTGCAGATGTTCGGCATCGCCGCCATGTTCCTGCCCATCGCGCTTGGCTGCCTCGGGCTGAACTGGATGCGTTCGCGCCCCGCTGGCTCGCCCTTCGCCAAAACCATCGGCGCCACCCTCTGGATCGTCTTCGGCCCAGCCATGTTCGCCCTTCTGCCCTGGCATCTCATGTGGCGTCACGCCATCCCGATTGAAGGCCTTAGTGGCCGCCTGCTCGCAGACACCCTGATCCACTTCCTCAACTTCCCCGGCGCCTGCATCGTCACGCTGCTCATGGTGGGCCTCTCGCTCTACCTCGCCACCACCTTCAGCTTCAACACCGCGCGCGACTGGTTCGCCGTCCGCTTCGCCTTCATCGCCAACTGGCGCGACCGCTGGCGCAACTGGCGCAGCCGCCGCAAAGATGATGAAGCCAACGAAGTCATCTCCGCCTACGAAAGCAAGCGCGAGCGCGCCATTGAGAAAGCCCGCCTCGCCGCCGAAAAAGCCGAGAAGCGCGTCGCAAAGAGCGATCCCGAAGCCGCCGACGCAGCCGCGCCGCCAAATACTCTCCTCGGCTCCCTCTTTGGCCGCTGGGGCCGCAAAAAGACCGTTCCCCTGCCGGAAGAGACCGCCCCCGCGCGCGCCGAGCTCCAGCCCGAGCCCTCAGCCTCCGCCTCCGTCTGGCAGAACATCCCCCGCACCCTGGTCGACGCCGTCCCCCAGGAAGAGATGCCGCCCGCCATGTCCGCGGACGACAGCCGCTACGTCGAGCCCGAGCCGATTGAGGCTCCGCCCGCCCGCATCCCCCCGCCGGAGCCCGCCCGCAACGTTGTCCCGTTCCCCACCGCGAATGAGCCGGTAACAACCCCGCGCGCGCCCCAGGCAATCTCCTTCGGCAAACGCGCCGACTCCGATCTCAAGCCCGTCACCATCACGCCCAAGAGCATCCGCGGCTACAAGCTCCCCCCCTCCACTCTCCTCCACCGCTCCGACGAAACCAGCATCGTCCGCGAAGAGGCGCTGCGCGACGAAGCCCGCGTGCTCGTCGAGAAGTGCGCCGAGTTCGACGTCATGGGCCAGGTCACGCAGATCAACCCCGGCCCCGTCGTCACCACCTTCGAGTTCCGTCCTGAAGCCGGCGTGAAGTACTCGCGCGTCACCGGCCTGGCAGACGATCTCTGCCTCGCCATGGCCGCTGAAAGCATCCTCATCGAGCGCATGGCCGGCAAGAGCACCGTCGGCATCCAGGTGCCCAACACCGACCGCGAAACCATCTGGCTCCGCGACGTCATCGAGTCAGAAAACTTCACCCACTCCAAGAGCAAACTTCCGCTCGCCATGGGCAAAGACATCAACGGTCGCATCGTCACCGCCGATCTCGCCGCCATGCCGCACGTGCTCATCGCCGGCTCCACCGGCTCCGGTAAATCCGTCGCCATCAACGCCATGATCATGTCCGTACTCTTCCGCGCCACGCCCGAGCAGGTCCGCCTCATCCTGGTCGATCCCAAGCGCGTTGAACTCGGCATGTACGCTGACATTCCGCATCTCTTCACCCCCATCATCACCGAGCCCAAGCTCGCCGCCAACGCGCTGCGCAACGCCGTCCGCGAGATGGAGCGCCGTCTCAAGCTGCTCGCCTCACGCTCCGTCCGCA
>JARLFX010000336.1 GCA_031296355.1 Acidobacteriaceae bacterium
CCGGGAAGATTATTCGCTACCGTGGCATCAAGCTGCGTGGCGCTGAGTGCGGGGCCATAGGTGATGGCGGCGGGCGCGGGCCAGGTGATGAGGGCAGTGCCATAGATGCGGAAGGATTCTGAGGCGGTAACGTCGGACGTCAGGCCTCCGCCTGTGACCGTGGCTGATGCAGAAACCATGCCGAGCGGCGCGGTGGGCGAAACGCTCACGGTAATGTTGACGTTGTCACTGGTGTTTGCATCCAGGCCGCTGATGCGGGTGCAGGTCAGTGTGGATACAGTGCATAGCCAGCCGCCGGTGCCGCTGGCATCCTGCATTGCGGTGGCGGTAACGCCGGTGGGAAGCGTGACAGTAAAGCTCAGCGATGGATTGGCTGGCGATGTGCTGCTGGCATTGGTTACGTTGACGGTGACGGTGTCTGTCGTATCACCCTGAAAGAAGTTGGTGGGGCTGTTGCTGATTGTTGCGGTAATGGTGGGTGGCGTCTGCGAGACGATGAATGTGGAGAGATCGAAGAGGCTGTACTCGAGCAGCTTTTCATTGGCATTCATGGAGCTCGCGTCGCATTCGGCGGGGAATGATCCAGTGCTCGTCACCGGAACTTCCACGTGATACTCGTTGAACAGGATGCGTCCACATTGTGCGGAAGAGATTGCGCCGACCGGTGTATCGAAGGTGAGCTGCATGACCGGTTGCGCGTCATTGGAAACCCCCTTGTTGAGCGTTAGCCATGATTGCGTGGGTGCAATCACGCCCACCTGATCGTGCTTCGGATCGGTCAGCGTATCAATCGTGCCATATGTTTTGGTGGCGCCGATGTTATACAGCCATTGGGCAAGTTGCTGGCCGCCGGCAAAGGTTGTGTTGATGGTGGCAGGTCCATTGGTGAGCGCAGCCTGATTCACCTGCCAACTGGCGGTGGTGGAGAATGGGGAGACGTTGTAGAGCCACGCATAGCTATAGTGAGTGGCGAAAACGCGGCCACCTTGATTGGCGTAAGTGATCAGGTTTGTCTGCGAAGCGGCAGATGCCTGCCCCGCTGCAGTGCCCTGGCAGGGAAACATGACAATGTCATAGTTATTGAAGCTCGACGCTCCTACGGTCGTGCCGACTAGTACG
>JARLFX010000337.1 GCA_031296355.1 Acidobacteriaceae bacterium
CCGGGTCACGCTCATAGCTGGTGAATATCCATCCATTCCCACTGCCATACCAGCTCTCGCCAAATGGCAAGTGTCCCTGCTCGGTGGGGCTGTTTGGAGTTGCATCGGCCAACACCTGGCGGACCGAAAGATGGTCGCGCAAGTAGAAGGTGTATGCTCCTGAGGTCTTGGATGCAATCAACTGGTTGCCGAGATAGATGTATTCCGTGCTGGGGCTGTCCGCGGCGGCGCCCGCCGTGTACTCGGCCAGCGGCTGTGTTCCGGAAAACACGTACACCACGTCACTACCGCCCGACTTAGTGCGGCGGACACGCAAGCTATTGGCGTCGTACTCGTTTATCACACCAGGCGAACAATAGCTCATCATGCGGTTCTCAGCATCCCATGTGGACATGCAGTGGCCGTCGTTGGTCATGTTGCCTGCCGCGTCATAATTGAGGAACAATCACTTACACATTCAGAACACGCTCGACTACTACGAAACGATCACTCCACCTTGCGTCGCTCCTTTTCCATTAACAAAGCAATAGCCAGTGCTAACAAAATAAACTCAAACATTCCACCAACGCCCAATACTAAAGCTATCGAAAGACCATGCCCCGCGACAAGAGAAAGCAGAAATGGCGCAAATACCACAACGTGCAAAACGAACAAACATCCGAGCAAAGCCCAAAATCTGCGTGCCTTCCTGTAATGCCAGCCCCATTTCAAAAGATACCCGAACAAGCACGATGTATAGAGTGCGGCTTTAGCCCACTTGTCATAACTCTCATCCCACTTCCACAGAGGGTGAAAGGCTATGAACACGAGGAAAGCCACAATGGCGATAGCGACACTCACATACGAATGCCAACGCCAGTTGCTATTGGCAGGTCCCTGCGGCAAAGCTTTGCATTTCATTAACAAATGCCTCCCCCTCTTCATAGACGCTGTATCCGACAGCGGCCGTTGCGCCAAACGATTCTCCAGCACCGAGTATGCCTCTGACCACGCTCGATCTCATCGGGACGGTTAGCCCCCTGGAGGCCGCATACGCAGTCGCGGCAGCCCAGCCAGTGGTCTGCGC
>JARLFX010000338.1 GCA_031296355.1 Acidobacteriaceae bacterium
CGTCTTCACATTCTTGATGTAGTTGATCGCCGAGCTCTTCGCGTAGATCGCCGGATCGTCATAGACAGACGCGCCAAAGAAGGGAATCATCCACTGGTCAATGGAGTTCTCGCCATAGTAGCTCTGCCAGTTTGAGATGCCTGCGCCTGCCACCGCCGCCTTGAACCGCTGCGTCTGTGTGACCGTGAACATGGTCATGAATCCGCCATAGCTCCAGCCGGTGATGCCCAGCCGGTTGTCGTCCACCGGATACTTCTTCTCCACCGCATCCACGCCCGCGAGGATGTCGCGCAGATCGCCGTAGCCGAAGTCCTTCACGTTGGCCTGGGTGAACTTCTCCCCCTGCCCATAGCTGCCCCGCGGATTCGGCATGAAGACGAAGTAGTCCAGCGCCGAGAGCGGAACGCCGCTGGAGCCCATCGCCGGCCAGCGTGCCACGGAGAGGTTCGACGGCCCGCCATGCACCACGACCACCATGGGATACTTCTTCGCCGCATCGTAGTGCGCAGGATAGAGCAGCCAGCCCTGCGCGTGGTAGCCCTCGTTCGTCCACTCGACCGACTCAGCGCGCCCCCACACCGGCTTCGCCCCGTCATTGACGTGGGTGATCTGCTGTAGGTGATCGAGCTTCCCGGCAAAGACCTCCGTCGGGTGCGTGAAATCGGTCTGCACCATGGCAACGGTATCGTCCTTCGCCAGGCTGAGCGAGAGCACATTCTCGTCAGCATATGTGGTGGCGGGCAGCGTCAGGTTGAACCCCTTCTCCTCGCTGCGCGTGCTCGTGTTGTAGCGGAAGATGTGCACGCCGCTGGCGACGTGTTCGGAGACGGTGATGGTGTCGTTTGTGTGCCAGTCAATCCAGGCGGGAGTGGCGGGACGCCCCGGAGTAATATCTGTCGGCTCTCCTCCAGTTGTGGGGATGGTATAGATATCGCCGCCCACCTGTCCCTGATCCGACATGAGGCCGCCGAGGAAGGCGATGGCCTTGCCGTCAGGCGAGTACCGGGGCAGAGCAAGCTGCATACCTTGGAGAGAACTGGTGGTCTTTGCGGGGTCAAATACCGCGTCAAGATGTCCAGCCCAGCTTGGCCTGGAATCCAATGCATGGAGAACTTCCTTGCGGTATAAACGCGCAACCCACCAATTGTTCTCTCCGGGCGGGGGGGCGGCGATGAAGGCTATCTCCCTGGAGTTGGGAGCCCATGAGAATTCGTAGACATGAAGCTTCTCGGAGGGCATTACGAGCCAACCTCCTAATGACTGTCCCTGTTCGCTTGCCGCAGCATGCACGGATTTGAGAAGCATCTCCGGGTAAATCGCGTACACGCCTTGGACTTCGACATTGTCTTGCCCGATCACACCCACCAGCGGCTTGATCGCCCCGGTTGCCCCGGCATTGCGGGTGGCATTCTCCACGAAAAGAAAGGCGATTGCCTTGCCGTCGGGCGACCAGGCGGGGAACGTGACGGCTCCGGTGACGTGGGTGAGCTGGTGCGACGTACCCTTGGCAACGTCGTACAGGAAGATCTGCGGCTGGCCAGCCTTATTCTCTTTCTCCGTGCAGGTGGAGATGAATGCGAGCTGGCTGCCGTTGGGCGACCAGATGGGGTCATGGTTGGCGCAATCGGTCGCCCCATTTCCGGTGGAGACGATCTGTTCCTTGCCGGCGTCCGCCTGCGGAAGCGTAATCAGATGCAGGCTTTGCCCCTTCCCCTCACGCACGGAATAGGCTAAGTGCTTAGAATCCGGTGAGATAGCTGCTTGATTGACGGTATGGGCTTTGCCAATGGTGCTCAGGATCGCAGCGATGCGCGGGTCTGCCTTAGCGGGGGGTGGCGTCTGCGGCAGGGCAGGCACGGTGAGCGTGAGCAGTATGAGGGCGGAGAGCAGTGGCAGGCGGGGTGGCAGCGTCATGTTGGCATAGTAATCTGGATGGGTGAGCGGAACAAATGTGGGCTGTGATAAAAAAATTCGCAAATCCATGAGGTTTTCCGCAGAAATAATTGACTCTAGCCATGGGGCTTGATATTGTAAGAAG
>JARLFX010000339.1 GCA_031296355.1 Acidobacteriaceae bacterium
ATGCTGAGGCGGAACTACTGCACATGGTCGCGGCCTTGTGCCACGATCCCGCGTATGCGAGCGGGACCTGGTGCGATGAGTCCCTGGGGCTTTACGTGGGGTGGGTGGTGCGCGGTGAGTCGGTGGCAGAACGGATGCCTCTCTATAACGATCAGGGCGACTTGGTTTTGGCATTTTCCGGAGATGACTTTTCAAGGCGCAGCGATGCGTGCGAAGGTGACGGTTCTTCCGATCTTATCCGTCTTGCGGAAGAAGGGCCAGACTTTCCGAAGAATTTAAATGGACAGTTCCATGGAGTGCTGGCAGATCGAAGGAAGGGATCGACCACACTCTTCAACGATCGATATGGGATGCGCCGGATCTACTATCACGAAGCGAAGGATACATTTTACTTTGCTGCTGAAGCCAAGGCAATTCTGGCTGTCCGCCCGGAACTTAGATCGATTGATGCGGATGGTTTGGGGGAATTTGTCTCTTGCGGGTGCACACTGGAGAATCGAACGCTCTTTAGAGGGATTCGCATGCTGCCGCCTGGCTCTGCCTGGAGATTTCAGCAAGCAGGCGTAGTGCGAAAAGAGACCTACTTCGACACGAAAGAGTGGGAGGAGCAGCCAGAGCTTGATCCGGAATCTTATTACCTGAAACTGCGAGAGGTGTTCTCGGAAATATTGCCTCGTTATTTTGGTGGTTCTGAGCGTGTTGGCATTTCCCTTACTGGCGGCCTCGACTCACGAATGATCATGGCATGGTGGAACGGCGCACCGGGATCGCTTCCGTGCTACTCGTTCGGCGGAATGTACCGTGAGTCTCAGGATGTTGCCATCGCGCGAAAAGTTGCACATGCATGTAAGCAAGAGCATGAAGTTATCTCAGTCGGCGATGACTTTCTCACTAAGTTTCCTGAGTATTCCGAGCGCACGGTCTTTCTTACGGACGGCTGCGTCGAGGTGAAGCATGCTCCAGATTTGTATGTTAATGAACGAGCGGCGCAGATCGCCCCCGTAAGAGTGACCGGCAATTACGGCGGAGAAGTGCTTCGGCGCATTCGGGCGTTCAGGCCGATCGATTCTGTGCCGGGATTGTTTCAGGCAGATTTTTGTGCGTATATTGAGCGTGCCAAAAAGACGTATAACGGATTGCTTGATGGGAATGCGCTTTCGTTTGCGGCGTTTCGCCAGGCGCCGTGGCACCATTATGGTCTTTTGAGCCTGGAGCAAAGTCAACTTTCACTACGTTCGCCATTCCTGGACAACGATCTGGTGAAGACTGTTTTCCGAGCGCCGGAACAGGCGCTGACAAACGATGAATTATGCTTACGTTTGATAGCGGATGGAAATGCGGAGCTGCTTCGAATCCGAACTGATCGCGGTGTAGGAGGAAGCCTGCCGAAGTGGGCAGCTGCGGTGCAGCGCGCTTGCCTGGAATTCACATTCAAGGCTGAATATGCATACGACTATGGAATGCCTCAATCGGTGGCACGCGTGGATCACGCGCTGTCGAGACTGCATTTGGAACAGTTGTTTCTCGGTCGGCATAAGTTC
>JARLFX010000340.1 GCA_031296355.1 Acidobacteriaceae bacterium
CCGCGGCATGATCCAGAACCAGGAGGCCTCGGGCTCCACCGTCATCGTGCGCGCGCATGTGCCGCTGAAGGAAATGTTCGGCTACATCTCGCACCTGCGCTCCATGACGAAGGGCCGCGCGTCCTTCACCATGCAGTTCCACCACTACGATCCGGTGCCGCGCAACGTGGCCGACGAGATCATGGCGAAGAGCGCCTAAAGCGCTCCCGCCACGGACAGATGAAAACGGCGCCTTTGCGGGCGCCGTTTTTTTGTTATCATGACATTGATGAAATAAAGGGGGCGGTGTGATTTTTTCGGACCTCGAGAACGAGTTGACGGCTTTCGTTCAATCCCGTTCCCCGGCTTATCTGAGACAAATGCTGTCGGCTGGGTGCTATGTTTATGGTGCTGGCGGGTATGGGCGGCGGATTCTGGCCTTGTTACGGGCCCAGGGGATTCATTGCCACGGCGTCGTGGACCGTAAATTCACGGGCAATGGCGAAATGTTTGAAGGCTTGCCCGCCTTTGCGCCGGAAGCGCTGCAACCCGCCCAGGCCGAGGGTAAATGCCTTGTTGTTGGTGTGCACAGCCATCTCGCCAAGCTTGAGGCAATTCTTGCCTATGGCCGTTCTCTTCCGTTTGCGGATGTGTTGTGGAATGCGGATCTTTCCGATGCGCTGGGAGCCGAGGCGGATAATTACTGGCTGACGGCGCGGCACTTCGTGATTGAACATCTGCGAGACTTTGCTGAAACGGCCTCGCATTTGGCGGACGATACAAGTGTTAGGACGCTTGCCGGCCTTGTCCGCTACCGTATTACCGGCGAACCGGATCATCATCCCGATTACAATCTGAGTGAGCAATATTTCCCGCCGGGTGTTTTACGTCTGCCGAAGCAGATCAGTTTTGTCGATGGCGGGGCCTTTGATGGCGATACATTCCGATATTTGCGAAGCAAAGGCGTTGAGATCGGCGACTGGGCGGGTTTTGAGCCTGATCCACGAAATTTTGAAAAGCTCGTGGCATTTGCAAAGGATATTCCGTCGCGGACGGCTCTGTTCCCTTGTGGGCTCAGCGATAGCTTCGCACAAATCCGTTTCGCTGCCGATGGCGGCACTTCGGCACATGCCGAAGCCTCTGGCAATATCACCATTCCTTGCGTCGCGTTGGACGATGTTCTGCCCAGGCTGCGGCCCGATTACATCAAGCTCGATATCGAGGGCGGGGAGGCAATGGCGCTACGCGGCATGGCTAAGGCCATTGGCAGGACGAAACCGCATCTTGCGGTGAGCGCGTATCACCGGCCGGATGATCTGTGGACACTGCCGCGCCTGCTGCGGGAATTGGCGCCTTATGCCAGGCTGTATCTGCGTCAGCATGAGGCTAACGCGTTCGATACTGTTCTCTACGGCGTTCCCGCATAAGGCTCATGGCGGGAATTGGCCGCCATGCTGGCCGTTTCGCTGTTCCTGATGCGGCTGCTGCGGTTGTTGCGGATGGAACTTCTGCGGCTGCTGTGTAAAACCTTGCGGCTGCTGCGGATGGAATTGCGGCTGCGTGTGCTGCTGCTGTTCCTGTGGTGAGAGCATCTGCGGCGTCTGCTGTTGGTGGAATGGCTGTTGCTGGAAGCCCTGCGGCTGCTGCGGATGGAACTGCGGCTGCGTGTGCTGCTGTTGTTCCTGTGGTGCGAGCGCCTGCGGCGTCTGCTGTTGGTGGAATGGCTGTTGCTGGATGCCTTGTGGCTGTTCCGGGTGAAACTGTTGCTGCGTGTGTTGCTGTTGCTCTTGCGGCGTGATCACCTGCGGCATTTGTTGCTGGTGGAATTGCTGCTGCCCCTGAGGGGCAAATCCGCCAGGTGTTTGCTGGTGAAACTGCTGGGGTGTGCCGTGCTGTCCGGGTAGAGGCTGCATCTGCGGTTGCGGCGTGAAGCCCTGCTGCTGGTGGAAGCCGGGCGTTGGCGCCGGGGCTGAATGCGGTGTGAATTGTGGCCGCACGGCCTCGGGGAATTGCTGCCCCACGGGGCGGGCCTGCCCGAACATCTCATACGGTACCGGCTTGGCGTAATGCCCCGCCTGCTCGCCATGCGAGATGCCGCTGGCCGGGCCGTACAGCGCAGCACCCCGGTTGGCGTAATTGCCGAAAGTGGGCGGGTGCTGGAAATCGACCCTGCCGGGGTCGCGCATGTCGAACCGGTTGATGCGCCGCAGGTAATCCTGGTTGGTGTGGTAGTGCGGATAATAGGCCTCGCCCGGGCCTAGTGGCACCCAGCCGATATCGCCCCGGGAGAGTGCCTCGATGGTGATGCCAGCCGCCAGCCCAAGCCCAAAGAAGGAAACCAGCGCCGGGGCATAGACCGGGGGCGCCACGTAGCCGCCATCGGCATAGCCGCAGGGAACCCAGCCCCAGCGGCCGTAAATCTGGGTCCAGCGCCCGTAATGGAACGGCGCGAAGCCCCAGGGCTCGTCTTCCACCCAGGTCCAGCCCCAGGGCGCCACATAGGCCCAATGGCCGTAATGGTAGGGTGCCCAGCCTGCGGCGACATTCGGGTACCAGATAGCGCCATATTGCGGCGACTGGTCCCAACTGCCGTAGCTGGAGAGTTCGTTCACGCCGGTCATCTGCGTCACGGCCGGGGGCACATAAGGCGGCGGGGGCGGGGTCAGTTCCGCCATCACATGGTTGGCAAATTCGTCGCGCTGCGCCTGGGTAAGTTCCGGCTGGCCGTTGCCGGTCAGATACGCGGCCTGGCCGGCGGAAACCGTCACGCCGCCGGTTTCGGCCTGGCCCCGGAATACCTGGACCTCCGCGGGGGTGTTCGTATCCCCGGCCAGAACCTCGTATTGCCCGGGCGCGTCGATGCTGACTTCGCCACCGGGCGTGTTGATGTTGAAGTCCTGTCCATGGCGCAACGCGGTGAGGTTCAGGAAAATCTCGCCCTGGTTCTCGGTGGCGGTAAAATCGCTGTCATCCAGCCGCGTCACCTGCAATTCGGTGTTCGGCCCCAAAGTGATGCGGCTGGAATCGATGGCGATGGAGGCCTCGCCACCGCCTTGGGTGAACAGGGAATCGCCGGAGGTGAGGGGATAATTGTTGCTGGCCGTGACCCACTGTCCGTTGGAACCCGCGCCGTTATACGAGACGCTGCCCGCAATGCCGGTGATCTGGCCGACGCGGGAAGGAGGTGCGGTATAGCTGCTATCCTGTGCGTTGGCGGGCATGGCGAGACCCAGCGCCGTGGTGAAGGCGAGGACGCGGCGCAGGGAAAAGCGTGTGCGGGACATGGCAGGCCCTTTCATTATTGCCCCGTACATAATGCGCGACGGCGGCAAAACCATGGCGCGTTATTACAATGTTTTAAGCCGCGGCGGGTGTGTTGCCGCAAACCTGCCCCAAAATACTGGAAGAATGCGAAATCGGGCGGCCATGGGCCGCGATGACTGTGAGGATCGGGCTATGGCTATCAAGAGCAGGAAAGTTTCGTCACGCACGCTGGCGCGCATCGCGGCGGTCGCGCTTGCCGGCGCGGCGCTGACGGGCTGCGTGTACTACCCCTCCGGCTATGGCTATGGGTATGGGCCGGGCTATTACGGGGAGCCGGCTTATGTCGCGCCGCCGGTGGTGGTGGGCGGCTGGTGGGGCTGGGGCGGCGGCTGGGGCGAGCACGAAGGCTGGGGCGGGCGCGGCCACGAGCGTTAAACCCGTTGTAGAATCTCCTCCGCCAGCGCGTCGATATCCGCCTCATTGGTGCGATGGTTGACGATGGCGGCGCGGATGGCGAGGCGTCCGCCAATGGTGGTGGTGGAGGGGGCGAATTTCCCCTCCTCCTGCAAATCGGCGACCAGATCCGCCGTCTGGGCATCAGTGAAGCTGGCGATGCCGAAGCAGACGATGTTCAGCTTCACCGGTGCCAGCAGTTCCAGCCGGTTGCTGGCCTGCACATGCCCGGCGAGGCGCTGGGCGAGGGCGCAGGTGGTATCCACGATGCCGCCCAGTGCCCCGCTTCCATAGGCGGAGAGCGTCATCCACACCTTCAGCGCGCGGAAGCCGCGTGAGAGATCCGGCCCCAGGTCGCACGGCCAGGGGAAGCCGCCTGCCAGTCCGCGCTGGGCGGAGGCAAGATAGTTGGTGGCCTGGGCGAAGGTGGCAAGCTCGATCTCGCGGTCACGCACCAGCACGCAACCAGAATCGTAAGTCACCTGCGCCCATTTATGGAAATCGAACGCTACGGAATCCGCCCGGCCGATGCCGGTGGTGAGCGGCTTCAGCGTGGGTGAGAGGGCAGCCAGCGCGCCGAAGGCACCGTCCACATGGAACCAGCAATTTTCTTCCGCGGCGATGTCCGCCAGGGCGTTCAGGTCGTCGAACGCGCCGACATCCACCGTGCCCGCGGTGCCGACGATGAGGAATGGCCTGTATCCCGCC
>JARLFX010000341.1 GCA_031296355.1 Acidobacteriaceae bacterium
CCGTACCACGCGCGCTTGTCCGGCGGAGCATTCTCCACCGCCAGCAGCACCGCGCCGCCCCACTCGCCGCCCAGTCCCAGCCCCTGCCCGAACCGGCACAGCGCCAGCAGCAGCGGCGCTGCCACGCCGATGGCTCCATACGTTGGCAGTGCGCCAATCGCCACCGTGCACAACCCCATCGTCAGCAGCGCAATCACCAGCGTCGTCTTGCGCCCGATGCGGTCGCCAAAGTGCCCGAACAGCGTAGACCCGATAGGCCGCGCAAAGAACGCAATGCCAAACGTCGCCAGCGAAGCCAGCGTGGCCGCCGTGGCATTCGCGCTGGGAAAGAACAGGCGCGGAAACACCAGCACCGCCGCCGTTCCATAGATATAAAAATCAAAAAACTCGATCGTCGATCCGATCACGCTTGCCAACAGTACGCGTACTGCCGAATTCACACGCTTCTCACTCATGCCAATGCTCTCTCCATCCCCCGCACCACCATACTGAGCCTCCTGATTTACCCTTAGCGCAGCTCTCGCTCGTCATCCTGAACGCAGCAGAGGGATTGTTCTTGTGTTTCTATCAGTAGTTGGATTTACAGCTGGTCGGGGTGTCGAACACGTTCCGATGCACGTGTTCATTCGGGGTTATCAGCAGTATGCACGACTCTGAAACAGATGTCTCGCCCTAAATCCCGCTCGCGCCTTTGCACGTGCTGGATTGTTTGCTTGCAACCATATACCGTGCAGATTATCCAATACCGTCCGCAACTTGACCGCTCCTCGGGGGTTCTTAAATCATGCCTTCTTCTCGCCGCAACTCCATCATCCGCCTGCTGTCCGCCTGCATATTCTTCCCTGTTGCCCTTGCCGCCCTAGCGCAGGATGAAGCCGCCCCTCGCGTTGTCGTCCCACCGGCGGGCTACACTTCCCATCTCGATGTCACCTATGTGAAGGTCGGCGACTGGGAAGGCAAGATGGACCTCTTCCTCCCCCCGAAGCAGAACGGTCCCTCTCCCGCCATCATCAAGATCCACGGCGGCGGCTGGAATCACGGCACCCGCGTCTCTCCCGGTGGCGCCTACTTCCACCTGGGCTTCGCGCTCATCAATGTCGAATACAGGTTCGTACAGGCCGCCCCTGCCCCTGCCGCCATTCAAGACACCCGCTGCGCGCTGAAGTACGTCATCAGCCACGCGAAGGAGCTTAACATCGACCCCAGCCGCATCGTCCTGCAGGGCGGCTCCGCGGGCGGCCATCTCGTGCTCATGACCGGACTGCTCGGCAATGATCGCCGCTTTGACGTCAACTGCCCCGGCAATACCGATATGAAGGTTGCCGCTATCGTTGACGACTTCGGTCCCACAGACTTTACCGCGCAATCCTGGCCCCTCATCGGCAGGAACAAGTCCGTCGTCAACTGGCTCGGCAGCAACGCTGCCAACGAAGCCTTCAAAGCCTCCGTCTCGCCTCTCAGCTATGTCACCCGCCAGAGCCCGCCGGTCATCATCTTCCACGGCGATCAGGACCACACCGTGCCCTTCGAACAATCCGCCGTGCTAGAAGAAAAGCTGAAGGCCGCCGGCGTGAAAACGGAACTCGTCCCCGTACCCGGCGCAGGGCACGGCAAATTCACCCATGAGCAGAACGCCATGGAAGAGTCGAAGATTCAGGATTTCCTGAGATCCGCCGGCGTTCTCAAGTAGTTCTTAGCCCCCGGCAGATGCGCAGATACTGCTGCTGGGCATAACCCCGGGCGCGTGTTCAGCATGTAGCTTTTTTAGTCTTCCGGTATATTTCCCCCGCCCCCAGACGTGAAATCCGCATCTCATGTAAATGAAGACCGGTACAGCCGATAAGGTCTGTACCGGTCGCTCATTCTGGACCATGCAGAGACGGAGGACATGATGGTGATTGCAATCCTTGCCGCAGCGCTTTTCTTGATCACATTAGCTGCATTGCCCACGTGGCGGCAGATCAAAGCCATACGCACCGCAATGCTCCAACCGGAACACAGCCGCGAAGCCATTTTGCTGCGCAATGCCACAGAGTACGGCACCAATATTCCCTACTGGCTGCAGCGCCGCCGGTAACTCGGCTTACGCAGCAGGCGCGCCCGCGGGTACGCTCCCGCTCATCTCTGCCCACATCCTGCCATGTCTTCTATACACTAGGAAACGCAGCTCTTCCTTCCTGGAGGACCTGCGTTTCGCCATGTCCTTAACCGCTCTCATCGTCGACGACGAACAACTGGCGCGCGCCGAGCTGCGTTATCTGCTGGAGAATGCCGGCGGCGTAGAGATTCTGGCTGAGGGCGCCAATGGCATTGAAGCCGTACACCTCATCCAGACCCACAAACCCGACGTCGTCTTCCTCGATGTGCAAATGCCCGGCCTTGATGGCTTTGCCGTCATCAAGAAGCTACTGGAAAAGCATCAGCCCGCCGAACTTCCGCAGATGATCTTCGCCACCGCCTTTGATCAGTACGCCGTCCGCGCGTTTGAAGTGAATGCAGTGGATTATCTGTTGAAGCCGTTTGACCAGGCGCGCGTGCAGCAGACCATTGAGAAGGCGCAGAAGCGCTTTGCCGAGCGTCAGGCCACCGATGGCGCAGAACAGATGAATGAAGTCCACGGCGCCAGGCTGGATGCTCTGGTCAAGCTACTCTCTGACCAGAATGGCACAGTGCAGACTCGACGCCAGGGCAAGGTCGTCATCCGCACCCAGAACCGCCTGCTGCTCGTGGATCCACGCGATATCTGCTATGCCAGCATTGAGGACGGCACCATCAGCGTGGCCACGCAAACGCTCGAAGGCTCCTCCACTTGCCGCACGCTGGAGGAGTTGATGGATCAGCTCGACTCCACATCGTTCTGGCGCGCGCACCGCTCCTATGTGGTCAATATCGAACACATCAGCGAAGTCGTGCCGTGGTTCAAATCCAGCTACCAGCTGCGCATGGATGATCGCGCGAAGAAAGAAATCCCCGTCAGCCGCGCCCAGACCAAGCGCCTCCGCGAGCTCTTCAACCTCTAGTCGTAGCGCTCAAAGACGATCTGCTTGCGGTCCCAGCCCAGTTCCTTCAGATGCGTGCGATGCGCATTCACAAACGAACTCAACCCCACGATATATGCCTCGCGAATCGCCGGTTGTTGCCTCAGCACCTCATCCACCGCCGCCAACGACTTCGCGTGTTCCGCATCATCCACAACCGGCAGATAGTGCAGTGCCGGGAGCGCGGCAAACTCGCTGCCATACAGCGCCGCCCCCGCCCCACTGCTCGCCTGGATCAGGTGAGCCTGCAGTTGCGGCGATGCCTGCAGCATGCTGCGCACCGGAGCAATGCCCGTCTCCTCTGCCAGAAAAAGCACCGGCCCTGAGACGCCGCGTAGCATAAAGTTGCCGTGCGGCCCATGAAACTCCAGCGTCGCCCCCAGCTCCATATCGCACAGCAGGTTCGAGAAAAATCCACCCGGGTCCGCCTGCACGCGATTCACACACAGCTCGATCCGCCCTTCGCGCGGTGCCGACGCCAGCGAATAGGCCCGCGTCTCCGTACGCATCTCTCCTGCGCGAGGATGCCCCGGCGGCAGCATGCGCTGCTGCAATACTGAGATGAATTGTCCAGGCGTGAAACTAAAATCCTCGTCGACTGCGAGTTCCAGGTGAAAGGTCTGCGTCTCCTGCGAGAGCAGAAGCTTGTGCAGCAGCGTGGCTGTCAGGGTCTCACGTTCCGTCATAGCGCCCCCAGGCTCATGGGAGCATTGGCACGTTCACAAAGTTGCATGCACTCAGAATATCGTCTTGCAGCTATACGCCGGCGGTCAGCTTTTCCAGCTCAGCCACATCGCTCAGTTCGTCCTGGTCCTTTGTCTTTCTCAGGCTCAGCATACCCATTGCAACCAGAATCACAATCTCCGGCTCAATCGGCTGACGATAATCCATCGACGTATGCGTCAGGTAGTAGGTGAGGGGGAATACCGCGACCACCACCACATAGGGCAGCGCGTGACGGCGATCCATCTTCCACCAGCGCCGCAGACCGCACACCATGAAGAATGTAACTGCGCTGCAGAAGAACAGGTTCGGAACATCCAGCGGCTCTTCTTTCAAATACTCGCCCGTGAAGCTCCAGAAGCCGGTCCAGAAGCGGAAGATACGGCGTCCTGTCACCTCGGCGAACAGCACCGGGTGCTGGCGAACCCAGGTCATGCCCAGCACGTGCTTCTCTGCCAGGTAAGCCACTTCGCCCTGCGCCTCAAACTTCTGCATCTCCCCAATATTGGTCGCGGGATGCGCATTGCCGGGATTGGTGCGGGTCATGTCGCCATGGTTGCCGGCCCAGAACTCCAGCCAGAAGCCATCGCGGACCGGCACCACGCCATGCATCGCGCGGTAATTACGCACCGTCCATGGCATCAGCATCATCAGGAATGCAACCACCGTCAGCGTGGCGCGAAGCGCCACCTTGCCGCCCGAGCGATGCACACGAACCATCGCCATCAGCAGCAGAAACGGCAGCAGCGAAAGAATGGAGGGATTGGAGAGCGCCGTAACGCCGTACAACACGCCATAGCCGAACCAGGCCATCAGCCGCGTCTTCACATCCAGCCGCTGTGCAAAGTAGAAGCACCATGCAAACAGCATCGACGTCAGCGCATAGTCCCACACCTGGGCGCTGGCATAGTAAATGGCAAAGGGGTAAACCACCCATATCCATCCCGCCAGCCGTGCAGCCTTCTCGCCCACGGCATCCCGCAGGCAAAGATAGATGGGAATGCAGGTCAACGCAGAGAACAGGCTATCCAGCATCAAAATCACAACAGCCGACTTCGGCGAATAGAGCCCGTACGTACGGAAAACGCCCGCCAGCAGGTACGGAAACAGCGGCGGAACCAATGCCGTAGCCCCTGTGGAGTGGAAGAAGGGAGAGGTAAAACCGCGGCCCAGAGCAATGCTGCGAGCTACCCAGCCCATCTCCGCGCTGAACTGTCCAAAGTCGCCCTGCGGCGAAGAGATCCCACGGAAGGAGAATGCCACCACAATGGCGCGCAGGATCATTCCGCAGCCAACCATGATGGATAACAGCATTCTGCTGGACTCGATTGACAACCAGTTAGCTTGTGGCGAGTCGCATTCCTGCGCGAGATCGGTCGGTTCGAGAGCTGTTACCTGCATTCGTAACTGAAGTCCTCTGCACTTGGTTTAGTGCGGTTTTCGATCGGCCAAAGGTCACACGAATAGCGTGCAAAGAGAATGGGGATGTTCTCTAACTGTGTGTATATGCCAAAGTTTACCTTATAGAGAGCTGTTTCGCACAGACAGTTCGACGCTGAATCCTGTTCATCAGATTACAAAATTGAACCCATAATCCTTGCTTATGTTGTCTTTCATCCAAGTCTATGTAAATGAAGCACCTTCGTCCGCACCCATTATGGGATTAATGGAACCACTGCTTTTACCGGTAACTCTTCAATTAACGTCCCTGCTGGCACCGGTTTCTTCCTCGGCTCGACCAGCTGCTTGCCCACTGCGCTCGGCGCCCACTTATTTTTCAACTGCAGGAACGGCCGCTCCAAAAATTTGTAACTCAGGCTCGCTATCGCCACCGTGCAAACGAACGCCAGCACCGCCACCACCGCATCCTCATTGATCGCAAACGGCAGCCTGTCAGCCAGCATACCCACGGCACGGCTATAGAGCGTATGCGGAATGTCATGGAATATATAAAACCCGTAGCTGATGCGTCCCAGCGCTCGCAGCGGAGCCCAGCTCAATGCCAGCGCCACCCAGGTCCGCTCCTGCATAGCCAGCAGAATGCCCCCCAGCGCCAGCACATCAAACATCGCCGTCTGCACCGTAAAGGCCCACTGCATCTCATGCAGATACGAATGCAGCCCAATGTGATAGCAGATGGTGCAGCTCACGGCTACGCCTGCTGCGCCCGCAATGAAAAATGCCCAGCCCTTCCGCAGCAGTTGCCGTGCCCTGCCGCCGCGCAGCACCAGCGCCGCCGCACCACCCAGCAGAAACTCATCGCACCGCAGGATGGTGATATGGGTAATCAGGTTGATGTGCGCGGGCATCCACACCACGCACAATACCCTCGCCGCGAACAGCACCGTGATCGCTGCCACGCATATGCGGATCAGCTTGATCCGTGACCGCACATTGAAGACCACCAGCGGCCACACCAGGTAGAACTGCTCCTCCACGCTCAGCGTCCAGAAGTGCCCGATATACAGCGGATACCAGCTGTGCACCTTGCCCACAAACGAGAATGGCCGGATCATCAGATGCACCCACGCCAGATGGTCCTCCGGCGCGCCGTTGAACAGGCCCCATATGTGGTTCCCGGCATACACCACATACAGAAAATTCACCCGGTTCCACTGCACCAGCAGCAGCGGTGTCAGCGCCAGCATCACGATCCAGAATGCATAGTAAACAGGAAAAATCCGCAGCGACCGGCGGATATAAAACGTGCGAAACCGCTTCACAGTATCCTGCGCGTCGTATAGCACCCCAGTGATCAGGAACCCCGAGAGCACGAAGAAGATGCTGACGCCGTGGCCCCAGTACGGCAGTCCGCCATAGTGGTCCACAAAGACCATGCACGCAGCTACGGCGCGGATACCGTCAAGCGCACGATAGTAGCGTTCGCCGGGGTTTGCCCCGGCTGGCATGGAAACTGGCAGAGCAGACAATGAGAATCCTTAATCGCTGGAAAACTCACCAGTCAATTGGGCTAGGGGAAGATTCCAGCAGAATACCAGCCCCGGCCTATGCTTTGCCCGTAATATTCCCGTACTTGCCCCTGCTTCCCGGCCCCTGCCGTGCCTATGTACCCAGCTACACACGTCTTTCCACCCCAATTCTTCGTACAATCTACCCATGGATAAGTTTGTTGTACGCGGCGGCAATCCGCTGCTCGGCACCATCAAAGTCTCCGGAGCGAAAAACTCCGCGCTCCCCTGCATGGCTGCGGCCATCCTCACGGAAGACGAGGTCGTCCTGGAAAATATCCCCCAGGTCCGCGACATTGAGACCGAACGCAAGCTGCTTGCCTCCATGGGCGCGCAGGTCGAGCTCGGCTATGGCCGCGCCCAGCACCGCACCAGCATCCAGTGCGCCATCCTCTCTGACCCTGTCGCCAAGTACGAAATCGTCAAAACCATGCGCGCCAGCTCGCTCGTCCTCGGCCCGCTCATCGCCCGCACCGGCATCGCCCGCGTCGCCATGCCCGGCGGATGCGCCATCGGCGGACGCCCCATCGATCTCCATATCAAGGGCCTCGAAGCCATGGGCGCCACCGTCAGCCAGGAGCATGGCTACCTCGAAGCCCGCGCCCCCAAGAACGGCGAGGGCCGCCTCCACGGCGCACACATCGTCTTCGACAAGATCACCGTCACCGGCACGGAAGACCTGCTCATGGCCGCCGTCCTCGCCGAGGGCGAAACCTTATTTGAAAACTGTGCGCGTGAGCCCGAAGTCACGGACCTCGCCGCCCTGCTCATCGCCATGGGCGCAAAGATCGAAGGCGCCGGCACCTCGCGCATCACCGTAAAGGGCGTCAGCAAGCTGCACGGAGCACGCTACCGCATCAATCCTGACCGCATTGAAGCAGGCACCTTCCTCATCGCCGGCGCCATCTCCGGCGGCGACCTCAACGTCGATTGCTGCGACCCCGCGCATCTCGGCGCTCTGCTCACCAAGCTGGAAGAGTGCGGCGTCCGCTGCGATGTAGGCAAAGATTCCATCCGCGTTCGCAGCGAAGGCCACCTCAAAGCCGCCGACATCTCCACCGAAGAGTATCCCGGCTTCCCCACGGACATGCAGGCGCAGTACATGGCGCTGGCCACCCAGGCCGAAGGCACCAGCGTCATCACCGAAAATATCTTCGAGAACCGCTTCATGCACGTCAGCGAACTCAATCGCATGGGCGCAAACATCACCGTAAGCGGTCGTACTGCCACCGTCCGCGGCAAGACGCCACTCAGCTCCGCGGCCGTCATGTGCTCTGACCTCCGCGCCTCCGCATCGCTTGTACTGGCCGCGCTGGTCGCAGAGGGCGAAACCATCCTCGACCGCGTCTACCACATCGATCGCGGCTACGAGCGCATCGAAGAAAAGCTCCGCGGCGTCGGTGCGCAGATTCGCCGCATGGGCAACGTCTTCGGCAACAAATGAGCCACTACTGCATTTTTGAATGAACCCCCTACTGCGTTTTTTTGATTTGTCATTCTGAGCGCAGCGAAGAATCTGCTGTTGTTCTTTGCTCTTTCCTCTGCGGTGGGCATGGGTTTTAGAAGATGCTGAAAAAGTCGTGGCTTCGCGAAAATGATCTCCGTCTTGAAAGGGCGGGACTTTAGTTCCGCCGCAAGTCCAATCTTCTCCATGTGGCTTTAGCCACTGAGGGAATGCTTGCTGAGCGTGAAGACTTTTTCAGCACCCTCTTTAGCCACTGAAGGGCTGTTGCCTCGGAGGATGGACTTTTCAGCACTCTCTTTAGCTCACACAAAAAGCTAATTCGGAGCCTTGTTATCTTCCGGTTCCGCCGGATCAGCCGCGTTCGGATCGCCCA
>JARLFX010000342.1 GCA_031296355.1 Acidobacteriaceae bacterium
TAGAGCATTTTAGTAATTACTGTATACCGTTGATGCAGTGATTGAACCATGCCTTTGCGTTGTCTGGAGTGATCAGCCGGATGGCCTCGGTGATGGCTGTTTCCAGTGCTTCTTTGGTTCTTGCCTTGGCTGAGCGGAGGATTTGTTTGAGCTTGGACCATGCCTTCTCTATCGGGTTAAAGTCAGGTGAGTAAGGCGGCAGGTAGAGTATTTCCGCCCCCACTTTCTCAATCAATCGCCGCACGTCCTTAATCTTGTGCGAACTCAAGTTATCCATCACGACTACGTCGCCGGGCTTGAGTGCTGGACACAAGATGTGCTCAACGTAGGCTAGAAAGATGTCGCCATCCGTTGCCTCTTCGATGGTCATCGAGGCAATGATTCCGCCCAGGCTCATCGCGCCCAGAATGGTCATGATTTTCCAGCGTCCGCAAGGCGTTGTTTCACAGATGCGCTTGCCTCCGGCGCTGCGTGCATAGAGCCGCGTCATCGAGGTAGTGACCCCGCTTTCGTCCAGGAAAATCAGACGTTCCGGGGAGATCGTCGCAATTTGAGCGATAAACTCCTGGCGCTGTTTGCGATTGGCTTCGCTATCTCGCTCGGTGGCGTGGAGTGACTTTTTTTAAGTCGCAGCCCCAGTTTTTTAAGAAGCTTCCAGATTTGTGGCAAGCTGAGCGAAATCCCCAGCTCGCCGAATAACTTCTGCTGTACTTCCGCCAGCGTCAAATCGGGCTGCTCAACAAACCAAGCACGCACTTGTTGCTGCGCCTCGACGCCGGCGTGCGGTTTACGCCCGGGCTTGTGAGGCAAACGCTCGGCTTGACCGGTGCGGTTGCGCGCGGCCGAAATCTTCTTCGCCCAGCCAACGCTCACCAGAAAACGACTGGCCAGTTCCTCCAGCGTTCCCTCGCCTTGATCGTAAGCAAAGAGCAACTTACGGCGCAGATCATCTCCAAGGGGTTTACCCATATCTGTGTTCGCCGCGGAGTCTCGCCAAAGACAGTCTATACTATATACTAAAATGCTCTA
>JARLFX010000343.1 GCA_031296355.1 Acidobacteriaceae bacterium
CCGAAATCGTCGCCTCGCCAAGGATTTCGAAGCAACCATTGAAAGTGCCCTCGCATGGGTCATGATCGCCAGCGTCAAGCTACTTTCACGACGAATCGCAAGGGGTTGATCAACCTGCCCGATTCAGAGTCGGACTCTAAGATCGTCCTCGGGATCGCCGATCGACATACCGAATGTCTCGCCATCGACCGTCAAACCGATGTAGATGGTTTCAATGACGATGCCCCAGAGCGTCAACGTTACCACCGCTTGCTTTGGATCCTCAGTCATCACGTTGTTTGCTTCATAGCTGCCAGCCCCAGAAACGCTTTCCTCAATCCGAGGACCATTTCGTCGTTCGGACTCCAGCGGCTGATTCTGTGGCTCTGACCCTTGCGCCAGCCTTCGATATCCCAGATTTCCCCGTCGAGCCCTCGGCGCGATTTGTCCTCGATCGGCAAGTCCCAAAATTGTGCCGCGTCGATGACCGCCACAAGCGATGACCACTCATCGGCAGACAGATCACGGCGGTGTATGACAGTCGGTGATTGGTACTGGCCGCGCTCTTTCTGGCCGGTGACATAACCCCAGATCTCGGTTCGTTCGCCGCGCACGACACGGACCAAAGTGTCGCCATTGAAACTTGGATGGATTTTGAACGCGTAGCCTTCCTCACACGGTACGGCCGCCAGCATCCCGTCCGCCCGGACATCGCCGCCCGCCCTGGCAATGGCCAAGATAGCGTTCTCGCGAACGAATTCGCCCCTTTCTAAGGTTTTATGGTTCGATTTGCTCACGCGCGCCCACCCTTCGGCTGACGCCAACGTGTCCAAGTGGTGCATTCTGTGCAGGATTTTCGCCGTACCGAAATGGGCGATGATGGCGTCTATGTTATCTCTGCCGGAACCAAAGGCGCACCGACGAAGAACCGCGTCGATCAACACCTCTTCCGGTGACAGTCCGGCCTCCCCCGGCAGGGCGGCAATCACACCCAGAGATTCAGCAGCAGCCAGTACCGTATTTAGGGCGATGGTTTCGCCATTCGGCCCAACGATTTGTACGGGCTTTCCCGCCTGCACGCTCAGAACGACGGTGTTCAGCGTTCCTCGGCTGATTCCATCCCAAAACGCGAGTACTCGACCGGCGGCGGCAACGATTTGAGCGTTGCGCAGTGGCCCGGCCTTGCGACCCTGATTCTTCCAGTCGGCTGGGAAAACCCGGATTGGCAAACCGCATTGACGAGCGGCTTCCTCGGCCTGGTGATCGACGCCCTCTGCGCCACCGGAGATAATGACCACTCCCGGCGCCAAGCTGGCAACGGCAGCGTCCACGAGATCGAGGCGGGGATATCGGCGGGAACCGATGACAGCCACCGGGACGTTGTTTGTGTCGCTCATCGTCGAGCCCTCCTTGCTGGAATTGCGCTGAATCTCCCCATGGCTAAAGCCAGGGGCTTGCGCGCCCCCAAAAGACCGGTTCCGGTCAATGGCCTTCTGCCTGCCTCAGATTCTCGTGAACCGTCTTGCAACGCTTGCGGATTGCGGCAGTAAATTGTTCCAGCATGCCGGCCGGACCTGATCCAGGCAGGGTAGCGACTTCAGCCGCGGCAGTGTCTACCTTCGATAGCACGCGGGCGGTCATGAGATCAACTCGACCAAGAATCATGGTGCGGTTGAAGCCACATTCATCGGCCATGCGTTGCCAGTGCCGCCCGAGAATATGGTCGCCACGATCCTTTCCGCCAATGGTCTGTGCCATGTTCCTGGTGACGTTCCAGCATGATGCACACATCAGGTCATACAGTGGAGCCAGGCTCGCGCCTCGTCCGGACAGCATGATCGAGTAGTTTTTCGCATGTGTATCGGTATTATCGATCAGGACGTTGAAAATAACGGCGTCCAGTAATCGGGTTCGATCGGACGCGGTCATATGACGATCAACGACAGCAAACATGTCGGCCAGACGCGGCCCCTTGATACCAGACTGGTTTCGTTCATATTTGGCACTCGGCGGTTTTCCCAGCGCCTGGTTGAAGTCCTCTTGATGAAGGCGGTACCACCCCCCTTCTGGGCGCGGCTGACGATCATAGCGCGACACCAGGAGATAGCGGCGGTTCCCGGCAACACCAGTCGTAACCGCCGCTGCGGCCAGTTCGCAGTGTTTCGCCAAAGTCAGGCATAGCGCTTCGTTCTCGACGCTGCCGAAGAGACGCTGCGAGCTATCCGGCTTAAGAATGTGTGTGGAGGGCGCACCGCCTGTCGGAATGCAGATCTGGCCATCAACAACAGCGACGGGAATCTTGTCCTGCACGCCAGCCAAGGACATGGAAACGCCCTCTTCGCCCGCGAGGAAGGGTTTGGCTGGCAAATCATTGATAATTCGCTCCAGGGCGCTGGAATCAGGAACCACCCTGTATTCGGGCCGCTCTCCCTGGCGGGGCGCTCCAATGCTCATCCCGCCGGCGGTGTCGTGGCCAATGTGGGTCAGCAAACCGATCACGTCTTCCTGGGCCACGCCGAGGCGGCGGCCAATTACGGACAGCGCTTCGGCTTCAGGCAACAGGTTGGACAGCCATGGCATGACGATGCCCGGCTCATGACGGCCGATGGATAACGGCATCTGCAGCGAGAGAGGAAACGCATTCTGCGTGTTGACCCATCGCGGTTCGTAAATGAAAGCGGCGCCGTGGCCATCGATATCGAGATGGCCGACGATATACTTCTCCCAATAGATTGGGATCATGGCAACGCTCCCAGATCAGGAAAACCTTCATATCCCTCACTGAGCGCGACCTTTGCTCTTGCCAGGCATTCGGATTCGTCGACGAGGTGAATGCCAACGGCCCGAGCCACGGACAGCGCCTTGCCAAGCTGACAGGATGGCTTGCCATTTTCCAGGTCGACAATGAACCTCCGGCCGACGTTCACCGACAGAGCGAGGGCCTCTTGCGACAAGCCCAGACGCTGCCGGCGTTCACGGATCGCTCGACCAAATTGCGCGGAGTCACTAACCATTTTTCCCGACCACCGACTGTTCCTGATCGGGAACATTGGGCGCCTATAGCACCGTAGTCAACGGCACTGTTCCCGATCGGGAACAACGAAATCGCGATCACTTGATCGCTGGCGGTGCCGCTGTTCATTTTCTATCCCGATAATTTCTAACGGACGATACCCGGTCTCAAGGTTCGGACGACAATTGCGGATCTGCGCAGCCGTGGCCGGCGGCCACCAGCCCCCCTGTTTCAGGTACGCCTTGTCCGCGTCCGACAACACGCGCGCGGTCTCGTATGAAGGCGCCCACCAGGTGACCCATTGCCGCCGTTCCGCCGCGGTCGCGTCACCGGGTGCCGCAATTTCGAGGACCGCGGCGATGCGGCGCACATCTTGCCAATCATCGTCTGCCATGTCTCAGCCGTAGTTTCAGAGGCAACCCATGAGTCTGAGCGTAAGCGTTCACCTCCCCTGTCGAGCGCTGCGACGGTTTGACTCGGTGTTGGTTTTCAAGGGTTTTCGCCCGCAATCGGTCTTGCCAAGCTGAGGGGTTTCCGATTCCCTGGGCGCATGAAGTCCAAAGATCAACCCGAC
>JARLFX010000344.1 GCA_031296355.1 Acidobacteriaceae bacterium
GCGCATCGCTGCGCAATTCGAGACTGGTAACGTGACTCAATGTCGATCGCAATTATGTGGAGTATTTTTGAAACAGTCCGCACTTCTTCAACCGGATCTTGCTCATTTCTGCGCTTTGTCCAACCGAGGCGATTTTCTGGGTAGAACAGCTGCGCGGAGACTGCGAGTGCTGGCTCGAGCGAGACTTCTCCTCATCCTCTCCGGTGTGTTGCTGGACATGTTGCGGTGGTTGTAGTGGAAGAGCTGATTGAACAGTGCATGGTGGGACTCGATCTGAGCTTCCGACGCGCGTCCGAGGAAACGATATCGCTCGGCGAAGTCGACAGTGTGATGGAGCATGTGCAGCTTGGGGAATGGTGCGATTCCGGTCTCCGACACCCAGTGCGCATGGATATCGGCCACTGTGGCACGCCAGTCCTCGATATCGGCTGTGGTCCAGTCCTTGGCGTGAAGCAGCGAATGATGCATTTTCACCAACCAGCTGGCAAGGATGGAGTGAGTGGATCTCGCCTCGGCGGTGACACCAGCTGCTGCAGAAGCTGCGAGTAGACCGCTGCTGCACTGCTTCTTCACCCACTTGGTGATCTCCTGCCCGTTGAGGTCCCACAGGTCCGACAGACCACCGCAGCCCGCCGAGTGGACAGTTTTGATGCTGCGAACGGCCTTCAGGACAGCCGCCTCACCGAAGAGACCGGGAAACACCTTCATGATGATGCGGTTGCTGATGCCGAGGAAGACGTGAAGCGGAGTGGGAACGATGTGGTCAGCTGCGATGGTGAGGAGGGCGGGTTGATGCGGGTTGAGCGAATGCTTGTCAGCTGGAAGACGATAGCGAGCCGAGCGGAGGAAGCTGGCGTCGGAGACGATGCAGATCGGACACGGGTGCTTGGCGTTGGCATTCTTCAGTCCCAGAATGACGTTGAGGAACAACCAGTCGCCGTTGAGGAACGCCTTGCGCGTGTCGATCAGATGCTGCAGCACCTGGAAGATGGTAGTGAAGGGAGCAGATGCACCGACGAACCGAGTTGTACCGTCCTCGGTGAGCGCACGGAGGTCCTCGTACTGATCGCCACCATCGTAGACCAGCAGAGCCGCGAAATACTGCTTGCCGTCCATCCCGAACGTAACGCCGAGCTTACAATGACCTCCGCCGCAGTCGCCACCCACTGCGAGGAAGGTCGCCTTGGCACACAGGACAGACACGTAGCGGACAGGGTCAGTGATGTACGAGCCCTTCGCAAACGTGCTGGTCTCTGTGGCGTGCGTGGTAGCGTACTTCTCGAGACTCTTGCGCATCGTTCGTTCGGACGGCAGCAGGAAGGGTCGGATCGAGCGAGCGCGTTGACGGTCGGCGGGGGAGAGGTGAATAACCTTCGTGGGTGTGACGGGGACAGGTCGAACGATCGCCGAGAGGGGGCACCCGATCTCCTCGAGCACTTCCTCCACCGCCGCACGCGCCTTGGTGCGTCGCTCCCATCGCTGCGTCGGCTTGAGGGACTCGTACGGACGCTTGGTGCGAGAAACGGGCGTGGAAGCTGCTGCGGCAGCTCGAGCAGATCGACTGATGCATGTGACGTGTGCTCTCCCTCCTCCATGCGGTCTGCTGGGCTGCTTGGAGCGGATCCTCGATGGGCAGAGCACGCAGGCCCAACTCCTTCCACCGTGCGAGCGGTCGTCTCCGCCACC
>JARLFX010000345.1 GCA_031296355.1 Acidobacteriaceae bacterium
TACGGTGCTGCAAAACCCCACTCTTCATCGCTCACATCGCTCGGATATACAGTCCGCTTCTTGTTCCCCATCCCTCAAGATTCGAAGAAAATCAGAGCGCCGCAAAGTCTCTACTTCGATTCAAGTTCATAACAGCCTCTAAGAATTAACACGTCATAGGGATCTGGAGGGAAATCGTTCTTTGCTGCTATTTTCTCGGATAAAGTACTGTTGCGTGTAATTGGCAGTGTGTTTGGAGCACCGGGGAAAACATCGCGCGTTTGAGAAATATCTTTAACTTCATCGAGCGTAGGTAGGCGCCAGTCTGAATAACCACCGAGCTTTAGGGATGCGCAATAATCCCGAGACTGTTCCCATGTAAGGTCCCTAGATGGCCGACCAGTCCACATAAGACCAGTTGAAGGATCAGGCCACCAATTCGTAGCTACCTTCGGCGGCAGAGCAATAGCTAGTTGGGTACCGCAGAGAGCGAGGCAGAGAAGTGCGAGAGATGTTCTGTGGATGCGCATTGTCGAGGTCATGGGTTTGCCTTGGCCGCCATGTTACTCCACGTGGCAACCGAGCGATGTGAGGACGCCCCCGAACCAAATTAGTCAACAGACAGACGTACCAGAGTGCTTACCTCGCGGGGCGGAATAAGGGGCTGCAACGGGAAAGGTGCAGGGTATATTGAGGTTTGGCGAATCTCTCGCGACCTTTGCTCAGGCGTGCGAAAACTTAGCGTAATGAATCGGCAATCGACAGCAGTGCTGGACCATGACGACGTGGACACGGCGCCTGCGGACGGCTATCGCCCGGATGCATATGCGGGGCGACTGGGCGATCAGCTGGCGGACCGGCAGACGCCGGTGCCCAAGCGCGTGCTGCGCAGGGTGACGCCCGCCGAAGAGATCTACGACGATTCCGGCGACAGTTCGTTTCTGCGCGCACAGACGCGCATCCGCGTACGCCGCGGCCTGGTGCCGCAGAGCCTGTGGGGCAAGATACTGGGTGGCTGCGCGCTGTGCATCATGCTGGGCGCGGTCATCGCCGGCATACTGGTGGTGCGTAACTTTCTGCTGCATGACTCGCGCTTCCTGATCGACTCATCCTCTGACATCCAGATCAACGGCAATAGCCATGTGAGCCGGCCGCAACTGCTCAGCATCTTTGGCGAAGATATTGGCCGCAATCTTTTCCGGGTTCCGCTGGCGCAGCGCCGTGCGGAGCTGGAGACGCTGCCGTGGGTAGAGCATGCGACGGTGATGCGGCTGATGCCGGACCGGTTGCGAGTAAGCGTGGTGGAGCGGACGCCAGTGGCGTTTGTGCGCCAGGAAACAGGCATTGCGCTGGTGGATGCCTATGGCGTGCTGCTGGATATGCCGGAAGACGACGCGCATAGCGGGAAGTATTCCTTTCCGGTGCTGAGTGGCATTTCAGCGAGCGATCCGCTGTCGACACGCGCGGCGCGGATGAAGATCTACCAGCAGTTCATCCACGAGATCGATTCCAGCGGCACGAAGCTCTCTGACACGGTGAGCGAAGTGGATGTGAGCGATCCGGAGGATCTGAAGGCGTCGATTCCCGATCACAACACCGAGATGCTGGTGCACTTCGGCGACGAGAATTTTCTGGAGCGCTATCAGCACTATCAGCAGCAGATCGGTGCATGGCGGTCGCAGTATCCGAACCTGGCTTCGGTGGACATGCGCTACCAGGACCAGGCGGTGCTGGGCATGGGCCATGCGAAGGCGGCGGGCGATGCTCCTTCGACCGGCGGTGCGGCCGATGTTGCTGCGGAGCCTGCGCCGGTGAGCGTTCCGGCGGCGACGCCTGCGGTGAATGCGGCAGCACCTGCTACGGGCAGCCAGTCGGGTAAGAAATCTGCCGCGACGCCGATGCAGGCTGAAGTGAAGCCAGCGGCGAAGTCGGTTGTGCAGGCAGCAAAACCAGTTGTGCCGCCGGTGAAGGGGGCGGCAAAGCCAACAGCGAAGCCAGCGGCTACACCGGTGGTTGCGGCGGCAAAGGCTCCGGCGGCAACGAAGCCGCAGGAGAGGAAGCCGGTGGTATTGCCAGTGTTGAACACTGCGCTGCCGCCTGCGAAACCGGCAGCGACGGCGGCTACACCGGCGTTCAGCATGCAACATCCGCTCACGCAAGCGTACGATGTGCCAGTAAAGAAGGTTGCCGCAAAGCCGAATTCTGCTGCAAAAGCAAAACCGGGCGCAAAAACGCACGTTGCTGTGGTGAAATCGAAGAAGACGGCTAAACCGGTGGCAATCAACTAACGTTTTTCTTTATTTTTGATGCTGCGGCGGTGCGGAAGTGACCTCAGGGGCTAAAGCCCCCTGTTTTTTATCGCTCAACGGCACGGCTGAAGCCGTGCCCTTAACGAAAGCAAACCATGAAACGGGATCGCAGCAAACCATGAAGCAGGACCGCGAAAATCTCATCACTGTGCTGGACGCCGGGAGCGCGAAGGTGTGCGTGCTGGTGGCCGAGGTGCAGGATGGCGTGCTGCGCTATCGCGGGCACGGCGTGGGCAAAGCCAAGGGCATGCGCAAGGGCCTGATCGCGGACCTGGGACCGGCGGCGGCAGTGATCAACGAAGTGGCGCTGACGGCGGAACGCATTGCGAAGGCGCCGATTGAATCGGCCATTGTGGGCATTGGCGGCGCGCATGTACGCGGAGTGAACAGCCGCGGCGGCATCAGCATGGGCAACCGCATGCGCGAGATTACGCGGGAAGAGGTTCGGGCCGCGGTGGACCGCGCGCGCAGCATCAGCCTGCCGCCGGATCGCGAGGTGCTGCATCTGTTGCCGCAGGAGTTCATCGTCGACGACCAGGGCGGGATCCATGACCCGGTGGGCATGGTGGGCACCAAGCTGGAAGTGAACCTGCATATTTCAACGTGTTCAGGCGGCGCGGCGCAGAGCGTGATTACCTGCGCGAACAAGGCGGGCCTGGAAGTGAAGGACACGGTGTACGAGGGGATCGCGAGCGCGGAGAGCGTGCTCTCTGCGGACGAGCGCGAACTGGGCGTGTGCCTGGCGGATATCGGCGCGAGCACGACGGAGCTGGCGGTGTTCTTTGAGGGCTCGATTGCGCACACGGCTGTGCTGCCTATCGGCGGCGAGCATTTTACGAATGATCTTGCAGTCGGTCTGCATGTGAGCGTGGAAGAGGCCGAGCACCTGAAGCGCGAGTACGGCAACTGCGTGGTGACGAGCGTGCCGACGCTGAATGAAGTGGAGGTCGGCGGCAGCCTGACGGCGGGTGTTGCGGGCGGCGGACAGCCGGCTCGGCTGGTGCGGCAGCGTTTTCTGGCGGAGATACTGGAGCCGCGAGCGCGCGAGCTGATGCAGATGCTGCGCGATAATCTGCGGCAGGGCGGCGTGCTGGAGGCGTTGGGCGCGGGTGTGGTGTTGACCGGCGGCGGCGCGCGGCTGGCGGGGTTGCTGGATGTTTCCGAGAGCTTGCTGCGTGTGCCGGCGAGGATTGGTTTCCCGGTGCCGCTCTCGCGCATGCCGCAGGAGCTGGCGCAACCGGAGTATGCCGCGGCGGTGGGCATGCTGCTGTATACGCATCGCACACAGATTCGGCGGGCGGCGGAAGAGCAGGGATTGCGCGCGAAGCTGCGGGCGATCTTTGCGGGAAGTTTCTAGTAATTTGTAACTTCTTATCGAGGAGTGAGTCGTAATGACTTCTTTTGATGTTGAAGTTACATTGGAAGATCGCAAATCTGCCCCGGTTCTTAAGCTCGAGGCATCGGGCGAGCCTGTATGGATTAGTATCCTGTCCGACATTTATCGATTACGCGGGAAGAAGGAATGGATGGTAGTAGTGAATCTCAAAACAGGCGAGATTCAGCGCTTAATAGTTCATACAGTCTTAGGAAATACCCTTCGCGATTGTTTTCCCGACGATAAATACGTTGGCGAAGACTTGAGCATCAAGAATTTAGGAATCCGAAGTGGCAAAAACTATTTCGAATTTGATATTGCGACGATTGATGTTTCTCCTAGTGAGAGGCGACAGATCCAATCCCAAATTGCAGAGAAGAAGGCTGAAAAAATAGAGCATGGCCCACCACAGAATTGCTGGTATAGGCCACCTGAATTTTGGGATCGGGACGACTGGTATCACCATGTTTATCTCAAGAGCCCACAGTGGAAGAAGATCAGAAAGCAGATTTGGGATCGTGACGAGAAGGTGTGTCTTCGCTGTGGCGGAAGGGCACATGACAAACAGACACTCGTCCACCATAGGAGCTACTCAGACGAAGTGATGAAGGGGGACGACTTCAGCCAACTTGCTACTATCTGCGAAGGATGCCATAACTTCATCCACTATGACGATACCCGCAAGAAGCGCAGCGATAGCGAGACTGATCGGTTATTGCTGGAGAGAAACGAAAATACTGACTTTCCGACTCCCAAGGTTGATCTTCGCTTGAAATGGAGACCAATTCCTGCTGGTTGGGAGCGCATGAGTGCTATACAGCGAGCAGCATGGGAACACGAATATGAACGGCTCCGTATACTTCGCTGGCTGCAAAAGCCCAAGCTAAGGGTGGGGGATATGCAGAAAATTCGCGAATTGCTGGCGCATCGATTTGGAATGGATGACAACTCAATTGACGCAGCAATTGCCAAAACTCCGCGCAAACGCCGCTCTTCAACAATGTAAAACCGTCTCTCGGAATGACGACACTTGGCCGTGAACCACGCAAGGTACTGCAAACTGCGCCTAGGTGCGGTTTTGTTGTTTGCGGGGTGGGTTTGGCGATTCAGAATGGGAGATGCGAATGGCGATTGCTCGATGGCATTTGAAACGCGTTATCCTTGAAGAGACGAAGCATTTCAGGAGTAAGGGCTTAGATGACTTTTAGCGACAACGATCCGATCCGCATCCAGTATCACGACGATATGGCTCATGGTGCGCGGATCAAGGTAATCGGCGTGGGCGGTGGCGGGAATAACGCTGTGAACCGGATGATCGCGGCCAAGGTGGAGGGCGTGGAGTTTATTGCCGCCAATACCGATGTGCAGGCGTTGCAGACCTCGAATGCGCCGGTGAAGCTGCAACTCGGCGTGAAGCTGACCAGCGGGCTGGGTGCGGGTGCGAATCCTGATGTGGGACGGCGCGCGGCGCTGGAAGATTCCGACAAGATTATTGAAGCGCTGGAAGGCGCGGACATGGTGTTTGTGACCGCGGGGCTGGGCGGCGGCACGGGAACGGGCGCTGCTCCGGTGATCGCATCGCTGGCAAGCGAGATGGGCGCGCTGACTGTGGCGGTGGTGACGCGGCCATTCGGATTTGAAGGCAAGCGGCGGATGCAGCAGGCGGAACGTGGCATGCAGGAGCTGCTGGAATCCGTGGACACGATGATCGTGATCCCGAATGAGAAGCTGCTGGCGGTGGCGCGCGATGCTGGATTCTTTGAGAGCTTCCGCATTGCGGACGATGTGTTGCGCCAGGGCGTGCAGGGCATCTCAGACATCATCACGATTCCGGGTATCATCAATCGCGACTTCGCCGATGTGAAGACGACGATGGCGGGCATGGGCTATGCGGTGATGGGGACGGGCATCAGCTCGGGGCCGAACCGCGCGGTGGAGGCGGCGATGGCCGCGATGGCTTCACCGCTGCTGGAGGCGGGCGCGATTGACGGTGCGCGCGGCATCCTGATCAACATCACGGCGTCGAACTCGATCAAGCTGAGCGAGGTGAATGAGGCTTCGAGCATCATTCAGAGTGCAGCGCATGAAGATGCAAACATCATCTTCGGCGCGGTGCAGGATGAATCGATGGGCGACCAGATCAAGATCACGGTGATCGCGACGGGGTTCAAGCAGACGGGCAACGAGGGTATGAACGAACGCCGCGAGCGCATGCTGAGCGAGTCGCTGCCGGAGTATGTGCCGGAGCCGATCAAAGTGCAGGCGCGGCCCAGGACGCAGCGCAGGCCGGAGCCGGAAGCGCCGCGCTTTGCGAGCGAAGAGAAGTTCGCTGCTGAGTTTACTGTGGAAGAAGAGGATGACGAAGTAGCGCCGCCGCTGCAGGAGGAAGAGTTGCGGGCGGTGCCAGCATCGGTGTTTGACGACGAGTTCTTCCGGTCGACCGTGCGGGCGGTAGCCGAGCGGGAGACTGAGGCCGAGGCCGAGGCGCAGGAACGCGCTGATGACCTTTTGCAGTCGAGCAACGTCAAACAGGAAGAGCAGGAGCGCGACGTTGCACGGATGCGCGATGCAGAGATGCGCATGCAGGCAGAGTTTGCCGCGGAGCATGAGCAGGCCGCACCGCCGCCACGCGCACCGGAGCCTCCGCCCCATGAGCATGAGTCAGACGAGCTGGATATTCCAGCGTTTTTGCGGCGCAGCAGCTCGTAGCTGCCAGGCACAGGTCCGGCTCGTCGAATAAAATGGAAGTAACCAACGAATCGAGTCTCCCATCCGTTTAACCAGAACGACAACTTTTCTTACACCGAAGCTATGGATGCTTAGACGCACTTTCATCTCGACGA
>JARLFX010000346.1 GCA_031296355.1 Acidobacteriaceae bacterium
AGTCGCAGGAAAGGAAACGGTGCTTTCAGCGCCTTCAAATAGCTCGATCCGCCCATGGCCGAGCACGGGAACACCTTCACAATGTCTGCGCCTGCGTTCCATGCCGTAATTACTTCGGTCGGAGTCAGCGCGCCGGGGATCGAGACCTTGCCCATCTTCTTGGTCATCTCGATCACCTCAAGATGCGTGCTCGGGCTCACCACAAACTCCGCGCCCGCATCGATCGATGCCTTGCACTGCTCCGCCGTCGTAATCGTGCCCGAACCAAGCAGGATCTTGTCCCCGTACTCCTTCTTCAGGTCGCTGATCAGTTCCATCGCGCCCGGAACGGTCGTCGTCACTTCCATCACCGTCACGCCGCCAGCCACCATGGCCGTTACCAGCTGCTTTGCTTCCTTTGGCGAGGGCGCGCGCAGCACCGGAACCAACCCAAGATCACATACCCACTTCATTACTTCCTGCTTCGTCATCTCTTCTCCTGTTTTTCTAATCCCTGATCCCTAATCCCTGTCTTAGCGGGCAATTCTCGCTGAACCGCCACCCATCACGCGCACCACTTCAGACTTGCTCGCCGTGCTGGTGTCGCCCGGTGTCGTCATCGCCAGTGCGCCATGCGCCACGCCTGCCTTCAGCGCCCACTCCGGTGATTCCCCGCTCAGGAAGCCGTAGATCAGACCGGATGCGAACGAATCGCCTCCGCCTACGCGATCCATGATCTCGATGTCCCGCTGCGGCACATGGTAGATCTTGTCCTCGTAGATCATGATGGCGCCCCACGCATTCTGCGTCGCCGTGTGCGCCGTGCGCAGCGTGGTCGCAATGATCTTCAGATTCGGATACGCCTTCGCCACATCACGCAACATCTGCGCATACGCTTCCACCGGCAGCTCGTCGAAGTCCTCGGTCACGCCCTGCATCTCGATACCCAGCGTCGCCGAAAAATCCTCCTCGTTACCAAACAGCACATCGATCTGCGACACCAGCGCGCGGTTTACCTCCTGCGCCTTCGCCTTGCCGCCAATCGCCTTCCAAAGCGACTCGCGATAGTTCAGGTCGTAGCTCACCACCACGCCATGCTTCTTCGCCGTCGCAATCGCGTCAGCGGTCACTGCCGGCGTCGTCTCAGACAGCGCTGCAAAGATGCCGCCCGTATGCAGCCAGCGCGTGCCGTACTCGCCAAAGATCAGGTCGAAGTCGAAGTCGCCCACCTTGGTGTGCCCGATCGCCGTATTGCCTCGGTCAGAGCAGCCCACCGCGGCGCGTACACCGTAGCCGCGCTCGGTAAAGTTCAATCCGTTGCGCACTGTGCGCCCAATGCCGTCATACTTCAGCCACTTGATCTGCGAAGTATCCACGCCGCCCTGCAGAATGAAATCCTCCACCAGCCGCCCAATCGGGTTATCGGCAAACGCCGTCAGGATCGCCGTGCGCAGCCCGAATGCGCGACGCAGCCCACGCGACACGTTGTACTCGCCGCCGCCCTCCCAGGCCTGAAACGTGCGCGACGTATGGATGCGTCCCTCGCCCGGATCCAGCCGCAACATCACTTCACCCAGGCTCACGCAGTCCCAACGGCACGCTTCTGCAAGTTTCAATTGAATCGGTTTCATTCCATCTCCAGTTTGATATTGAAAGTTTCAAATCCTAGCTTGCGATCTTGCGGTACCCCAGGTCCGCCGAAATGGCCTGCGCACACTCCACCAGCAGCCCCGCAATATGCCGCACATTCTGCACCGTCATGCGAAACGTCGGGCCCGAGATACTGATCGCTCCCACCGGCAGTCCGGTGTTATCGAAGATCGGCGTCCCAATGCAGCGCACGCCCTCTTCCGCCTCTTCGTCATCCACCGCATAGCCGCGCCGCCGGGTCTTCTCCAGGTCGCGCAGCAGGTCCTCTTCGGTCATCAGCGTCTTGCGCGTGAGTCGCACATAGCGAATGCGTTGCAGAATGTCCTGCGCCTCTTCCGGCTGCAGCACCGCCAGCATCGCTTTGCCCACCGCCGTGCAGAAGACTGGGTTGCTCGTGCCAATGCGCGAGGTCATACGCACGCTGCGCGTCGGCTCGATCTTGTCCAGGTAAACGATCAGCGCCTTCTCCATAATGCAGAGATGCGCCGTCTCGCCCACCTCATTCACCAGCCGCCGCAGATACGGCTGCACCCGGTCCCGCAGATCAAACTGCCCTACCGCACGATTGCCCAGGTCATAGAGCTTCAACCCCAGCCGGTAGCTTCCCTCCGGCGTACGCTCCACCATGCGGTGGCGTTCCAGCACCATCAGAAAGCGGTGCACCGTGCTCTTATGCAGATGCAGAGCGTCCGTAATCTGCGCCAGCCCCATCGGCTTGCTGCTTTCGCCCAGCAGGTTCAGCACCGAAAACGCGCGGTCAATCGCCTGCAGCTTGTACGGCCCCGATTTCAACGCTGGCTTCACTGCGTTGGCTTTACTTACAATTTTCATCGCCCCATCCATCCGCCGTCGACTGTCAACACTTCGCCGGTCACATAATCACTCGCCTTCGATGCCAGGTAAATCGCTGCTCCAGCCAGATCTTCCGGATTACCCCAGCGCTTCGCCGGAATGCGTTCCAGTATCTGCCGGTTGCGCTCCTCATCAGCCTGCAGTGCGCTGGTGTTGTCCGTGCGGAAGTAGCCGGGCGCAATGGCGTTTACTTGCACGCCCTTTGAAGCCCACTCGTTCGAAAGCGCCTTGGTTAGCTGCGTCAGCCCGCCCTTGGAAGCAGCGTAGGCCGGCACGCGAATGCCGCCCTGGAACGAAAGCAGCGATGCAATGTTGATGATCTTGCCGCCGCCCCGTTCGATCATGCCGATGCCCGCCAGTTGGCTCAGCCGGAACACGCTCGTCAGGTTCACCTGCATCACGCGGTCCCACTCTTCCATCGGAAACTCGTCGGAATCCGCACGGAAGATGATGCCCGCATTATTGAAAAGAATGTCGATTGGCGCCAATCCACTCGTCACGTCGTTGAAAAGCTCACGCGCCCCGGTCTCGCTGCTCAGGTCGGCGGAAAACGCCTTCGCCTTCCCACCCACATTCACAATCAGCGCCGTCGTGTCATCTGCCGGACGGCTGTTTCCGTGGCAGGCCACCTGCGCTCCGGCCTCGGCCAGCGCAATCGCTATCGCGGCTCCCAGTCCGCCTGTCGCGCCCGTCACCAGCGCGGTCTTACCGTCAAGTCGAAACAGATCCATAATCCCCATGCCGTCTCCTCTGTCATTTCGCACTGCGGAATGCCGTCTTAGACAGCCCTTACACCGTAATGAATTCTGCGCTTGCGAGGATACGAGGGTCAAGAAGCGAATCTCACAATGCGAGACATACTCACCGCTATGTGAAATTCCAGCGTAACCCTTTTCCTGTCAAAATCCACCCCTCCGCCGCCTTGCCCCGCCTCGCCGCCCAGCGTAGCTTTAAAGAGTGATGGAGCATACCCTTTCCCCGGAACTCATAGCGAAGCAAGCCGCCCTGGAAGCCGCCCTGCGCGCGCGCGGCTCCGTCATGGTCGCGTACTCCGGCGGCATCGATTCCGCTTATCTCGCCTTCGTCGCCCATCGCGTCCTCGGGCCGCAAATGCTTGCTGTCATTGCCGATAGCCCCTCCCTCGCCCGCACCCACTTGGCAGATGCCATCGCCTTCGCCGCCGAGCACGGCATCCCGCTCCACACCATCGCCACCGCCGAGCTCGCCAACCCGGACTACCAGCGCAACGATAGCCAGCGCTGCTTCCACTGCAAGGATGAGCTCTTCAGCCAGATGGAGCGCTACCGCAGCCACTCCGGTTTCCGCAGCATCGCCTACGGTCGTAACCTCGACGACGCAGGCGACTTCCGCCCCGGCCAGCGCGCCGCCGACCTGCACCACGCCGTCGCCCCCCTGGCAGACGCGCTCCTCACCAAGGCTGACATCCGCGCCCTCGCCCAGGCCGCCGGTCTGCGCATCTGGGATAAGCCCGCCTCCGCCTGCCTCTCTTCGCGCGTGGAATACGGCCGCGCCGTCACTCCCGAAGTCCTCGCCCAGGTCGAAGCCGCGGAAGAGCAGCTTCGTTCGCTCGGCTACCGCCAGTTCCGCGTCCGCTACCACGGCGAACTCGCCCGCGTGGAGATCGCCCGCGAAGAACTTACCAACGCCCTCTCACTGGAAAGCCTTGACCGCATCACCGCCGCCCTCCGCGCCGTCGGCTTCCAATACGTCACGCTCGACACCGCCGGCTACCGCACCGGCTCCATGAACGAGACCCTCACCCACATCCTCCCCGCCACTAGCTCTGTAGATGTGTGATGTCGTCGCGACACGACAACGTCCCTGTTTTTGTCTCTAAGGTAGGTGCGGGCTTTAGCCCGCACATTACGAGCCGCCACAGAGCAGGGCTTTAGCCCCTGAGGTAATCGTCCTGCTCGTCCGCAGCACATAGAATAAGAACAATGGAACGCAACGCCCTCCTCTCGCTTCTTTCGCAGGTCCAGCAAGGCACGCTCACGCCCGCCGCCGCCTCAGAGCAGCTCGCCAGTCTGCCGTTTGAAGACGCAGGCTTCGCCAAGATCGACCATCACCGCTCCCTGCGCACCGGCCTGCCCGAAGTCATCTTCTCCTCCGGCAAAACACCCGAACAGGTCGCCGAAATCTTCGCCCGCCTCGCCGCCTCCGGTGTCGCCGTGCTCGCCACCCGCGCAGACGCCGCCACCTTCGCCGCCGTACAGGCGCAAACACCCGCCGCACTCTTCAATGCCATCGCCCGCACCATCACGCTTGAAAGCCCCACCACCCCAAAGATCCAATCCGGCAACATCGCCGTCGTCTGCGCCGGCACCAGCGATATTCCCGTCGCGGAAGAAGCAACCGTCACCGCCGAACTCTTCGGCGCACACGTTGACCGCATTCACGATGTCGGCGTCGCCGGCGTGCACCGCATCCTCGCCCAGCGCGAACGCCTCGCCGCCGCCCACGCCGTCATCTGCTGCGCCGGCATGGAAGGCGCCCTGCCCTCCGTCGTCGGCGGCCTCGTCGGCGTGCCCGTCATCGCCGTCCCCACCAGCGTCGGCTACGGAGCGTCCTTCGCCGGAGCCGCTGCCCTCCTCGGCATGCTCAACTCCTGCTCCCCCAACGTCACCGTCGTCAACATCGACAACGGCTTCGGCGCCGCCTACGTCGCCACCATGATCGCTAGAGCCAGCAATAGATAAATTTCATTTCGCTGCAGGCCGTTCCGGTATTGATACCTTAATGAGGCCGGGGACTCTCGAGCGAAATCCCTTCATCCACCGCACAAATTGAGCCTTGGGTTCTTTCTCAGACGGGTTTGGGTCCATAAATCTGAGATGGATTGATTCTTGCCCCGTGTCTTGCCAGTATTCGTAGAACGTAATGTTATCGAGCCCTATCCTATCTAAAAGAAGAGGCGAGACTCGAATAACCTTCAGCTCTTCAAGCTCCCGATCCAATACTTTGGTATAAACTACTGAGTGCGTGACATTTACCTTTACTTTGGCCGCAATTTCCTGATCTGTTACGTTAGGATTTTGATCTTCCATCTTCGCAACCATCTGTGAAAAATCTTCGTCACTTATGCCAGCAAGTGAATATTGAATGATTTCGGAACCTGTGCCTCGGTTCTGCCAAGAAAAATAGCTAATTACTTAGATTTGCGTGTGCGAATCACCAAACCGAAGTATTAGATTCCTGAAATGCTCTCCCGAAAAATCACATGGAAATAGGATATTGAGGACCCGTGCTTCCCTTTCGGGGTCGTGCCACAGTAATTTATCAGCGGCTCGGACAGTTGCCGTAGTCGTTGTAAGCATGCAAAGAAGGACTGCCAATCCTGTAATTTTTCTATATCTCATAGATATCCCCGTTATAGACGTGGAAAGAATCTCACCCAGCCCCTTCGAACACAAACAAAAAAAGGCAGCCGCTTTCGCGACTGCCCTTCTGTTCCCTATTCCCTGCTCCCTGCACTACCGCGCCAGCCAGCCACCATCGATCACCAGCACATGGCCGTTCACATAGTCGCTCGCGGCAGAAGCAAGAAACACCACCGGCGCTGCCACATCATGCGGAGTCCCCCAGCGTCCCGCCGGTATCCGGCTCAGGATCGCCTCCGAACGCACCGGATCGGCGCGCAGCGGAGCAGTATTGTCCGTCGCCATATAGCCGGGCGCAATCGCATTCACGTTGATGCCCTTGCCTGCCCACTCGTTGGCAAACGCCTTCGTCAGCTGCGCCACGCCGCCCTTGGCCGCCGCATAGCCCGGAACCAACACGCCGCCCTGGAATGCCAGCAGCGATGCCGTGTTGATCACCTTGCCCGAACCCTGCGCCAGCATATGCTTGCCTGCCAGCTGCGTCAGCCGAAAGACCGCCGTCAGGTTGATGTTGATCACCGCCATCCAGTCTTCCATCGAGTGATCCACCGCTGGTGCCCGCCGAATAATCCCCGCGTTGTTCACCAGGATGTCGATAGTTCCAAATTCCTTCACGACGCCGTCAATCAATCCGTCGCACGTCTTCACATCGCTCAGGTCCGCGGTGAATACGGCGGAACGTCCGCCCGCCGCCTTGATGGTCTGGTGCGTTGCATCCGGCGAGAAACTCGGATGATCATGCAGCGCCACCTGCGCTCCTGCCTCTGCCAGTGCAATCGCAATCCCCGCTCCCAGTCCGCGGGACGATCCCGTTACCAACGCTGTCTTACCCTTCAAACTAAAGCTGTCGAGAATCATCGTTCATCTCCAGTACATTCCTGTTGCACGTTGGTTATAGGCCGACGCAGCGCCGACAATCTGTGATAGCCCTCACAATTTTTGCCTTAAATGAAGAAGGCAGCCGCCGAAGCGACTGCCTTGTCTCACATACCGAAATCTGAGCTACTGGTTTACACCACTTGCCAGGAATCCGCCATCCACGACCAGGATCTCTCCGGTAACAAACGTCGCTGCATCCGATGCCAGGAATACCGCCGACCCGATCAACTCTTCCGTCTTGCCGAAGCGTCCCATCGGTGTACGCATACGCAGCTCCTTGCCGCGCTCACTCTCATCCAGCAGCTTCTGGTTCAGCGCCGTGCGGAAGACGCCGGGCGCAATGGCATTCACGTTCACGCCCTGCGAAGACCACTCCACCGCGAGCGACTTGGTCAGCGCGCCTACTGCAGCCTTCGATGCGGCATACGCCGTCACTTCCTTCAGGCTCACAAACGTGTTCAGCGACGCGATGTTGATGATGCGTCCGTAGCCGCGCTCCAGCATGTGCTTGCCGAATATCTGGCAGGCACGCAGTGTGCCCGTCACGTTGGTGTCCATGATGTCGTTCCAGGTCTCTTCTGAAACCGTCAGCGTCGGCTCGCGCTTGATCTTGCCCGCGCAGTTGATCAGGATGTCGACCTTGCCGAGCGCCTTCACCGTCTCTGCCAGCAGCTTCTCCAGCGATGCACGGTCGCCTACATCAGACGTAACCCGCAGCGACTTCCTGCCCTTGGCTTCAATCGCCTTTGCTGCTTCGTCTACCTGTTCCTGCCGGCGCGAACTTGCCACCACGTCTGCGCCCGCTTCTGCCAGACCAATTGCCATTGCCAGGCCAATACCGGAGGTACCGCCTACCACCACGGCAGTCTTGCCCGTCAGATCAAAAAGAGGATGTCCCATCAGATTTATTTCCTTCCCAAAATGTGAAAAGCGCGCCGGCGCCTATGGGGCCGGCGCGCCTTGTGAAATTGCGTTGCTTAGCGCTGAATGCGTGCTGAACCGCCACCCGCAAGCGCCCGTACCTGTTCCACCGTTGACATCGTGGTGTCGCCAGGGAAGGTTGTCATCAGCGCGCCGTGCGCCCAGCCCAGCTTGATCGCCTCTTCCGGCTTCTCGCCGTTCAGTAGACCATAGATGAAGCCCGATGCAAATCCGTCGCCGCCGCCTACGCGGTCGATCACGTTCAGCTCGCACGTCGGCGCCTGATAGCTCTTGCCGTTCACCCACGCCACCGCGCTCCATGTGTGGTGGTTGGTGGTGTGTACTTCGCGCAGCGTCGTCGCTACCACCTTGGTCTTCGGATAGCGGGCAGCAACCTGCTCCATCATGCCCAGGAACACGGTCGTATCCAGCTTGCTCGCCGCCTTCGCGCTCGCAGCCACCTCCGGTCCGGCAAATCCCAGGCCCTTCTGCAGGTCCTCTTCGTTGCCCACCAGTACGTCCACGTGCTCCACGATCTCGCCCAGCACCTTGTGCGCCTGCGCCGCGCCGCCCTGCGTCTTCCAGAGCTTCTCGCGATAGTTCAGATCAAACGATGTCACCACACCGGCTGCGCGTGCAGCCTTCATCGCTTCAATCACCAGTGCAGAAGTCGACTCCGACAGCGACGAGAAGATGCCGCCGCTGTGGAACCAGCGCACGCCGGAAGCGAAGATCGCCTTCCAGTCAAAGTCGCCCGGCTTCAGTTGCGCAGCCGCTTCGTTGCAGCGGTTGTAGAAGACCACGGGATTGCGGACGCCCAGGCCCTGGTCGCTATAGACCGTCGCCATGTTCGGTCCGCGTGTGCCGTCGTGCTCAAAGTGCTTGTAGAACGACTTCACGCCCATCGCGCGTACCTTCTCGTTGATCAGGTCGCCAATCGGGTAGTCCACCATCGCCGATGCGATGCCCGTGTTCAGACGGAAGCAGTCAGAGAGGTTCGCGGCCACATTGAACTCGCCGCCGCTTACGTGCACAGCAAAGTTCGTCGCCTTGCGGAACGGGATGATCCCCGGATCAAGCCGGTGTACCAGCGCGCCGAGCGAAAGCAGGTCGAGTGAGCCCTTTTCAGGGATTTTGAAGCCAAGACTCATGACGGAAATTCTCCTTGTCTATCGTGAAACCAATGTATTGTTCAATCTTCGTACAAATACTTCCGGTACGCAATTTAATTCCTGAATCTGCCGCTTATTTGCCCAGAAAGATCGGCCGAATGTGCCGGTCATACAGGTTCGTCGTCACATTCCGCGCCACCACGGCTTCATTCGCTTTCAGCGCATTCAGATAACGGTCGCCCAGCTTGGCTGCTACCTTGAATCCGACATGCAGAAGCTGGCGCAGACTGGGATTGTACGCGCTGTTTGACTGGTCATGCCGCAATGCGCTCACAAACTGCTCTGACGTCCAGCCGTTCACCACCGCCGGCTCAGGCAGCTTCGCCGGATCAATGTCGATCACGGTCGCGTACGGCGCGCAGAGCTCCGCGCTGTGCGCAAACGCCTCGGCATACACTTCCTTTGCAATCTTCAGCCCATCGCCGCCCGCTTCCGCCAGCCCGATGATCTCTTCCAGCCACGTCGTGCCCGCCGTCTTCAGGTGAACTCCAGCGTCAAACTTCTTGATCGCATCATGGATTGCCTGATAGATAGAGAACTTGTCCGACCCTGAATGTACGCTCAGTTTCAGGTTCGCTGGCAGCCCATACTGCTTGATGGCAAATGCAATCGCCGCCAGGTCGTCATTGAACTCCTGTGTAAACTTCGGCACATCGCCCACATAGTCCACACCCTTGTTGAAGCGGCCCGTGAACTTCGGCGCAATCGTCTGGATCGGAATCTTCTCATCCGCGATAGCAGCAAGAATAATCAGCAGCTCCACCGGCGTCTGCGGCAGGTCGGTCTCATCCATGGAGACTTCCGGCACAAAGCTCCCTGCCCCACGCTTCTCCACGATGTAGCGATAGATGCGTCCAGCTTCCTGCACCGCACCCAGGAACTTGTTCGCCACGCCCGTCACAAACTCCTTGGTGATGACGAACGGCTTCTCAATGTGCGGAATCGTTACCGTACCCACCAGCTCCGGGTGCCGCGCTACAAACGCCGCTACATCCTCCGGCTTGGTCGCCTTGCCGATATCGTCGGCCACGTCCAGCGTGTAAAAGTCGCACGGTGCCAGAAAGCGGTCCACGGTCTTCAGGTTGATGTGGTCGGCATCCAGAAAATAGGGGGTCTTCCATCCCAGAGCCTTCACCGCAGCATCTGCTGCTTCGCGCGTCTGCGTTGGCTCTGATCCAATAATGGTGTGCTCGCGGTTCGACTTGTTCCACACGGGCGCAATCGTCACGCCCTCTTTGGCTGCCAGCACAAATGCCTG
>JARLFX010000347.1 GCA_031296355.1 Acidobacteriaceae bacterium
CCAAAAACCCAAAACCCCAAAAACCCTTTTGGGGTTGGTTGGGCAGGCCCATAATAAAGCACTTAAATTATCAAAGGATTTTCTCCGGTTTTTTTCTGTAATTTGATCCCCCTTGATTGAATTGGGACTTGTTGCGCATGGACATTAGTAAGGACTACAATAAGCAAAGCATTTCCTCCGATTTTTTACTGTACTTGCTCGCCTCTGAATGCAATCGGAAGATGTCGAGACTGTATAATAGTCGCACAATAAACATAATATTTGCAATAGTTCTATTTTGCTTACGCATGTAAGAAATGTCAACTGTGCATAACGACTTTGTTCCGAAATATCATCAATAGTGCAGCAATGAATAAATACCTAATGTCGTATGATGTCCCTAACACGTGTTCATCTGGCACTTGCCGGGGTCCTGGCTCTTCTCCTTGACGGCTTCACCAACCTGGTATGCATAGCAGGCGAAGAGGCCGACACGGACGAGGGTGAAAAGGACGACGAAGGCCAGGGCGAAGCCGCGCAGGCCGGGGAAGCGACTGGCGCCCTCCTCCCATACGAACAGGTACTGCGCCGCACAACTCATGTGCGACACCAGCGCCATCGTTCCCGTCACTACCGTCGCTGTCCACAGAAGCAGCGTCCTGAGCGCGGTGCTGATCTCTTGCCGATGCAGCAGATGCGGGATCCCGATGTTAGCCAGGGCCACAAGGACAATCTTGCCGAGGTCGAAGAGGAGGACGAGCTGGAGGGACGGCCGATAGTTCAAGGGAGAGTTGCAGAGACAGAGGCCGCTCATGAGGACCCCGAGGAGAAGTTCGGCGCCGATATATGCGTTGCCCAGCGTGGTCGCGAAAGTGATTCCAGAAGGCTTTTCACTCATTCTCTTTATTTTAATTTTATTGAATAAAGTCGCGTCTTAAATATAATACAGCGCTGCTTAGTATATATATATGTATGTAAGAAAGCCAATAGCGGGATATCGGTCAGTTAGCCCAACTGGGCGGCACTCAAACCCGCTATTATCATTAGCGCACGCAATACCAAAAAGATATATATCCGTTTATGCGCTTAATGAAAAAGTCGTCTGTGTTAAATGAATCGACTTAAGAGGTTCCCGCGGACTCCAGCACGGGCGTGTCCTTGAAGTACTTCTCGTACAGCTGTGTCCCCACGATGTATTTCTCCAGAATCACTGCCGCCGCAACCACCACGCCGCACAGTATCGCCACGAACAATATTAAGAAGGCGAAGGTGTAAAGGAAGTCGATGTCCACGCCGAAAGAGAAGTCGTCGTTCTCAGTGTTCTCCTTGGTGGCAACCACGTATGGGTCGAACTTGGATCTCACCTGCACCTTCACATTCTCGAAGTTGTACGTCTCTCCCGGCTTAGCAGGGGCCATTCTGGCCGCCGAGCCGTCATCGAAGCAGCCGCCAGCGAACGCCCAAGAGTCAGTGGCGTTGTAGTCCAGTGTCAGACATATGTCCGTCAGCACCTTGTACGAATAGCAGATGTAGTCCTTTTTGAGGGTGCGCTTGATGATGCCGTTGTACTTACTGCACTTCTTCTGGCAGCTCTCGCGAGTGTTGCAGCCTTCCACTGGGTGCACCTCCTGTCTCCATGTGTTGATCTCCATGCCGTACTTGGGGTCGTGCTGGTGCCAGATCACGCGCTGGTCGAAGGCTTTCGAGCACTGCGGGAATCCCTTCACACTATCGTACAGTTCCAGAGTCTGCTCGTTCTCGCTCGGCGTCCAGAACAAGTGAATGCAGTAAATCTCAGAGTCGCCGACAGGGATGTTTTCAGGCTCGAAATGGAAGACGGGGAAGTACATGGTGGTGTTGGTGTGGAAGAAGTAGCTCTGCGAGTAATTGTAGGCGCGGGCGAGTTTCTTCTCCGTAAGCAGGTCTGAGGTCTGGTGACGCATCACAACCATGTTGCCTCGAGTGTTCTCTGAAGGCATGATCTTGAGCGCCACTGAGATGTCGCTCAGCTTGAAGCTCTCCCCCTTCTTCTTCCATGCACGCACTTGCTTGCTGTACCGTGCCAACTTGGAGTTCCTGTCGCTGAATATTCCCAGTATTAAGTATAGGAAGAGCGACACTGCGGTGGCGGCCACTGCGACGTACAGAAGCATCATGACGAACTTTTTGTACTTCGGCCGGTTGGCGAGCCGGAACGGGTCCCAGTCTTGCATTTGCTGAAGCATCTGTCTCTGAATATATTTAAATTTCTTACTTTTGACAGTCCAGTTAATATATCATCACACTGTGCCGTAATAAAATTTATCTCGGCGACCGCTGCGCAGTGGCTCGTACACACATACATATCCAGCAGCATATCCTCCTGCGCACTGGGTCGGGGTTTTGGGGTTTTGGGGTTTTGGGGTTTTGGGGTTTTGGGGTTTTGGGG
>JARLFX010000046.1 GCA_031296355.1 Acidobacteriaceae bacterium
CACCCATCGCAGCACCCTGGCCCTGGAAACGGCGATTCGCCACTACCTGGAGACCTACAACAAAAATCCGCGACCGTTTGCTTGGACAAAGTCCGCCGACGACATCCTGGCTTCAATCAAACGCTTTTGTCAACGAACTTCTAACTCAGGACACTAGGGAGCCTCTGAACAACTCCATACCCTCCGGCGGCTTGCCATTTTGTGTCGGGCAAGGCGCGAGGAGCGCGGTGTGCTGATTGCACATGAGCGACGAGCAACGCGGCCCGGCGCGAAATGGCAAGCCGCCCGAAGGGTTGCCCCCGGTTTTCCGCCATGCCGCGTTGCTCGCTCCTCATTTGCAGTGAGCAAACCACGTCGCTCGCGCCTTGCCTGGCGCAAAACCGGGGGCAACGGGAGGGCATGGAGTTATTCAGAGGCTCCCTAGTGTCATGTCTCAAAAGTAACGTGAACTAAATAGACCCATGGCTGTCGCATGACTTTCCAAGTGCGGGAAACTACAGCGATGGCCAGAACGGGACGCCCAGCAACGAAGCTTGCAATGACCGATGCGGAACGTGCCGAACTGATGGCACGGCTGGCCATCCGCAAAGCACCGGCCGATGAGAAGCTTCGTCTACGCATCGTGCTGGGTTGCGCCGATGGGGAGTCGGGCACCGTGATCGCACGACGATTGCACACCACGGCTCAAACCGTCTCCAAGTGGCGCCAGCGCTATGAAGCGTATCGGATGGCTGGGTTGACCGATGCTCCGCGTGCAGGTCGTCCACGCACGGTGTCGGACGAACAGGTGCAGGCGGTGGTAGACAAGGTGCGCCAGAGCACGCCGGACAACGCCTCGCACTGGAGCGTACGGCGCATGAGCGCAGTTGTGGGCGTGTCAGCGCCCACCGTGCAGCGCATCTGGCATGCCTTTGGCTTGAAGCCGCATCTGCAGGAAACTTTCAAGCTCTCCACCGATCCGCATTTCGTGGACAAGGTGCGCGACGTGGTGGGCCTGTACCTGGCACCACCGGATCGCGCACTGGTATTGAGCGTGGATGAGAAGAGTCAGATTCAGGCCTTGAATCGCACCCAACCGGGACTGCCGCTGAGCTTCGGTCAGCCGGCCACGCGCACGCACGACTACAAACGCCACGGCACCACCTCGCTGTTCGCCGCTCTGGATGTGGCCACCGGCAAGGTCATTGGGCAACTCAAGCGACGCCATCGCAGCGCCGAATTCCTGTCGTTCCTGAACACCATCGAGGCAGCGGTTCCCGCCGATCAGACCGTCCACCTGATCATGGACAACTACGGCACCCACAAGACCGACAAGGTGCGCGCCTGGTTTGCCGCCCGCCCCCGTTTCCATGTGCACTTCACCCCGACCTCGGCCTCCTGGCTCAATCTGGTTGAGCGCTTCTTCAGCCAGATCAGCCAGCAGTGGATCAAGCGCAGTGCCCACACCAGCGTGGCGGACCTGGAACAATCCATCCGCACTTACATCGATAGGCACAACGCCGATCCCAAGCCCTTCGTCTGGCACAAGAGTGCCGATACGATCCTCGCTAAAGTCGCTCGTGCCGCGGCTACACTTACTTGAAGTTACTTTTGAGACAGGACACTAGTGTGGTGAGTTGGAAATTCGTTAACTAAATTTCTTCGTCATTCCCGCGCAGGCGGGAATCCAGTTTTCGATTTTGCACGAAGCTCCAAAGCAGAACTGGGTCCCCGCCTCCGCGGGGACGACAGTCCCAACTTAATA
>JARLFX010000047.1 GCA_031296355.1 Acidobacteriaceae bacterium
CCTAAATTTGACGATTTTTTGTTTGCGCCGATTGGCGCGGATCGAAATGGAACAAATCTCAGGTCGTTTCAGCGTTGGCGCGGCGTGACCTTGATCCCTGGGCCGAGGCCGAAAAACTTACAAAATTACCAGATGAAATGGCGATACAGGAATTATCTGCCTTGATTTCTAGTCTGCCAGAAGTTCCATTGACGTCTGCGGAACCAGGACGAATTGCAGCTCGTTTGGTCGCACTTTTGCCAGAACATGGACAGACAAAAACATCATCGAGAAACTCTATTGCCGGCGTTAAATCTATGGCAAGGTCTCCGCCGGCGTTGCCGGCCTTCTTGATGATCATGGCCATCATGCTGAGTATCCAGATATTGACGTATATGCATCAACATACGGCACAAGCGGTTAACACTCAGGTCATAAGTTCCAAAGACTCCCGACCACAAATGCCGTCCGTAAAGGGCCATAAATTAATTATGCCGCCACATCTCCTTTCGACCGGCGAACGCGAGCCATGATAGCTTTAGGCGGACAGCATTGCTTCCAGTTTCGTTACCAGGAAGTCTCTTGGTCCTGCCCGGCCAATTATCACGAGGCATTCTTGCTATGCTCTCAAAGCTGCGGATGCATTCTCGTGCGGAACCATAGCGAAGCCAGCCACGGCCGACTCAGTTAAGGCACCTACAAGTGATTGGATTGGTTTGGATTTCATGTAGAAAAGCGGAGAACCAGTTGTTCCAAGAGAAGAACTTAATGACATGGCACCTGCGGTTTATGAAGGAAATCAGAAATCCAATCACCCGAGTTTAACGGCGCCAGTTTTGAACAGCACGACAGCTGCGATTGTCGCGATTAGGAGTAAAAGTATTACAAGCTTCTCGTATCCATTAAACACAATTGTTAGATGCTGTTCGCGTTCTGCCCACAAGAATACAGGAACACCTATGATGTACATGACTGCGGAGAGAAGAAGGAATTGTGACCCTGCCGCATAGAGAAGCCAGACTGAATAAACGGTACCAAGAATGCCAGTGACGATCGAAGCGATACGTGTCTCGCTCATCGTTGGGTGATAATCGCGATTGCCCGCTAATTTCCAAAGATAGGCGGTGCTTGCAAGATATGGTGGCAGAGACATTGCGCCGGTAACAGTGATAAGCCAGATCCAGGCATTATGCGCGAACAGTACCGAGAACATCGCCATTTGCATGACAATGCTGGAAATCCACAGAGCGGGAGCGGCCGCGTGATGACCATTTTCCCGGGCTAGAAATTTTGGGAAGACGCCATCCTTCGCGCCCATGAGGGGTAGCTCTGCGGTCAGGATTGTCCATGCAAGCCAGCTGCTAAGCACCGCTATCAGCAGAGCTATATTAGCCAACGTACCACCCCAGGATCCCACGACGGCATTCAGCACTAGTGCGGCAGACGGATTGTTTAAGTGCGCGAGTTGATGTTGCGTCATAATCCCGAAAGGCAGCATCGAAATCAGCGCGTAGAGAATAAAGCAGGCAAAAAAGCCAATGAATGTGGCCTTGCCAACATCGTTCTGAGATCGCGCCCTATCAGACACGACGACAGCCCCCTCAATACCGAGAAACACCCACAGGGTGACAAGCATCGTACTCTTAACCTGGCGGAAAATACTGCCAAGATGAGCCGTTTTGCCCCAAAAATCGATGTTAAAATGCCCCAGCTTCGCGTAGGCGAACATAATGATAATGGCTGCGATCAGTCCTGTTAGTTTCAAGATGGTCGCGATTAAATTCAACATCGCGACGCGCCTGACGCCGCTCAGTACAAGGAAGCACATCACCCAAATTAAGAGTGAGCCACCAATCAGGGATGGAATGTTCTGCCCCTGGCCAAACATGGGAAAGAAATAGCCAAAAACCTGCATTGTCAGCACGGCAAAAGCGACGTTACCAAGGGCTGAACTGAGCCAGTAGCCCCAAGCCATCATGAATCCTGCGAATTTGCCAAACCCCTCGCGCGCATAGGAGTAGATGCCAGCAGTGAGGTCCGGCCGTTGATTGGCAAGGGTACGGAACGTATTGGCAAGGAAGAACATGCCGAACAGGGTTACACCCCAGGCAATGGCAATCGCCCCGAGGCTCGCGGCCGCCGCCATGTTTTGTGGCAGGTCAAATGCACCGCCGCCGATCATCGAGCTAATGACCAAACCACTCAATAGCAGCAAACCAATCTGGCGCGATTTTGGCTTTGTCACGGCAGGCTCGTTCTGTGCCAGGACCGCGTCGTGATTGGAAGTTTTACCAAGCGTAGAGGTGTTCCTGAACAGCATCATCGCGTCGTTTTCCCGGAGGCGGAAGGTACCACAGCCGGACCTGGTAGGTCATGTGGTCGGGTGCCCAAGGCGGCTCGCACGGCGTCGATAGCTTCGTTGAGGGTAGAAAAGATATAAGTTGCACCGGCGGCGGTTGTGAGGCCGTGGCGGTCAAGTGCCACGAGGAACGGCCCCAGATGGTGCATGACGACATGCTGGATACGATTAAGAAAAAATTGATGTTCGGCGAGATAGAGGTAATGCGTTTGCAGCACGGCGTACATTACTGTCATGCCAAGCAAGAATGACGCCCGGCGCCATAGCTTGGGCCGTTCGGCAGCGGGCAATATGGAGATGCCGTGCCAATACCACCAGATAGGTAGCCAAGTGCCGAGCCAGGCGAACCAAGAGAAATCATAGGGTAACCAGACGGGCAATTCAGCAGGATAAACGGTAGTGACCCAATCGACGAGTCCGCCGAGTGCCAAAATCGCAATCGACACGGCATTTTTAGCCGGAATCGCGAGCACGTGATGCCGCACTACCCCGTTCGCGGCATCGTACACCGATACCCCAGCCCCTACTTGCGATTTATCTTCGGCTATCACGCCATCCTGGCGCAGTTGCGTCTCAGAAACCATTTGAGAACGGCGATGAGGTTATCACTAGATTGCACGACGTGCCATAGATTCGGTCCCATCTATTGTTAGCTATCATCACGGCCCCCCTATAATATGTGTCCATCATAACATGAACCATCGCTCGTTGTCGTGCATCGTCCTGCCAGCCTGGCGTTGCCACGTCAGCGCGACCGCGAGCTAAGGAACCTCTGCATAACTTTATGATTCCCCTGGTGTTTTGAATTTAGTAATATGCTCCTGCATCGATGGGGGCGGTTTTGAAGCAGACGACATTTTCGACATCTGGGTTTGATCGGTACGCGAAGGTGACGAAGCGTGCGGCGTTTTTGGCGGAGATGGATGCAGTTGTTCCGTGGTCTGCGCTTTGTGGATTGGTTGAGCCTTTCTATCCAAAAGGAGAAGCGGGCCGGCGGCCATTTGGTCTGGAGCGGATGCTGCGGATTTACTGCCTTCAACAATGGTTCAATCTCTCCGACCCGGCAGCCGAGGAGGCTTTATACGATTCGTTGTCGATGCGGCGGAGCGCGACGTCTGGGGCGATCAAGCATACCAGGGCCAGGGCGAGGTTATCAAAGAGAAAGCACCAAAGGCCCGCGACCGCACCAACCGGCGTTACCGGCGCCGTGGCGTGGTGAACGAGGCCGAGCGGGCAAGGAACCGGAGAAAGTCCTCGGTGCGCTTACGCGTCGAGCATGTGATCGGCATCATCAAACTGAAATTTGGCTTCACCAAGGTGCGCTATCGTGGCCTGGAAAAGAACGCCAACCGTCTGTTTGCAACCTGCGGGCTAACAAATCTCTATATTCTACGACACAGATTCATAACAGCTTAGGATAATTGTGTCCAAATTGCATGAAAGGACCGGGGCTTCGCGAAAGCCCACACAAGACAAGTCCAAAATCCCATCAAATGAATTTGGCTAAGTCTATGAAGCCATCATACGCGGAGCTTCCTTAACTGAATCCCCGCTCATTTCCGATCTAATGGGGACGGTTGCGTCCGTTTTCATCCAGGTGCAAATATTAAGCATGAAAATATCTCGACTTGTGACTAACATGCTTGTCATCTGGCTCGCCGGTTGTACTCCGAAGCACAGTTTCAGCGTCCAGGATGTCGATACGCGCGGGACGCTGCCAAAACTTGCATTTACGCTAACCGATACCGCTACAGGCAAGATTGTCACTGCTGCCGATTTCCGGGGCAAAGACGTTTTACTGTATTTTGGCTACACGAACTGCCCGAATGTCTGCCCGGCAACTCTATACGATCTAGAACGAATGATGCGCGGCATGGGGCCACTCGAGAGCCATTTCCGGATATTGTTTGTAACTGTCGATCCTAACCGCGATACACCCAAAGAGATGGCCCAGTATGTCACTCTGTTCGGCACCGATATTACCGGCTTGCGCGGCAGTCCGGCTCAGCTTGTCGCCGTGGCCGGGCGCTACCATGCCGGTTACAGTGTTACCCCCGCAAGCCCTGGACATGAATATACCGTAACCCACACAGCGGCGGTCTTTGCCTTTGGCCCCCATGGAAACTCACAATTCATTGTCGCGGGACTTTCCTCAACAAAGCCTGATTTCAAAGGCATTGCCGCGGATCTACGCTGGCTCGCAAATCTAGGATGATAGAAACGTCTGATCTTCGCATCTGCCCGTGAACGAGGCGCGCTGCGTCTCATCCATAAAATCAGCCGGCCCTGGAAATTTGGCTGACTATTTAAGTCCTAACTACATTCCGGAGGATGCCATGACTACAAACCACGGTCCCGATTCGTCTGCACTGGCTGGCAAACCACAACCGCAGAAGGTTAAGCGGCGCAGACAAGACGACATGAACCCGCAAGAGCGCCGCGCCACCACGGCGTTGGCCTCCATCTATGGTCTACGGATGCTGGGGCTGTTCCTAATTCTGCCGGTGTTTTCGGTCTACGCACGTAGCCTGCCGGGCGGAAATAATCATACCCTGGTGGGGCTGGCGTTGGGGATTTACGGCCTGACACAAGCCGCGCTGCAAATTCCGTTTGGAATCGCCAGCGACCATTGGGGGCGCAAACCAGTGATGATGGCGGGGCTAACGATTTTTGCCCTCGGGTCATTTTTCGCCGGTTTCGCTCACACGCTGCCGCTGATCATCGCCGGGCGTGCGGTCCAGGGCGCAGGCGCGATCTCGGCCGCAATCTCAGCGATGATCGCAGATGCCACGCGAGAACAACATCGCACGAAAGCAATGGCCTTTGTAGGCATTACGATTGGCGCCAGTTTTATCGTCTCTCTGGTCGCCGGGCCGGCGCTTTATCGCACTATCAGCGTGCCGGGCATGTTTCTGATGACCGGCGTGCTAGCGGTCGTGGCAATCGGTGTGGTGAAGTATGTCGTACCCGATGTCCCTATGAGTGCGCCTGCTGAGGCATTCGGCTCAGGAGAAAAATCCAGCGTCGTAACTCCAGCGCTCCTGCGGCTGCATTTTTCGATCTTCGCGCTCAACTTCATGCAGGTGTCGTTGTTTCTTGTGGTACCATTGGCGCTTGTCAATAACGCGGGCATTGCACTTCAAAACCATTGGATGGTCTATCTGCCCACGGCACTCGGCGGCTTCATCATCGCCATCCCAGGAATCATCGTGGCGGAAAAATACGGTTTCATGCGACCGGCGCTCATGGGGGCGGTGACATTGCTGACTTTGGCGATGTTCGGCTTCGCGGCGGGCTATACCAATGAGGTAGCCTTGATCGCAGCTTTGTTTGCCTTTTTCATTGCCTTCAATCTGCTGGAAGCTCTGCTTCCATCCCTGGTGTCGCGTACCGCGCCACAAGCACGCAAGGGGCTGGCCATCGGCGTATATAACACGGCCCAATCGGTTGGCATCTTTGCCGGCGGCGCTGTCGGCGGCGTAGCCGCCGAATTCGGAGGAACCGCGACGGTGTTTTTAGTCTGTGCAGCCATCGGTTTGGTGTGGCTAGCCGTAGCGGCATTTATTCAGTCGCCACCCAGGCGCGAGATGCTGATTCCTCAACAGTAACCGGTGCGACTGCACAGGGTCTTGGCTGTCAGCGGAACTACGGGCCGTCAAGGCGCTTCGGACGCCACCTCCTGGCCATGCTTTGGAGGGGGAAGCAGTAGCGCGGTTTGAAGACGCAGATAAAGAAGTTGTTCAACTTCGGCGTCGGATATCCGTTCTGTTTCGATGTTGATGTTCTGGCCTCAGGAAGGCCGGGTTTGCGTTTCGTCGTGCGAGAATCATCGCGGTAACGTCCTATTGCGAACGATGTCCGCATCGCCGGCCCGAGCGTTCAGCACGGGCGTTGTTCCACCTTGGACGTGCCAGCTCCCGCCGGCCGGCCACTTCCGGCAGTCCGGCGCGAATTCAGATGGCCGAGAAGCCACCGTCGACAGACAACTCCACCCCATTCACGAAGCTGGAATCGTCTGAAGCAAGAAACAGCGCGGCCGCCGCAATTTCCTCAGGCAGGCCCATCTTTCCCCGCGGGATCAGGGATTCAAACATCTGCTTCGCCTCCGCGGTGAGAACTTGGTCCTGCATCGGTGTGGCGATCGGGCCTGGGTGCAGCACGTTCACCCGGATGTTCCTGGCCTTCAGTTCGTTGAGCCACCCGCGTGCAAACGCGTGCAACGTCGCCTTGCTTGCCGCATACACGCTGTAGCCGGGAAAACCTTTCATCGAAGCCACTGACCCGGTCATGAAGATCGACCCGCCGTCGTTGAACAGCGGCAACGCCTTCTGGACCGTGAACAGCGTGCCGCGCGCATTCAGGTTAAAGGTCGCATCGAAGTGCTGCTCGGTAATCGCGCCCAGAGGGACGGCTTCGCCGATACCGGCGCTCGCGTACAGGACGTCGATCTTGCCCTTTTCCCGCTTGACCGTGTCGAACAGACGGTCAAGGTCATCGAGATTGGAAGCATCGCCGCGCACGCCAGTTACGTTCCGGCCAATCAGCCTGACAGCCTCGTCGAGCGCCTCCTGCCGCCGGCCCGTGATGAAGACATAGGCACCCTCTTCAACGAACCGCTTGGCGCTCGCCAGCGCCATGCCACTCGATCCACCCGTAATGACTGCAATCTTACCCTCTAGCTTGCCCATGATATCTCCTTTTAGGTTTCGTTTTCGGTCGTACGGGGATGCCCCCGGGAACCCCGAGATAGGTCCGTTAGAGACGGGCTTTGAGTGCGCAAACGCGCACATCGGTGGTGCGAAATCGATCCGGTAGATGGCTGACGTTAGATGCGGCGATCAGTGCCCGCCATTCATAAATGGGCTGCGCTTGCCGGCATGGGCCATAATCACCACCCGTGCTATCCTCATTCGAAAGGGTCTCCGATGGTGTCCGAGACCGGCTCTGGAGGGCGCACCGTACGGTGCGGGATTGCACCATGATCGACTGGGATGACGTTCGCTACTTTCTTGCCGTCGCGCGCGGAGGCTCGGTGCGAGCCGCGGCCGAGCGCCTCGCGGTGAACCACGCGACCGTGCTGCGGCGTATCGCCCAGCTCGAGGCACGTCTCGGGGTCCAAGTCTTCGAAAAGCTGCCTTCGGGCTACCGCATGACGGAAGCGGGCGAGGAGGTGCTGGAATTTGCGGAGCAAATGGAAGTGTCGTCGCATTTGCTGGAAACACGAATCTTCGGGCGCGATCAGAGCGCGAGCGGACTTTTGCGGGTGACGCTGCCGCCCTTCCTCGCGACACATCTGCTCATGCCGGACCTCGCCGATTTCGCGCGTCTGCATCCTGGCATCGAGATGGAAGTCATATCAACCGGCGAGGTCGCGAATCTGACTAACCGGGACGCCGATGTCGCGATCCGCGTGGTCGTCGACCGTAAGACCCTGCCGCTCAATCTTCACGGCTTGAAGGGGCCGGAGTTTTCCGGCGGCATCTACATGTCCCGCGATCGGCTGGAAGCGTGGCGTGCAGGTGTGCATGATCCCCTCCGTTGGATCGTCATCAACAATCACGGAATTCCGGACTGGGCTCGGGAGAGCGAAATTCACACCACGGAGATTCCGTTCAGGACCCCGGACGCCGAGGCACAGATCGCTGCGGCACGGCAAGGGATCGGAATGACGAAACTGCCGTGTTTCGTCGGAGATGCCGACCCCCTGCTGGTGCATGTGCCGGGCACCGATCTGCACATGCATGGAACGCTCTGGCTTCTCACGCAGGGGGAGACACGCAAGACGAAGCGCGTGCGGCTCTTCACTGAGTTCGTATCCCGCAGGCTCGCCGCGTACGCTCCGCTTCTCGCGGGGCTGTCCATATCGCGCGACTGACGCCCGGCAGGCTGATGCGCCCAGGCCGAATGAATGATCCAATATGGGTCACCAAGGAATGACGGGATTTCTATTTTTTCCCCGAAGACCTGACATTCCGCTTTCCACCCAAGGTCGCCAGCTGGTGGCGCGGAAGCTCGTGCCGAGTTTCGGGACGCCCGGCCTAAAACAAGGTGATGACCGGCCCATCATGCAGTAACGATCATGCTGGCACCCAATGAGGGGCGCTTACGATTAGGAGACCGGATCAGTGGACATAGCCTTTGCTGCCAAATTCCTGGGCGCGCTCTTCGCCATCATGAATCCATTCATCAACCTGCCGTTCTTTCTTGCCATGACCGCCGATCGCACCGTCGCCCAACAGCGTCAGTTGGCACTTCAGGTCGTCACCTACACGGCGGTGATGTGCGTCGCGATCTCGCTGGCGGGCAACCTCATCCTTGGCTTTTTCGGGATCTCGGTGAATGCCTTCCGCGTCGCCGGCGGCCTTGTGCTGCTTGGTATTGCCTTTTCAATGCTCAATGGCCACCCGATCACTGCCCATGAGCGTGGCGAGCATGAGAAGCAGGCAGATCCCGGGCCGGATGCTGCGGATGACGGCATCGCCTTCTATCCAATGACCTTTCCCCTCATCGTCGGCCCAGGCACAATCGCCACGCTGATCATCTACATGGCCCAGGCCAGCGGCACCGGCGAATATACTGCCTACGCCGCGGTCGTCGCGGCGCTGATCGTCACACTCTTCGTGGTGCTCTATTTCGCCGCCTCGATCGGCAAGCTGCTCTCTGCGCGGATGCGCGTCATCATGACCCGCCTGATGGGCATGATCCTTGCCGCCATCGCCGTCGGCATGGTTGTGGATGGCCTGAAAACCCTGCTCCCGGGCCTCGCCTGATTGAAACCATGACCGTTGGACGAAGCCGCTCAAGTTGGCCGATGCCAGCACGGCAGCGCGGTTTTTATGGCCGCCTGAAACGGCTCCCGGCCAGAAGCACATGGCTGTGCCACCAGCTTGCCGAGTTCGCCCACGGCCCAGTCGAGCGCTGCCATCTCGCGCGATGCCACAAGAAGATATTTTACCGCGTCTGCAGCTTCCGCCGGCCTCGGATCATACCCATCGCCGTTAAGAAAGCTGGATAGAGCAAGCAGCGCGACAGTGGCAGCGAATTTTGGCTCCTTGCCAAGAAAATCCCGTGCCGCGCGCAACAATGTCGACGGATCTGCGCCGTATGCGGCGGCACACTCGATGGCGATATCGAAAAATCCGGCATCCTTCGCGGCAGCGAACCATTTTCCTTTATCGCCACGGGTTTCGATCAGATCCAGCAGCATCCGGCGACGGTCGCGGTCGGGGTAGGCGCGGATCAGCGCGCGATAGACGGCGAGGTTCGTTGTGCCATTGGCGGCGCGCAGGCCGTAACTTTGATACGCCTCATCCGAGCGGCCTTGTTCGATCAACAGGGCTTCACAAAACCGATTGATGGAAAGTTCGTAGTAGCCGGGATTTGTCTTGCTGCGCGCGGCTTCGGCAAAGGCGATCGCGGCTTCCCACAAACCTTGACGCACCAAAGCCTCGGCGCCGAATCGATGGTCGGGCCAGAATTTTACTCGGTGGGTGGCAAGCAGCTCTTGAAGCTCATCGTAACGGCCACGTTCCAGCAGGCAGGATAAGCAGATGGAGGTGCCTGTGACATACGAGAAATTTTGATGGTCCGCCCAGGCACGACGCACCATTTCGAGCATGAGGTCAGTATATTCGTCCATCAAATCTGGATATTGCGCGATTTCGCCCCAGCGCTCTTCGAGTGGCGACAGATAGTCGACGCCGTCGTTCTGGATGGCCTCGAATAATCGCGCCAGCCATTTGCTTCTGGTGGCGCGGTCCGCCGGTGCCGCGATAAGAATCGGGATCAGCTCGTTCAGGGTACGAAAGACCGCAGAACCAAGGGCGCCAGACGAGCTATCGATTTCCTGGAAACTTGGCCAGATGCGCTCGGCCAGCGACACGACGCCGTCGCCCGCCAGGACAGGATCGGACTTTGCAACAGACCTGATTTCGGTGGCGGCTTCCTTGAGCCGGGTGATGGCAAGGCTTGACCCGCTCCAGCCATAGGCATTGGTCCGAAACTTCGCCTTGAATTGCCACTTTCGAACGGCTGCCATTATTTCTGCCTCATGACACCTTGCCAGGGAGATTACAGACACGCTGTAGCTGTGGGTACCGCGCGTTCAATACGCTAATCGCTATTTCCAGGAAATCTTAGCCGCCACCCTGGTTACATCACCTTCAACAACCTGCCGATCAGTGCCAGCGCCGCCAATACCATCACCAGGATCAGTAATCCAGTTCCGTCTTCTCGACGCATTGCACCACGCATCAGGCTAATCAGCGAACGGTTATGAACCTGACAACCATTCCACGATGTCTTAGCCTGCCGTGGCTTTTGAATTGGTCGGCGAGGTTCGCGGCTCATGGTCTCAGGGCTTCCATTGTTTTGGTCTCAGCAAACCATGAAGTGGGCGGCTATTGAAGTGCTGGTAGATCGCCATTCTCGTCGCGCCCACCAGGATGGCGGTTTGGCCGGGTGGCCTTGTATCCCGGGTGGCCTTGTATCTGGCAAAACCATGCCGATGCCTTATGTTAGGATTGGGAACCTATATCATATTCCGGCATGGGGAACCGCATGTCATGATGGGTGCCGAAGGGCCGCCCTCATGCTCAAGGAGAAGTTGAATGCCTTTGGATGTCGGTGGCGGCGGTGGACGGCGACAGAGCTCGTTAAACGTGCTGGGGACCATGCTGGAGCCCTGTTCGTATGACCCTATCACCGGATTCTACCGCGATGGATGCTGTGCCACTGGGCCGGAGGATGCCGGCAGCCATACGGTTTGCGTTGAAATGACGGAGGCGTTCCTGGCCATCAGCAAGGCGCAGGGGAATGATCTCAGCACATCAAGGCCAGAATATGGGTTTGTCGGACTGAAGGCCGGTGATCGGTGGTGTCTATGTGCACCGCGCTGGCATGAGGCTTTTCTGGCAGGAGTCGCACCGCGGGTTTTTCTCCGGGCGACAGAGATGAGTGCATTGCAATGGTGCAGCCTGGACGACCTGAAAAAGTTCGCGGTAGATTTGGCCTAAGAGGTAGCGAGTGCGTCACAGTGATGCCGTTATGGCCGGCGCCGCATAATCAGTTAAGCGACACCGGCCAATATCATTCAGATAGATTTATTCCTCGCCGGCGGTTTCGTCAGCTACCGGCGCAAGATCATCAGATTCATCCGGCACGACATCGCCCTTTGCGGCAGCCTTACGGCCACGCTTTTTCACAACAGGCTTTGCTGCAGCGGCAGCTTGCTTGGCAGGCTTAACCTGGCCTGCAACCTTCTTCTCCATCTGAGCCACCGTCGCCTCGAGCTCTGCAATCTGTGCCGCAGACGCCTTGGCGGCCTTTACCGCCTCACGGCTCTTGGTACGCAACGTGACAATCGTTTTTTGTGCCTTTTCCAGCTGAACCCGGAGCTCATCTTTGCTCATCACCGGCGCTTTGACCGCTACTGGTTTCTTTACGGGAGCTGCGGTTTTAACAACCTTAGTCGTTTTCGACGCGGCAGGTTTACGGCCTGGCTTGATGGCTTTGGCTGCTGGTTTGGCGGTTTTCTTTGGTGCGGCTTTCGCCATGATTCGGCATTCCTTTATTGCATTAGCTATTCGATTGTCTGCCAAACATTTTGGATGAAATGTCGGCGGGTGCAACTCATACAATATTGACCAGTGATTGGAAACCATATTGCCGTTGTCGCGGCGATACCATCAGAATGAATTTGAGTTTCTTGAACCGCGTGATGCAATAATATCCCCGCAGTGTGGTTAAACCTGGCGGGGTTAATCGGCATGGTACGACCACGCTGTTTGCCGTCCTCAACGTACTGGACGGCAAAGTTGATGGCCGCTGCCGGCACAAACACCGGCACCTGGAGTATATTCGCTTTCTCAACGCGGTTGGCGACCATGCCGAGCGGTAAGCAAGTCCATGCCATCGTCGACTTTCAACTTCACGCCGATAATGGCGACGACAAAGCGGGAGAAGTCACGTTACGCTGCGGAGAGCACGAATGATAGCAGAGCTACCTCTACTAAAGACATGCCCAGTGAACTCAGGCCAACAACATGCCAAAGGATGCGGCTTTATCTCGCGCGACATCCTTCTTGTAACTGGTCAATAACTTGCCCCTAAGTTCTGCAATCTTGTTTGGACTTTTTAGGTCGCCTTTATAGTCAAAGCTGTCACCCAGTTCCTTCACTTCATAGTTCAAATCAACCACGAGAGTTTTTAAAACCTCAGATACTGCATCACAAAATTTCTGATCCAACCCATTATCAAAAACCCCTCGCGGGTTCTGCATTAGCCTTCGAGAAGTTTCGTCCTCTTGAATCAAGCTAAAAATGCAGGAGAGCACAAAGAATCTTGTAAGCCCATATTTTGAAAGTGGTTTGTATTCGATCCTTTCCGCCGCAGCCTCAACACGTCCCATAATTTTATGAAGGAGAACGATTCTCCACGCATTGACTGCTGGACGTGCAAAAATCTCAGCATATTTCTCATCAAATAGCTTGTAGACCTGATGACAAGAGTAGGGCTCTCCCAGATCACTGGCAAGCAGGAGCCGTCCGGCCTCTTCATTGGTGATAATCTCCGCATCTTCGCGCCACTTCTCACCTCGCTTTATTTCAAAGTCGAATTTACCACCAGAAATTATTTTCATTTCTTCTTTAAGTCGAATCTGGACTTCGTTGTTCGACTTTAAATCTCTTGGCTTTATTGCATTTTGATTGTTACTATTTACGGTTATTTTTCTCGCAAGAGAAGTATCATCAAGCTCGACCACTTTGACCAATACCCGCAAGTCGTCCGTCAAATTTCCCGATGATTTCTTGAATGTAGAGATGCTCTGCGCCCCATTCACGACAACGTAATTTTCAATGACAATCTTTTCGTCTTTGTATTCAGACTTTGAGCAAAGAATTGTAATTCCATTGTGGTATAAAGGAAAATTTTTATGCTCTCCTTTATCCTTTATGCTTTCCGTAAGGGAATTGTTGACTTTGGTGTTTCCCAATGAGAGCCGAACATTCTGCGAGAATAGCGTGCCGTCATCAATGCCAGACATCATGACAAGCTCCGATGCCTTCGCAAGAAAAATATAACTAGTCGCTTTAGCTCCTATCTGGATTTTCATGGGTTCGACATAGCTAGCGTCCAAGGCGAAGCTTTCATCAACACCGCCCTCACTCTCGATATCGATAAACTCAGAGCAAATTCTAATTCGATCGTAAGCTCGGATGTTTCCAGCCTGATCTAGAAACTCTCGCCCGTTCGCATCGAGAGGCAAGTTAGTCACAAATCCTCCGACGACGCGATACCCCTTGTCAACGAGATCGGCGACATGTTCGCGCTGAAGAATTTTCTTCAGGTCTTCGTTGCCTCCACCATTTTGAAGAGATTCAACCGCTGTGCGGTCTTTAAACTGGGTCAATGTACCCGCGAGTTCGCGCAGAGGAGCGTCCCCGACTGTGGCTTCTTTTTGACGAAGCTTCCCCTGCAGAATAATTATTTCTTCTTGGTCGTGGTCAACGTATATACCGTCGATGCCTCTGTCATTTGGTCGATCACAAATCGAATCATCGGCATCAACGGAATCAAGGCGAAAGATGTTTTCCAAGAACCAGTTTAGGAAAGAAACTGATTCACCGCGCCCCTTGCCGGAGTACGACGCGACAAGTTCGGTGAGGTTGCTATACTGAAGATCGTCAGGGATCATTCAACCGAAGTCCTTTCTCAAGTTCGTCGCAGAGCCAGCCACAGGATGGGTGAGCGAAGCGTTACCCATCGCTTTCGCACCGCGCCCCGTTTGATCGGTTGCGCCGCACTTGCCCATCTTACGAATCTTTGGCCACTTCGCCAATGACCGCTTTTTTAGCCGGACGCTCGAAACCCGCCCGTCCCCTCCCGGCCCGGTCTCGTCATAAGGCGAATGTCCGGTATCCGCTTTCCTTGGCCATAAGCTGACCGGCAGAAATCCACCCCATGGCGGAGTTTCAAACTGGCCCACCACCGAATAGTTTGGTAGTGGGTCAGTTTGAACTTACTGCTCTTTTTCGTATGCAAGGCGAACGACCCATTTGGTGCCCAGTAAGAGCAGCAATCCAACAACAAGGTAGATTACTGCCCTCGTAGCTTCCATTGTTACAGGCGCACCGCGCCATAAGGGGTCCGTTGCCCAATAAATTGCCAATGTTGCGTCAAGAACAGCCCACACCAAGCAAATGACACCTATTATTCGCAGAACGATGCCAAAAACGTCTTTCGCCTGCATGATCGTCTCCTAGTTTACGGAGCTATAGTAGGCCATAGGGCTGCAATATTTGGTAGTGAGTCAGTTTGAAATCTTCTTCTAAAGAATGCCTATGCTCGGCATTGTTTGGTGTCCGCGAGGATGAGATCTGGCTTAAAGGTTACCGTCTGGCAGCCGCCTTCTACATCCATGTGCTGCGCCCATTATTCTGGTTGGGCCTTTTGGATGAATACAAGGTCGGCGAGAGGCTGAGACGGCGGGAACTGTTCACCAAGACGCCATTGTGGCCAGTGACCTTCGGACTGGGGACGGACGGCGATGTACAACCGACGACCCGTCATTGATAGAGGATATGAGAGTGACCGTGAGCATTCAGGGAATGCCGTATGCAGCTAAGGTTTGACTGCGGTCGCTTTGAGCGAATGGCAGAGCTCCAGCAGCAGAACTGACAGGCCCGTAGATGACCAAGATGGGCGCAAACTAGCGGTAGAAGACTCAAAGGGGCGGCAATGGTGGTCTGTCACCATAAGCGTGGATTGAAGCGTCTACACTCGGAGTCGCCGTGGCAATCCAAGTCTGAATATCCTTAGCCCAGGAACACCACAAGAACATTTGGCACGGATTTGGCACGGATTGACCTGTATGTTCTTGGTTTGATCTGGTCCAAAGTGGACCGATTTGTAACAGAGGGCAGGGGGCAGATATAGAAAAAGCCCAGGACACCTGGGCTTTTTGTTGGAGCGGGCGAAGGGATTCGAACCCTCGACCCCAACCTTGGCAAGGTTGTGCTCTACCCCTGAGCTACGCCCGCGCTCCGTGGGCCGGTCTTTACGCATCCTCGTTCAGGATTGCAAGTCCCCATAGATACGGGGGTGTGAGCGGCCGCGCCGATACTATATAGAAC